>CAZZCT010000076.1:0-23239 GCA_964652365.1 uncultured Lentisphaerales bacterium
AGCATGATATCGCTGCCGCGTCCTGTGGAGGTGAGCACAGGCAGCAGGGCCAGAACCGTGGTGGCCGTGGTCATCAGGCAGGCGCGCACGCGGCGTTTGCCGGCATAGATGGTCGCTTCCCGGATCGCAGCAACCGTGGCTGGCTTGATCTCCGCGAAGCGCTGATCCAGATAGGTGCACACCAGCACAGCATCGTCCGAAGCGATACCGAACAACGCCAGGAACCCGACCCAGATCGCGATGCTCATGTTCACCGCACGAATCTGGAACAGATCGCGCAGGTCCACGCCCAAAACCCGCACATCCAGGAACCAGCCCTGGCCGTATAGCCAGATCAGGGCCAGTCCGCCACCCCAGCAGACGAACACCGTGCTGAACACGATGGATGTCGTGATCACGGAACGGAACTGGAAGTAGATGAGCATGAAGATGATGAAGAAGGTCAATGGAAGGATAACCGCCAGGGTCTTCTGGGCATGGATCTGGTTCTCGTAGTTCCCGGCAAACCGGTAGGTGACCCCTGGCGGCAGGTTCAGTTCGCCCGCGTCTTTTTTCGAATCAAGATGGCGCTGACACGCTTCGACCACGTCCACTTCGGCCAAGCCGGCCTTCTTGTCGAACAGCACATAGCCGATCAGGAGCGCGTCCTCGCTCTTGACGGCTTCCGGCCCGCGCACATAGCGGATCTCGGCCAGTTGCGTGAGCGGTATCTGGGCGCCGTCCATGGCGGGTACCAGCACCCGTTCCAGCGTTTCGACCTGGTCGCGCAGTTCGCGCGGGTAGCGTACGCGCACGGGGAAGCGCTGGCGGCCCTCCACCGTCGTGGTGAGGCGAACGCCTCCCACGGCCACCTCGATCACGTCCTGGACATCCTCGACCTGCATGCCGTACCGGGCAATCGCTTCGCGATCGATGTCAATCTCCAGGTAGGGCTTGCCGATGATCCGGTCGGCGATCACGGCGGCCGGTTCCACCTCGGGCACTTCCTTGAGGGCGCGCTCGATCTCCAGGCCGCCTCGCTCAACGCTTTCGAGATCTGGCCCCTTGACCTTCACCCCCATGGGTGCGCGCATGCCGCTCTGGAGCATGACGATCCGCGCCGCAATGGGCTGAAGTCTGGGCGCTGTGGTTGTGCCCGGAACCTGGGCGGCGTTCACGATCTCCTGCCAGATGTCATCCGGCGTCCGGATATGATCGCGCCACTGCCGGAATGGCCGGCCGCGCGGGTCCGGCACCAACTCGTCCTGCTCGCGGACGAACTCGCCGCGCGACCGGTCGTAGCGGAACAATCGCCGGCGCCCATCGCGGTCCGCGATATACTCGGGCTTGTACGTGATGACGGTCTCGATCATGTTGACGGGGGCCGGGTCCAGTGCGGTGTCGGCGCGTCCGATCTTGCCGACGACGGAGTCAACTTCCGGGATCGCGCGGATGGCCCGGTCCTGCTTCTGGACGACATCCAGCGCCTCGCCGATCGAGGCGTGGGGCATCGTGGTGGGCATATACAGGAACGAGCCCTCGTCGAGCGGCGGCATGAACTCCTTGCCCAGGCCGGGGAACCGGTGCGTCAACGACGACCAGAGACCGCTCTTCTGCACGGTGCCCGCCTTGATCCCGATCCGTTCCGCCACGCGCGGGACGAACCCGAAGAAGGTCCCAAACCCCAGCCAGCCCATGTAACCCAGCAGAACGATGAGGGCCGGCATGGTCAAGAAGACGAGCTTGTGCGCCAGGAAGAAGCGCATGATGCGCTCGTAGAAATGTTCGACGGCAAAGTAGAACGCCTGGAAACCGCCGATCAGGATGGCCACCAGGAGCAGATTCCGCCAGAGCCCCGCTTCGAGTCCGAGCGGCATCCAGTGGGCGGTGAGCACCACGCCCACAAACAGCACGACCACGACGTTGGCGACCCAGGGGATGGCGCGACGCACGGCTGCCGGCACCCGCTCCTCGATCGCCCAGTAAACACCAGACACCAGCAAAACCGCACCACCCGCCCACCAATGCAACTGCAGCGCCAGCCATACGCCCAGCGCTGCAGCGCCAACGGCGAGCACGCGCTTCCAGAGGCGGGACCGAATGCGGCCGGTGAACAGGACGTGGGCCGCGGCGGGAATCACCGTGAGGGCCACAATCACCGAGGCGAGCAGACAGAAGGTCTTGGTGAACGCCAGCGGCGTGAACAGTTTTCCCTCCGGCCCCGTCATGAGGAAGACGGGAAGGAACCCTACCACGGTGGTGGCAATGGCGGTGAAGATCGCGCTTCCCACCTCGCTGGTGGCGCGGTAGATCACCTCCAGACGCGACTCGGAAGCCTCTGCCCGCGACAGGTGGTGACGGATGTTGTCGGTGATCACGATCCCCATGTCCACGATCGTGCCAATGGCGATCGCGATCCCGGCGAGCGAGACGATGTTGGCGTCCACGCCGAACAGCTTCATCGCGATGAACGAGATCAGCACCGACAACGGCATGACGGCGCTGATCAGGATGGCGCTGCGCAGATGCGCGGCCATGAGGATGATCACAATCGTCGTGATCAACACCTGCTCGAACAGCGCATGGTTGAGCGTGCCGAGGGTTTCGTAGATCAGGCCGGTGCGGTCGTAGAAGGGCACGACCGTCACCTGGCTCGTCGTGATGCCCGGGGGCCACTGCGCCCGCGGTGCGGACGCCAGCCACGCGCGCCACGCGGCCTGGTTGAGCTCCGCGCCAGCATAGGCTTCGAACCCGTGAACCCGACCGACGGCCTCCAGATCGGCGCGCCCGGTCCTGGCGTAGTCCACGACGACCTTGGCGGGCAGCGAGGGCGCGATTTCGGCAATCTTGGCCTTAACGTTCTTGATTGCCGCCAGCGGGTTGTAGCCATGCCGGACGACCACGACGCCGCCCACTGCCTCCGTGCCCTCCTTGTCCAGCGCGCCTTCGCGCATGGCGGGTCCCAGTGTGACCCGGCCCACGTGCTTCACGCAGATCGGCACGTTGGCGTTGACCTTGACGACCGTGTTCTCGATGTCCTGAACGTTGCGGATAAAGCCGCGCGCGCGGATCAGATACTCGACCTGGTTCAGCTCGATCTGGCGGGCGCCCACGTCGAGATTCGACATGCGTACCGCGCGGAAGACCTCCCGCAGGGTCACGCCGTGCGCCCGCATGGCATCGGGGTCGACGTCGATCTGATACTCCTGGACGAAACCGCCCACCGGGGCAACCTCGGTGATGCCGGCGGCGGCCTGGAGGTGGTAGCGCACCGTCCAGTCCTGCAGGGTGCGCAGCTCGTGCAGATCCCACCCGCCGACCGGCCGGCCGTCCGGGTCGCGCCCCTCCAGGGTGTACCAGAAGATCTGGCCCAACGCCGTGGCGTAGGGCCCCAGCGCGGGCTTGACGCCCTCGGGCAGCACGCCGGAGGGCAGCCCGTTCAAGCGGGCGACGACCCGATTCTGCGAGGCCTCGAACGGCACGCGCTCCTCGAAGATGACGTAGATCATCGAGAAGCCGAACATGGAGTTGCTGCGGACGGTCTTCACGCCCGGGATGCCGAGCAGCGAGACGGTCAGCGGGTAGGTCACCTGGTCGTCCACGTCCTTGGGTGAACGGCCCATCCACTCGGTGAAAACGATCTGCTGGTTCTCGCCGATGTCGGGAATGGCATCCACCGCAACCGGGCTGCGCGGCACGCCGCCCAGATCCCAGTCGAACGGCGCGACCAGGACGCCCCAGGCGATCACGAAGGTCACGATCAGGGCGACGACCAGCTTCTGCTCCAGACAGAACCGGATCGCGCCGTCCAGCAGGGAGGGCCGCTTGCCGGTCAGCGGTGCGGGCGCAGGAAACTCACTCATGGGCGTGGTCTCCTGCGGCGGCGGGGGCGCGGGCGGCGAGCGGGATCGTCTCGGTCAGTTCGCCGCAGGCCAGCATGGCCTTACCGAAATAGGGGTTCCGGACCGCCGGGCTCCGCTGCAGCCAGGCGGCACCCCGGTCGTCGAACGCCATTGGACAATGAAGCTCGTAGACGGGTTCGGCACGCAGCGGGGCGAACGTCTTGACGACGCGCGCCAGCTCGGACGAGAGCGCCCCGAACGCCATCCGAAAGGGCTCGATCGCCCGCGCCGCCGTCATCGCGCTCAGCATCTGATCCAGCGCCTCCGCCGACGCCATCCAGCGTGCCCCGGCTGCCTCCGCGAGTTGGCTCGCGTCCACCGTTGCGAGCGCTTGCTTGGCCTTGGCCGCGGCGGCGGCAGCGACACGCAGATCGTCATCAGCCAGGGCGTCGCCGATGTCCAGCACCGGGTCGAGCACACCAGCGAGCTGTTGCCGGAACGCGTTCGGCGTGGGGACCACCGCGACCGCGGCAGCTTCCTTCGGGGTGCGCGCGGCGGGCTGCGTCACGTGCTGTCCGTGGGCGTGCCCGGCCGGGGCTGCGTCGCCGGTCGGCGCCATCATGCTCGGTTTACCCTGGATCTGCAGCGAGCTGTCGATCTTGAAGTTGCCGTTGATGACGACGAGTTCACCTTCCTGCAAGCCTTCGTGCACGAGGTAGTAATCACCGGCCCGAGGGCCCAGGATGACTTCGCGTCCTTCATAGGTGCCCTCTGCGTCCGGCACGGCCACGTAGACCACCGCCCGTTTGCCGGTAACCAGCGCGGCCGACGCGGGGATCACCAGCGGCAGTTCGCCGCGCGCGTCATCCGGCGCGGCGTAGCCCAGATCCTCGGCCCGCACCAGGGCCATGCCGCACACGTCGCAGGCACCCGGACCATCCTTGACGATCTCCGGGTGCATGGGGCTGATCCACTTGCCCCGCAGGTCGCTGCGCGTCACGTGGCCATTGCCGTCCACTCCCGCGCGGACCACCGCGCGCACGAACATTTCAGGCTTCAGCCGGCCGTCGGCATTCGACACGTTCACGCGCACCTGGACCGTCCGGGTCATGGGATCGAGCAGCGGCGCGATGAAGGCGATCGTGCCCATGAAGGTCTCGCCCGCATAGGCTTCGGCCTGAAAGGTCACCTGCTGGGCGTAACGCAGCCACGCCAGATCGGACTCGTAGGCATCGAGCTGCACCCACACGCGGGTCAGGTCCGCCACAGTGAAGAGCCGCATCCCGGCCTCCACATACTGGCCCTCGCGGGCCTCCTTCTCCACCACGATCCCGCCGATGGGCGCATAGAAGGTGACGTGGTCGCGTACCTGACCGCTCTGCTCAATTGCGGCGACCTGTTCGGCCGTCAGGCCCCAAAGCCGCAACCGTTCACGCGTGGCATGGAGCAGCGCCGCAGAGGCCGCCTCGCCGCCGGTGGCCTTCGCCGCCAGCAGCAGCTCCTGTTGCGCCGCGACCAGCTCGGGGCTGTACATGTCCGCCAGGTGGTCGCCCGGTTTGACCGGCATGCCGGCGAAGTTCGCATACAGCCGGTCAATGCGCCCCGAGACGCGCGGTGCAATGTAGGCAAGGCGGGTCTCATCGAACTGCACCTTGCCGGACATGCGGATCTCCACGGCGAAGGACCGGCGTTCGACGGGTGCCACGGCGACCTCCGCCAGTTTGCGGGCCGCAGGCGACAGCGTGACCTGGCGGGGCTGGTTGGTCGCGGCGGAGGCGTCGGTGGTCGCCGGAATCAGGTCCATGCCGCAGAGCGGGCACGGTCCGGCCGCGGGCTGCCGGATCTGCGGATGCATCGAGCAGGTCCAGATCTCGACCTTGCCCGGGACCTGGAGCGCACCGGTGTCCGCAGCACCTGTCCGGGCCTTCGCCGGCACACACCCTCGTCCGATCACGAAACCGACACCCAATGCCAGTGCCGCTGCGATGACGATGCGCTTGCTCATGCCATTTCCCCTTACTTCCGTGCTGCACCAACCGGCCCGGCACCGTCCTCCGCCCCGGTCGCCCGCGCCAGTCGCGCAGCCTGCAGGCCAACCGCCGCTTCCGCCATGGCGGTCATGGTCCTCACCTCCAGCAGGAAGCGCTCGCTCTCCAGCAAATCGGCGAAATCGACCTTGCCCGCGCGGTAGCCGGCTTCGCTGGCCGTGAAGCGGGCTTCGGCCTGGGGAATGAGCTCGGTGCGGTCCAGATCCAGTGTGCGTCGGGCAGCCTGGAACGCGAAGGCCGCGTCCTGCACCTCGCGCGCGCTCTGCCGCAACGCCTCCTCGTGAGCCGCCTCGCCGGCGGCCTGCATCCGCTCGGCCTCGTGCACGCCGGACCGGATCTTCGATCGCCAGACCGGCAGTTCGACGCTGACGGTGAACATGAGCAGGTCGTCGCTGTCGCCGAGGTCGCGGTACTCCAGTCCCAGCGTGTAGTCCGGCCAGGACTCCTTCGCCATCAGCCGCCGCTCGAGGCTGGCTCGCGCAAGCTCCGTCTCTGCGGCCAGGACCTCCGGCGAGCGCGCCGCGGCGGCCGCCGCGAGGGCCGTCGCGAGGCCATCCGGCCCGGCCTGCAGCGGCGGTGCGGCCGCGTGCAACGGCGCATCCGCCGGTCGCCCCAGCAAGGTGTTCAGCCCAGCACTCAGTGTGTATGCGCGGGCCTGCCACGCGAGCTGCTTCTGCTTGAGCATGGTGAGCTCGGCGCGCGCCTGGAGCACGTCCACCTGCGCGCGCTCACCGGTAGCGTACAGGGTCTCGGCCATCTTCTCCAGGCGCCGGAGGACTACCTCGTCCTCGCCCGCGATTGCGAGGAACCGTTGCACGGCCGCCAGTTCGAAATAGCGCTCCGTGACCTGCATCACCGCGTCGCGGGTCGCACCATCGGCGGCGTGCCGTATGGCCTCCGCTTCCTGGGTGGCGAGCTCCGCGCGGAGCCCGCGCTTGCCGAACCACGGGAACGCCTGCTGGAGCATGAGCCGCTTCTCGTCGGTGTCGGGCCACGTGCCGCCGTCCGCCAGGTCCATGCCGCCGTAGGTGAGCATCGGGTTGGGCCATGCGCCGGCCTGGGCGGGTCGCGCCTGCATCGCCGCCTGCCGGGCGCGCAGGCTGCGCAGTCCGGCGTTGTCGCGGACCGCCAGTTCCACGGCCGCCGCAAGGGTCAGGTTGCTGGCCGCCGGCGCCGGCTCGGCGACGGCCACGGCGCCCCAGGCCAGCAGCCCGGCCAGTATCGGCACGAGCCCGGCCGGGATGCGGCGGTGGAGCGCCCCCGCCCGTCGTGGCCAAGCGGGGAACGTCTGGCCATCGCGCTCCACGCGCAACGCGGACGCCTCGTCGACCGCCATACCGCAGATCGGATCTCGGGTCATGGCGTCACCTCCTGTGGCCGCGAAGCCTTCTGAAGCACCTTCACCAGTTCCAGCACCAACAGCGGAATCGCGCCCACGGCGAGCAGCAGCAGACAATCGGGCAGTGTCATCGGCACCGTCTTCAGGAAGCGCCCCAGCGTGGCGTTGTGCTGGCTCCACACCTGGAGGCCGAACGAAACGGCCACCACGATCACCAGGTTGAGATTCGTAAACAGGGAGAAGCGCCAGACCGGCTTGGTCTCGCTGCGCGCGCCGAACGACCGCAGCAACTCGGCGAAGACCAGGACGGTGAAGGCGTAGGAGCGCGCCATGGCCGGGGTGCCGGTCCTCAGTGCCACAAGGTACACCGCGAACGCAACGCCCGCCGTCAGGGTGCCGGTGACCGCCATGGTGCGCAGGAAGCGGCCGTCCGTGATGCGCTCGGACCGGTGGCGCGGCCGGCGTTTCATCACATCGGGATCGATGGGGTCCGTGGCCAGGCAGAGCGCGGGCAACCCGTCCGTGACCAGGTTGATCCAGAGCAGATGGATCGGCAGCAGCGGCGACGGCAGCCCCACGACCACGCACAGCGTCATCAGCAGAAGCTCCCCGGTGTTGCCGGCCAGCAGATACTGGAGCGTCTTGCGAATGTTGTCGTAGATGCCGCGCCCCTCTTCGACGGCCGCCACGATCGTGGCGAAATTGTCGTCGGTGATGATCATGTCGGCCGCCTGCTTGGTCACTTCGGTCCCGGCCAGTCCCATGGCAATGCCGATGTCGGCGCCCTTGATGGCCGGGGCGTCGTTGACTCCGTCGCCGGTCATCGCGACGACCGCGTCGTTGGCCTTCCAGGCGCGGATGATACGCAGCTTGTGCTCGGCCGTGACACGGGCGTAGACGGCAACCTGGGGCGCGCGTCGGCGGAGGTCGTCGTCCGGAATCTGATCCAGCTCGACGCCCGCGATCGTCAGGTCGTCACCGGCGGCGATGCCGATCTCGCGCGCGATGGCGGCCGCGGTGTGGGGATGGTCGCCCGTGATCATCACCACGCGGATACCGGCGGCGTGACACGCGGCCACGGCCCGCCGGGCCTCCTGACGTGGCGGATCATACATGCCCGCCAGACCGACAAACACGAGGTCGCGCTCCACGTTGTCGACCGTGAACTCGGGCGGGGGCGTGGGATCCAAATCACGGTAGGCCGAGCCGAGCACGCGCAGGGCCTGCTGCGCCAGGGCGGCGTTCTGCGCCACGATGGCCTGGCGGTCCGCGTCGGTCAGGGGACGCACACCCTCATTGGTATACAGGTGCGTGCAGCGCGCCAACAGCACGTCGGGCGCGCCGTTGGTGAAGGCGCGCAGCTTTCCGTCGGGCAGCCGGCGGATCACGGTGCTGCGCTTGCGGTCCGAATCGAATGGCAGGGCGTGCTGTGGCGGAGATTCGCGCTCGATGCGCGCGCGGTCGCCACCGGCCTTGGCGCCGGCCACCAGCAACGCGCCTTCGGTGGGGTCGCCGATGGTCTTCCAGGCCCCGCCTTCCTGGGCGAGGTGCGCGTTGTTGCAGCCGAGCATGACGGTCGCCAGTTCGAGCAGCGGTCCGGCGTGGTCGGACACGGCCCGGCGGCCCTCGTAACGCACCTCACCCTCCGGACCATAGCCTTCACCGGTGACCTCGTACGACTGGCCCGCGACGTAGAGCGCCCGCACGGTCATCTCGCCCACTGTCAGCGTTCCGGTCTTGTCGGTGCAGATGACCGTCGTCGAGCCGAGGGTCTCGACCGCCGGCAGTCGGCGCACGAGCGCGTGCCGGCGGGACATCCGCAGCACGCCGAGGGCGAGCGCCACGGTCACCACGGCAGGCAGGCCCTCGGGCACGGCCGCGACGGCGAGACTCACCGAGGTCATGAACATCTCGAAGACCGCGGTCCCGCGCAGCAGTCCGAGCCCGAACAGCAACGCGACGATGCCGAGTGCCACCCAGACCAGCACCCGTGCGAAGCTCTCAAGCTTCTGCTCCAGCGGCGTGCGTTCCTCAGCGCCGGCCTCGGCCAGCAGTCCCGCGATCCGGCCCAGTTCCGAGTTCATGGCCGTGGCCACGACAACGGCCTGGCCGGTACCCGCAACCACGCTGGTTCCCATGAACAGCATGTTGGCGCGGTCACCGAGGGCGGTCTCGCCCGGCGGCAGCGTCTCGGCGCGCTTGCGCGCCGCTTCCGACTCCCCGGTCAGGGCGGACTCGATGCAGGCGAGCGAGGCAGACTCCAGGATGCGGGCATCGGCTGCGACCAGGTCGCCGGCTTCCAGCGCGATGATGTCGCCGGCGACGACGTCTGCGGCCGGAATCGAGGCGACCTGTCCGTCCCGTCGCACCTTGGCGCGCGGCGCGGTCATCTTCTTGAGCGCCGCGACAGACTTCTCGGCGTTAAACTCCTGGTAGAATCCGATCACGGCATTGAGGATGACAATGGCCAGGATGGCCACGGCATCGGCGCGTTCGCCCAGCAGGCCGGAGGTCACACCGGCCGCGATCAGAATCCAGATGATCAGGCTCTTGAACTGCCCGAAGAAGATCCACAGCGGGTTGATGCGCCGGCCTTCCTGGAGGGCATTCGGGCCGTCGGCGGCCAGGCGTCGGGCCGCTTCCGCCGCCGACAGGCCCGTCGCTGCGGAGCCGAAATGCGTCAGCACCTCTGCGGCCGGCCGACTGTACCAACGCTCGTCCTTCGGCTTCTCCTGGGTCGTGGGGGCGGGTGGTTTCATGGGGGGCGGGACCTTTCAATTCGTGCGCGCTGACACGGTCAACGCGGTTCGCATGGCAGCAGACTACGAGCCAAGACGGCGACGGACCATGCGGCCCGGGCCGACAAGCCGTAGCGCAAAACCTTAGCAGCTTGGCTGGAAGAATTCCCGCTTTGAACCCTTCTATCGTTCCGGGCAGCTTGCGTCGGGACGAACGGCCCGGAGGACCGTTCTACGGCGCGCCGCTCAGAGCGGCCGTAGCACGGTGCTCTGCGCCGTGCCGTCAGTGCCGGGCGATCTCTTGGAGCAACTTGACTTGGAGCACGCCCACAACCCAGCGGTCGGAGCGGTGTCGGCCACGTGAAAACGCAGATCGGCGTCCATGGTGGCGAAGAGCGCGTTGATCCGATCGAGCAGGCCTTGGATCTCGTTCTGCCGGCCGGACAGCGCGTCGCCCCGCCCCGCCCGGTATGCGTGCGCGCCTGCCAGCAGACTGCGGCAACCGGCATCGACCAGATGGGTGTCGACAAAATGCCTCTCGAAGGCCCGGAGGATACCGTCGGGGTCCTGGAGGTCGACGCCGCGCGTGATCAGCAGCGCGCGGGTCGTAGCCAGCAGGCTATGGAAGAGCAACTCGCCCGGGTCGGCCGCGCCCGCGGCCTGCTCCAGGGCTTTGGCGGCGTCGGCCAGGTCCTCGCCGACGATCTCGAAGACGCCGGCGCCGCACTCGCCCGGGCCCCGTCCGGCCAGGCTGAACTCCTCATCGCTGCCCCAGTCGCGGTAGAAGTCGGGGCGATCGGCAAAGGGCGGCACGCGGCTATGCCGCTCGATCATGGCGTGGAAGTGTGCCAGGCCGCGGCGATCGAAGTAGTCCGCGAAGGCCTCGCCCGGCCGGCGGCCAACCTCGTAGTCGCGCACGACCTCCACGAGAAACTCCGGCAGCGCCCGGGCCGGGACCGCACCAGCCAGGGTGCCGAACCGGGTGCACCCCTCGCCGCGTCGCGCCCCCAGCAGCACACGGTAGGCGGGAACGAGACGTTCACCCGCGCGCTGCGCCGCGCCGAACAGGCCGATTGTGCCGATGGGGTGTTGGCCGCAGGCATTGGGGCAGCCGTTGAGGCGAATGTCCACCGCGCGCAGCGTGGCCGCGTCGATCCCCGCGTGTGCCAGGGCTGCGGCGCCGGCGCGGGCCGCAGGCTGGGAGAGGCACAGGCCCAGGCGGCAGGTCGCCGCGCCGGTGCAGGCGGTGAAGACCGGCCCGGCGGTGCCGCGGACCGTCTCGGGTTCGAACACGCGGTCCAGCTCCGTGCGCAGGGCGGGGAGATCGGCTTCACGCACAAAACGGAGGAGCAGATTCTGGTCCTGCGTCGTCCGCAGCATCCGCTCCGCGCTGAAGCGTTCCGCCAGGCCGGCCACGGCTTCCAGCGTCTGCCATGCGAGATCGCCCACCGGCAGGTGCAGCGGCACGGCCACGTAGCCCGGCTGGCGTTGCCGCAGCACGTCCAGGCCGGCGCCGGGCGTGAGCAGGGCGCGGTAGTCGCCGGGCGGTTCGGCGGGTGCCCTTACCAGTTCGACGGATAGCGCACACACCGGCGTACCGTCAGCCGCCACGGCGGGCAGCGCCTCATGCACCAGGCCGCGGAAGGCGTCGACCCCGAGTCGCTGCACGACGAAGCGCAGGCGCGCCCGCCGGCGGTTGCGCCGGTCGCCAAGACGGTCGAAAAGCCGCCGCACAGCCTCGGCCAGGCGGATGACTTCGCCGGCCGGCACCCACGCCTCGAGGCGGTCGCCCACGCGCGACTCGGCGCCCATGCCGCCACCCGCGTAGACGCTGAAGCCGGGTGTACCATCGCGCACCTGCGCGATGAACCCGAGATCGGTGACCTGGGCCAGGGCGCAATCGGCGCCACAGCCGCTGAAGGCGAGCTTGTACTTGCGCGGCAGGTTGTAGCTGCCAGGCAGACCGATCAGGTGCTCGGTGACCGCCTGTACGAAAGGCGTCACGTCAAAGCGTTCGGCGGGACAGATGCCGGCGTAGGGGCAGGCGGTGACGTTGCGCACCGAGTTGCCACCGCCGCCTTTCGAGGTCAAGCCGGCCGGGAATAGCTCCCGCATGACAGCGGGGGTCTGACCAAGCTGCAGGCCGTGCATCTGGATATCCTGGCGGGTGGTCACGTGCAGCAGGGAGCCGCCGTGGCGCGCGGCCACCCCGGCCAGCGCCCGGGCCTGGGCCAAGCTGATCGCGCCGCCGGGCACGCGCACGCGCAGCATGTAGAGACCATTCTGGCGCTGCTCGTAGATGCCGCGGGGCACACGCCGCGACTTCATGATTGACGCCGACAACTCGCCCGTGAGGTGACGCTCGACATCGTGCGCGTGCTGCTCGATGTCCTGCGCAAAATCCTCCGGCAGGCGGCAAATTGTGGCGTTCATGCGATGTCTCTCTCCAAGGCGGGCTATGGCCCGCCATCAGGTTTCCCGGAACGGGAAACCTAAATCTGCCAGTCACGGACGTGCAAGCCACACTCCTTGTGCTCGGACTGCTCCCACCACCAGCGGCCGGCGCGCGGGTCTTCGCCGGGTTCGACCGGCCGGGTGCAGCAGCGACAACCGATTGAGGTGTGCCCCCGCTCAAGGAGGCGATTATACGGCAACTTGTGCGTTTGCGCATAGTCGCGCATGCGCTCCGCCGTCCAGTGCGCCAAGGGGTTGATTTTGACGATACCGCCATGCGCCGCGTCGCGCTCGATCTGCCGCACCTCGCGCCGCGAATCCGCCTCGTCGCGACGCAGACCGGTGACCCACGCCCGCAGCCCCTGCAAGGCGCGGTTGAGCGGTGCAACCTTGCGGATGCGACAACAGTTGCGGCGCGCCTCCAGGCTCTCCCGAAAGGAGTAGACGCCGTTCGCGCGCACCAGTTGCTCGATGTCGCCCCGCTCGGGAAAGTGCCATTCGACCCGGATGCCGAAGCGACGTTCGGCCTCGGCCGCGCATTCGAAGGTCTCCTCCGGCAGGCGCCCGGTGTCGATCGAAAAGACCCGGATATCGGGCCGGATCCGCGTCAGCATGTCGATCAGCACGGTGCTCTCGAAACTGGTCGCCAACGCGATCTCAGGCGAAAACTCCGCCAGCGCCCAGCGCAAAACGTCCTCAGGCTCGCCATTCCCGGCGTATCCCAGACTGTCGGCCACTTGATCCATACGACTCTCGCGACGCGTTACGAAACAGCCCCGCCAGCACCCATGTGGGAGGGGAGAGGAACCGTCGGGAGAGAGTCTATACGCGATACTCTAGCTTGTCAATCGACATCCTGGACAATCTGTTTCGGCTTGCCCATAACTTGCCCCGGCCGACGGAGGGAATCTGGAGCTCACGCAAACAGGGGCGCGCAATTGGAATTCAGACGCTCGCCGTGTTGCCTGGCGGCGAAGGCCAGGGCTTCATCGCACGATTGACAGACGCGCAGGGTGAGTCGATGATGGAGCTTGATTGATGTCTTCAGCAATCACCGCCGTTCCGGCAGGCCGCGCACGGCGGCCAGGGACGTGGCGATCGACAGATAAGGGAGCGACGAACGATGTCAACCATCCGGAACAGAACCCTGACCACGGCACTCTTCGGCGCGGCGCTGCTTGCGGGCGCCGTGTTGGCCGACAACGATAACGGCCGCGGGCGCCACAAGCAGCTCTATGCCGTGCCGCCGCCCGGCAAGGTCGTCGTCGACGGCAAACTCGACGACTGGCACCTCTCCGGTCAGATCGAGATGTTCGTGGTCCAGGCCACGCGCGCCACCATGAACGCCAAGTTCGCCGTGATGTACGACGCGGAAGCTCTCTATCTGGGTGCGGATGTCAACGACCCCAGCCCGATGATGAACATGCGGGATCCCCGCACCGACCCCGGGCAGGGCTGGAACGCCGACTCCTGCCAGTTCCGCCTGACGACCGACCCCCAGGTGGGCTACCCGATCCTGGATGAGAGCTCGTTCAAGTACGCCGGCAAGAAGGAGCAGGATACGCGCGACGATATCGTGCACCTGACGCTCTGGCACTACACCGAGACCGGCGAGCCCCAGCTCGCCATGCAGCAGGGCATGACCTACCGCGAACCGAAGAACGCCCCGCGCGGCCTCGTGCCGCAGGCCCAGTTTCAGGCCACCTACCTCAAACGCGCCGATGGCACGGGCTACACGTTCGAGTACCGCATCCCGTGGAAGACCCTGAACGCCAAGGCGCCGCTCAAGGGCGGCGACGTCGTGGCCGGCACCATGCAGTTCAACTACTCGCGGCCGGACGGCCAGATGACCGCGGGCGGCGCGGCCTGGGCCTATGATCTCATGCGCGAGGCCGGCTTCCCGTTCCAGGGCACCGCCTGCTGGGGCAAGCTGATCTTCTCGCCCACGGGCAAGGTCGACCGCCAGCTCGTGCTGGCCGGCGTACCGCCCGACCGGCCATTGCCGCTGGAGTTCGCCTACGCGCTGCCCGAGGATACCGAGTGCACGATCCAGCTCTTTAACGAGCAGGGCGAAAACCTCCGCATCCTCGTACCGCAGCAGGGACGCCTGGGCGGCAAGAACGTCGAGCGCTGGGACGGCTGCGACGATGCCGGCAACCTGCTGCCGGCCGGAACGTATAAATGGCGCGGAATCTACCACGCGCCGCTCAAGGCCGAGTACCGCTTCTCCGTGCACAACGCCGGCCAGCCCCCCTATCCCACCGCCGACGGCAAGGGCGGCTGGGGCGCCGACCACGGTACGCCGCAGACCGCCTGCGCCTTCGAGGAGGGCGTGCTCCTGGCCTGGAACGCGAGCGAATACGGTTGGGGTGTGATCCGCACCGACTTCGCCGGACGCAAGCAGTGGGGCTGCAACTACGACGCCACCCATGTGGCCACCGACGGCAAGACCGTCTTCTCGGCCGGTGGCCATGGCTTCACGCGCAGCCACGCCATCCAGCTCATGACCCTGCGCGAGTCGCGCCCCATCCAGCTCGCCGGCAAGGACGCGATCGCGGCGCCGCCGGGCGGCGACGAGAAGACCGATCTCGTGACCGGCCTGGCCTGCGACGGCAAGACGCTCTTCGCCAGCTACCGGGAGCGCAACCTGGTCGCCCGGTTCAACCCGCAGGACGGCGCCCTGCTCGGCACGTGGACCGTCGCCGCACCCGAGCGCCTCGCCGTGCTGCCGGACGGACGCCTCGCGGTGATCAGCGCGGGCAAGCTGCTGCTGGTGAAGGACGGCACGACGGCGGTGACCATCGCCGACCAACTTGCCGAGCCCACGGCCGTCACCGCGTTCGAGGACCTGATCTTCGTCGCGAACCGCGGCGCGCTCATGAACATCTCCGTGTTCGACCCCGCCGGCAAGTACCTGCGCAGCATCGGCAAGGCGGGCGGCCGCCCGGCCAAGGGACGCTACGACCCCAGTGGCATCTACATGCCCGGCGGCATCACGGCCGACAAGACCGGCCAGCTCTGGGTGGCGGAGACCACCGACGCGCCCAAGCGCTTCAGTGTCTGGGACGCGCGCACCGGCGCGTTCAAGTCGGAGTTCTTCGGCAGTTGCGAGTACTTCGGCTACGGCTACATCGATCCGGCCAAGACCGACGAGATCCTGGTGCATAACGTCCTCTGGAAGGTCGACTGGAAGAACTACAAGGTGACGCCCGAGACCACGGTCTGGCGCAAGACGGCACCAGAGATGATGCCGGCTCTCGGCGCCGGCTCCTACTCGGCCAGCCCCAAGATCATCACCGCCGCCAACGGCCGCCAGTACATGTACGGGCACAACTACGCCCACTTCTCCGGCCTGTATTACCGTGACGGCGAGCTGTTCAAGCCGGTCATGAGCAAGATTTTCGTTGGCTACGATTACATCGGCCCGGCCGGCATCCCCTTCATGGACAACGACCGCGTCAAGTACCCGCAGGGGCAGTACTTCTGGCAGGACCAGAATGGCGACTGTTGCGTTCAGCCGGAGGAGGTGATCCCGCTCAAAGGTACTCCATTCGAGACCTTCGCCGTCACCTGGGTCTTTCCGGATCTCACCGTGCTGGCCTGCGGTCAGCTTCTGAAGCCGGTCAGCGTGACGGACGGGGTTCCGAAGTACGACCTCGCCAAGTACGAGAAGTTCGCGCTGCCCGTCGGCTACAGCGCCGTCGTGGCCGAGGACGGCGGCGTTATCACCTACACACCAGCCAAGGGGGTCTCATTGGCGCGCTACGCCAAAGACGGCCAGAAACTCTGGAGCTACAGCGACATCACGACCTGGCAGAGCGCGCTCAACCTGGGCGTGACCGGCCCGGGCAAGCTCTGGGGCATGACCCAGTGCATGGGCCAGGGCGGCGACTACCTGGTCTACCAGACCTACTTCGGCCCCAACCACGTCTTCCGCGCCGACGGCATGTATGTGGGAGCCCTGCTGAAGGACGGCCGGCTGATGCTGAACCGCGGCCAGGACGAAGGGCAGCCGGAAGGGCAGGGCGGCTATTTCGGCAAGCTGAAGGTCGCGGCCGACCAGCCGGAGCGCTACTTCGTGATCGGCGGCGGCCAGGATGCGCGCGTCTGGGAGGTCGTCGGCCTGGACACGGTCAAGGACCTTCCCGGCGGCACCTACGCCCATACGCCCGAGCTCGTCGCGAAGGCCGAACAGGCGCAACGCGAGTACCGCCAGGCCATGGCCGCTGCCACCAAGGTCGTGATTGGCCGCGACCTCGCGACCGCCAGCACGGTGGAGAAGGAGCTGGAGGCCGGCCGGTCCTTCAAGGTCAAACTGGCCCACGACGCCACCCGGCTCCACGTGGACTACGAGGTGCGCTCCGAAACCGGCCTGGTCAATGGCTCGCCCGATCCCAAGTTGCTGTTCAAGGGCGGCAACTGCCTGGACCTGCAGTTCGAGAACAGCCGCGGCGAGGCGGTGCGCGTGCTGGTCACGCAGTACCAAGGCAAGCCTTTCGCGGCCATCTACGTGCCGAAGGTGAAGGATTTCAAAGGCGAGCCGACCGTCTTCAACTCGCCGACCGGCAAGGAGAGCTTCGACGAGATCCGGTTCCTGGACGACGTCGCGCTCACGACCGAGAAGACGGACAAGGGGTTCCACGCGCGCGTCGCGCTCCCGCTGGACGCGCTGCGGTTGGAGTTGAAGCCGGGCCTCAAACTGAAGATGGATCTTGGCTACATCTTCGGCAACGCCCAGGGCGTCGGCAAGGCGGTCCGCCGCGCCTATCTCTTCAACAACAGCTTCTCGGCCAACGTCATCGACGACATCCCCAACGAGAGCCGGCTGGAACCGAAGGAGTGGGGCGAAGCAACCGTCGAGTAGGCAAGCAGCGTGGTCCCAGCCGAGGCGGAGGTGGGCAGATGAAACGCAAGAACCTCCGCATGCAGGGCTGGGATTTCACCAGCCCCGGCTGGTATTTCCTGACCACCTGCACCAAGAACATGCACGCCGCCTTCGGAACTGTCGTGAACGGACGCATGGTGCTCAACGAGGCCGGACGCCTTGCCGACCGGTTCTGGCGCGAAATTCCCGAGCATTTCCCGCGCGCCGTCGTCGACCAACACGTCGTGATGCCGAACCATGTGCACGGACTGCTCCAACTCACGACCGCGGACTGGGATATCAATGGCCTTACGGCACGCCGTGAGGCGTTCGGCAAGCCCGTGGCCGGTTCAGTGCCCACCATCGTGCGCTCCTACAAGGGCGATTGCTCGTGCTTTCGCCCTTCGACCCTACCCTCGAAGCCCCCAATGCTCGCCGCGCGTCCTGGTGCAACCAATACGTGCTGGGCCACTGCAACCGCGCGGTGGTCGGCCACCTCAACCCCGACGGCATGCTCGCCTGCCTCCTGCATGAGGCCGACCCGGATCTGGAGATTCTGCGCCTGTGAAGACCTTGCGAAAGAAGAAACCCAAAGCCCGCGGAGCCGGTGTGCCGGCCGAGCACTACGCCGTGCGCGTCAGCGTCGCCATCCAGCGCGTGCCGCTGGCTGCGAAGCTCGCCTGGCCGGCCGTCGCCTGCCTGGGCTACACGGTCTTTCGTCGCCGGCTGGGAGCGACCCGCTGGCCCGTGCGGCCGCTGCAGACCCTGGCGGGCGACGCGACGGGCTGCGTCGACCCCGGTCTTTTGGTCGGCAGTGTGCATGAGTACAAGATCGTGCGGCGGGCCAAGGGCTACACAGGCTACGGCTATGTGTGCGCCGCGGTGGAGGCCCCGCTCACCGATGACCGCGGCCAGCTCGTGCTGGTGGTCGAGCGCCGGGCCGCGCGCGATCTGCGGGCGCCCATCGCACAACTGCGGCAAGACCTGGTGGGCGACGGCTGGACCGTCACGTCGCACACGGTCGGCCGCACGGCCAAGCCGCCGGCCGTCAAGGCCCTGATCAAGGCCGACTACCGCGCCGCGCCTGACCGCGTCAAAGCCGTGCTGCTGCTGGGACATGTGCCGGTGCCGTACTCCGGCAGCATCCGGCCCGACGGTCACCGCGACCACCATGGCGCCTGGCCGGCCGATGTCTACTATGGCGACATGACCGGCCCCTGGACCGACTGCCGCGTGCTCCGGGTGCAGAAGGACCGGCGGGTGACCAACGTTCCCGGCGATGGCAAGTTCGACCAGTCGAAGCACGCGCCCGGCCGCCCGGCGCTGGCGGTTGGCCGCATCGACCTGCACGCCATGCCGCTCTTCAAGGCCGGCGAGATGGAGCTGCTTTGCCGCTACCTGGCCAAGGATCACCGCTACCGGCATGATCAACTGCCGCATGTCGGGCGCGCGTTCGTGAGCGACAACTTCGGCGAGTTCCGCGGCGAGGCCTTTGCCGCCAGCGGTTGGCGCGGATTCGCGCCGCTGGTCGGCGCTGCCGCGACCGGCAAGAGCAAGTGGCTCTCGCCCCGACGCCGCCAGCGCTACCTGCTCGGTTACGGTTGCGGTCCGGGCGGCCA
Source organism: uncultured Lentisphaerales bacterium (assembly GCA_964652365.1). Classification (GTDB taxonomy): domain Bacteria; phylum Verrucomicrobiota; class Kiritimatiellia; order RFP12; family CAZZCT01; genus CAZZCT01. Next base: position 18,884 of record CAZZCT010000076.1, read on the forward strand.
CACCGGCTGTGGCGGCGTGGGCTCGACCGCGGACTTTGCGAAGACCGACCCGCGGGTGCTCTTCACGCTGCTGTTCGGGAGCTACTTCGGCGACTGGGACTGCGAGAACGCCTTTCTGCGCGCGCCGTTGGCAACCCGCCATGGAGGGCTGGTATGCGGCTGGTCCGGTCGCCCCCACTGGCTGATTCACCACTTGGGTGTCGGCCGGACGATCGGATACTGCGCCCTGCGCACCCAGCAGAACGACGCCCGTCGCGACTATCCTGGCTGCGGCCAGGGTGTGAACGGGGTACACGTGGCGCTCATGGGCGATCCCACGCTGCGGCTGCATCCGGTACCGCCACCGAGCACCCTGCGCGCGGCGCGCGGCTCGTCAATTGCGCTGCGCTGGCGCGCCTCGCCGGACCGCAAGGTGAAGGGCTACCACGTCTACCGCTCGCGCGCGGACACCGGGCCGTTCGAACGCCTGACGTCCAGCCCGGTGCCGGTCACGGCCTTCACGGACGCCGCGGCCCCGCATGGAACTCTGCATTACATGGTCCGCGCCATCAAGCGCCAGACCGGTCCCAGCGGCAGCTACTGGAACGCCAGCCAAGGCATATTCGCCTCGGTCCGGAACGCGCGCAAGTAGAACGGTCCTCCGGGCCGTTCGCGGCCGGCGCCACCTGTTCAGTGTCCCCGATCCGCCTCATCGGTCTCAGTTGCACCCGCAGCCGCCGCCACCCACACCACGCCCGCCGGCGGCAGCCTCGCGCGTGAAGTAGATGTGCTCGCGAAACGACTGGTCGAGCGGGTCGCGGTCGGGCCGCATCGTGTAATCCGACAGCGTCCCTCGCTGCCAAGGCGGCACCGCAGCGCAGCCCGACAGGCCCGCCGCCAGCGCCAGCACGCAGGCTGCCAGAATCAGATCCTTCACGGATTCACGCTCCGTTCCTTGAGCAGGGCCTCGATTTCGGCTTCGTACTGCTGCGCCGTCCGCTTGCCGTGGAATCCGGCGTGGACGTGCCGGATGCGTCCCGCTGCATCGACCAGGAAGGAGGTTGGCATCCCCTGCACGTCAGATTCCTTAACGAGCCGCTGCGTGGCGTCGCGAACGACGGGGAAGGTCACGGGGTTCTCCTTCAGGAACCGCTGCAGGGCCGCGGGGTTGTCGTCGACGCTGACGGCCAGCACCACCAGGCCGCGCGGCGCAAACCGCGTGTGCAGATCCTGCAGGACGGGAAAGGAGGCCTTGCAGGGGCCGCACCAGGAGGCGCAGAAGTCCACCAGCACCACGCGCCCGGTCGACACGGATGGTAAGGCGCCCTCGAGCCCGTACCCTGCCAAGTTGGGCAGCGGATCACCCTCCTTCCAGCCGCCGTGCGCCGCCACCGGCACGCCCAGCGCAATCAGCGCGCTGGCGGCGATTACAAAACACTCACGCTGCATTCGGCCGAATGAGATAGTCACGGAACCTCCTTGTTGCATACAACCGCGAGCCTTGCCAGAGGCACCCTTCGGCCTGGTACTGGCTGTTGAGAAAGCGCAAGCCCTCCTCCGCCCCCATCACGAAGGCGGCCGTCGAGAGCATGCCGGCTTCGGTGCAGGTCGGCGCGACGACCGACACCGATTCGCAGCCGTTGCTGACGGGCTGGCCGGTACGCGGGTCGAGGATGTGCCCATAGCGCCGCCCGGAAATCGTGAGATGGCGCAGGTAGTCACCGGAGGTGGTGACGGCCCGGTCGCGTGCAAGCAGACCGGTCCAGCAGCGCCCCGGGTCGCGCGGGTCCTCGAGCCCGATCCGCCAGGCGCCACCCTCCGGCGGATCGCCGAGCACGCGCAAGTCGTGCCCGAAGTTCACGAGGATCGTGCGGATGCCGCGCTGCATGGCCATCTCGATGACCCGGTCGACCGCGTACTCCTTGCCGATCCCTCCGAGGTCGAGCCCCATGCCCGCCTCGGGAAGCAGGATGCGCCCGGGCTCGCGCCGCACCCGGGACCACCCGCAGCGCGCACGCGCGGCGCCCACCTCGGCGTCGGACGGCGGCGCGGCGCGCGGCGCATGGTAGTCCCAGAGCGCCAGGAGCGGAAGCGTGGCAGGATCGAAAACGCCGCCGGTCAGGCGGTGATACCAGTCGCACAGGCCCAGCAGGCTCTCGGCTTCGGCGTCGACCGCCACCCAGTCGCGCCCGGCGGCCGCGTTGATGCGTGAGACCAGGCTATCCGGGCGAAAACGGCTGAAGCGCGCCTCGAAGTCGGCCACCCAGCTCTGCGTGTGGGCCGCAAAGCTCCGCGCTGCGCCGAGCGACGCGGCGGCGAAGTCCACCTGGCAGTCCGTGCCCATCGCCCGGAACGCGAGGCGATGGAAGACCGGCGCGGTGGAACCGGCGTCTGGCGCGGAGCCGGGTATGGCGGGTGTCAGAACCACACGCGCCCCCCGATGATGACTGCGTTCGCCGACGGGTACACTTCCTGGGATGTGACCCCGTCGTTACCCTGCTGGTCGTAGCGCTCGTAGGCGACATCCACCTGCAGCCGCGACGTCGGCATCCAGATCACCTTGAGGCCGTAGCCGAATGCCGTCAGCGCGGAGACGCGGTAGTCGGACGAATACCAGTCGGGAGACCCGCTGAAGTCCACGGCGTAGAAATCCGCCGCGCCCTGGTCGTAGTACCGGAACAGCGGGCTCACGGTCCAGCGGGGGCTCAGCTTCTGGTACCACTCGACGGTGGCTGTGTGCGCCGCGATACCGAAACTGTCGCTGTAGTAGCGGTAGCTGATGTCGGCGGCGCCGTTGAGCGGCCGGATGAACTGCCCGAGTGACAGGAGGAAGATCTGTTTGTCCTTGCTGTCCGGCCGACGCTCAGGGACCAGGCTGCCGTTCAGGCTGACCACCTTGTAGGGATCGGACAGGTAGCCCTGCACGCGGCCGACGCTGCCGTTGACCGTGAGGAGCGTCGTGGGGCCCAGCACCTGCGTGATGCCGGCCATCCCGTCGAGGCTATCCTTCGTGTCGTCGGGCTGGTCGTTCGCAGGCGAAATGCTGTCGAGGGTGTAGGCCAGTCCCAGCAGCAGCGTCGTGTTCCGCTGGTTGAAGTCGATCGCGTCGCGAGCCGCCAAGCCCGTCGAGAGGTAGTCGCTCTCGGTGCTCAGCGAGAAGAGGCCAGACGCGGTGTGCCTCCCGGTTCTGCTGATTACCTCCAGGTTCCCGGCATAGCGATGATCTTCGAACTCCGCCATCGGGATGCCGGCCGGGCTGGAGGCCGCCGGGGCCGCCGCAGCCGGACGCGCACTGCCGCCGGGCGTCGAAGGCGCCGGCGTGGGTGTGGGCGAAGGCGTGGCGCCGGTGACCGCCGAGAAGTCCGCGGCGGACCGCGTCGCGGAGAAGCCGCGCCAAAACGCGTCGTCATACGCATCGTCACCGTCGTCGCCGCCGCCACCGGACGGGCGCGGGGCGGCTGAGACTGTACCGCCGCCCGTGCTGGCGGCGGGCGCGGTAGTCCGGGCCACCGGCGGCGCCCCGGTCGGCGTGGCGCCGGAGATGGCATTGTAGATCCCGTCGATCCGAATCGTCAGCCCGGGCGTCACCTCGGTCTGGTACTGGAAAGTCGGCGCCGTCACCTGGATGCGGTCGTCATCCTCCTGGTAGTACATGAGCTTGACGCTGACATCGTCGCCCTCGGCCCGGGCCTTGCGGGGTTGAGCCAGCGCCAGGAAGAGCAGCAGAGCCCCCGTCGCCACCCCGTTTCCAACAGCCGTCGGCGCCCGTCGGACACGGCCATTCATCGGGTTATCCATGCCAATCTCCTCACCCTTTCCGGTCGGGGCCTCTGCGCGCGCGCGCGGCGTGGCAGGGGTCCCGCGGCCACCTGGCTGCTAGGGGTATACCAGACGGAAGAACACGCCGCCCGCCGACGGCGGAAGCGCGACCTGCTTCTGGCTGCCCACAATCTCCACGGGAAGCGTCGAGTCGGTCCAGTTGCCCGCGCCCAGGTCGTCGCACGCCTGCAGGACCCATCCATCGGCCGCCGCGGGCCAGGCGAAGGCCGGCGCACCCAGGGCTGAGGCCGGCACCGTCAGGGCCGGTTGCGCGATGAAGTTCGCGACCAGTACACGCCCAGCCGCGGACGTGAAGGAGAGCGCGACCGTCGCCATCCGAGACCCTAGCCCCGACACTCCGCGCCTAGTCCGCATCGTCCGTTTCATGACTCTCCTGACCTCCCGCCAAACCTGCCGGGCCAGGAGCTACACCGGGAAGCCTTCCTCAATTTCTATTGTGAATATAGCATTTCGCCGCCCGCGCGTCAACCCTCCCTTTTCGACCGGGTGTGATCCAAGATAGTTGATGGTGTAGCGGCCGGGACGGCTGGAGTTTGT
>CAZZCT010000077.1:0-22225 GCA_964652365.1 uncultured Lentisphaerales bacterium
CGCCGCCTTCCCGATTTCCTGATTTCCTGATGCCCATTCCCCGCTGCTCCCCATGCCAGTGTTGATTTTCTACCTATACCAGAAACACCGGCGCCGGCTTTCGGTGGACGGCAACCGCCTCTGCGCCTCAGCGCCTCCGCGGGAGCTTGCCTTCGTGGCGAGATCGACTTGGGCTTCTGGGTTCAACGTCGGAAGTCCCTCACTCGAAGGCGCGAAGAACGCAAAGATGGATGCTTTGCGATCTTGGCGGCTTGGCGAGAGAAAGCCCGGAGTCGAACCAGCCGGAGCACCTGACCGCTCGCGCCGCGACGAACAGCCCGGCTTGCCCTCCAGCGACACTACTCTGTCGATCCAAGAAGCCGCTCCACCCTGTTCGAACTTAAGTTGACGACTGCAGAAAAGAAATGCGGGAACCCGCCCATCAAGGGAGACATCTTCTGCCAGTCAGGGAAGACGTCGGGATTGTAGAAATGCAGTCGCACCAGTTGGCAACCCGCCTGCTTGCCTGCGGAAACAGAAAGCTCGCGCCAACAGTTCAGCACGCTGGATGTCTGCTGCGCTCGGCGTCCACCTATCCGCGGCAGCGCTGGAAGAGCGGCGTGAACCGACTGCGCAGCCTGCGAGGCTTGCGGCCATGAGCCAAGCCACAGAAACAAGACGTGTCCGTGTTGTCATGCCGGCACCAGAACTCACTCGAACGCGGGGGTCAAGGGCCTGACCCCCGCCTACGGGGCGGGTCAGACGCAGAAACTGTCACTGATCACCGAACACCGATTACCAATCACCGGTCACCCCCCGTTCGCCGTAGCGCACGACCATCACCCCTCCACGGGCGGATAGAAGCGGTCGATCTCCTGGCGCGCGAGCTCGACCGCGCGGCGCGGCTTGCCGAGGTCGCCATGCATGGAGTAGACATCGCGCACCACGAACTCGAGCGGCAGATCCTTGCCTGCCACGAGCTGGAGGGTGGTGCGGATGTCGGCGGCCCAGGCGGCCTCGTTCAGAACCTTGTCCACACCCAGCAAGTTGGGGTTGGGCTTGCGCGAGTAGACGATCTGGCGGCCGGCCAGGGCCTCGGCCATGTAGGCTTCGTTGGCCCAGCGCGAGATCGACACGCCGGCCAGGTGCGGCAGCTTGCTGAGGGAGGTCTCCCAGATCGGGTCGGCCGGCTCGCAGCAGCCCCAGTAGACCAGGCCGAACAGCTCGGCCAGGTCGCGGTAGTAGGGGAAGCAGAACTCGTGGAAGAGTTCGGGCGAGACGCCCACAGTCTCCTGGCTGTCCATGCCGGCCCACATGTCGGAGAGCTTCACCTGGCCGGGGGCGACAGGGCCGCGCGGCAGCCGGGTGGTGAAGTTGAAACAGGTGCCGCAGGTGCCCTGGTTGGCGTTGTTCAGCACGAGCAGCCCCTCCTGCTCGGCCCAGCGCGACATGCGCAGGGCGTTGTCGCGCAGCAGGGCCATGATGGCGTGGAGCTTGTCGGGGCAGTCGTACATGGCCACGAAGAAGGTCTCCATGGTCATCAGGCGCATCAGGCGCTGGGTCAGGCAGTTGGGTCCGAAGGTGCCGGAACGGATGACCACCGGCAGGATGTCGCCGAAGATCTCTTCGAGAAACTGGTGCTCTTCGCGGGTGCTGTCGCGGTTCACGCCGAAGGTGGCGGGCTTGATCTGGTCGAAGCCGGCGCGCAGGTCCTTGATGGGGCAGTCGAAATGGTAGCCGAGCACGACCCCTTCGGCGTCCTTCTCGTAGTGGGTGGGGATCTCGATGCCGAACTCGTTGCACCAGACGTGCCAGCCCATGTCGAGCGTATCGGGACAGACGTGGTCATCGCCGAGCAGCTCGTGGTGGCGGATGTGGCGCAGGAAACCGCCCTCGAGGCGCCGGCCATAGTCGCTCGTGCAGCGGTAGATCGAGGCTGGCATGAAGTCGCGGTCGAAGGTCCAGGTTTCGATCGCGAAAGGCGGGCGGGCGCCCGGCCGGCCGTCATTGACGTCGGTCCAGAGCTGGCGGCGGCGCGCCATCACGGGCAGGGCGGCGATCTCGGCCTGGCGCCGGGCCAGTCCGCGGAGGTAGATACGTTCTTCGGCAGGCAGCGTGTAGGGCATAGCGCCTCGCGGGTTCAGATTAGATCGGCGGTGATTGACGGGACCGCGTGAGTGGGCACACCTGAAAGCTGTTCCAAGCAAAGAAAGTAATGCTGCCGATTCAGAATGGGGAAGTCAAGTGCTCGCGCCTGCCCTCAAACTGCGAGCGTTGCCGCCGAACCTGCCGCCCCGACGTGCGCAGGCCCATGCAATCACGGCTCACGAGGACGTTCGCCCTCCCGCCCCTGACCTCACCAGCGCATGGACCTGGGCTCCGGGAGGGCGAGGCTCCTGCCGAGCCGCCAGCACAGGGTCGAGCGCACGAAACGACGGCAGGCTTCGCGGCAACTCTCCCAGAACAGGGTCCGCGTACACGGCGCCACGCGGCTTGACAGCCATCGAACACGGTGCGAGAATCATTACACGCTGAACAGCCGTTCAGCCATGTTGAACGTATGAAACGCAGCGATCGAGTGCAGGCGCTGGAGCGCGGGCTGGACATCCTGGAGTATGTGGCGCGCGCCGAGGCTGGGGCCGGGGTGCGCGAGGCGGCCGGGGCGTTGCAGCTCAAGGCGCCGACGGTACATAACCTGATGCGCACGCTGACGGCGCGCGGCTATCTGCAGCGTGGCGGCCGGCCCGTGCGATATCGCTTGGGAGCGGCGGCCGGGTGTTTTGGTGCGCATACGCCCGAGCGATCGGCGCTGGAGGCGGCCGAGGACGAGTTGCGCCGGTTGCATGCGCGCCACCCGCGGGTGGTGCTCACGCTGGCGCAGGCGGCCGACCAGTCGATTCGGGTTGTGCGACGTATGGGGCCGGAGTCGCCGGGGGTCGTGCAGCGTCCGGCGGCCCACACCCTCAGTCCGTATGGCAGCTCCTCGGCGCTCCTGTTTCAGGCCTTCTGGTCCGAGGACCAGCGGGGAGCATTTGCGTTGCAGCATCCCTTCTGGGAGGAGGCGGTGCGACTGTGGGCGGACCCGGCCGCGCTGGCGCGCTTCCTGGCAACGGTGCGGCGGGCGGGGGTGGCGGTGACCTGCTTTCCGGGCGAGGAACTGGTGAAGCTGGCGGTGCCGTGGTTCGGCGGCGATGGCGGCATGGTTGGCGCGCTGGGGTGTGCCGCCCGGTCGGCGGAGTTGGCTGCGACGGCGCAGACGGCGTTGATCGCGGAACTGAAGGCCGCTGCGGCGCGGCTGGCAAGGAACGGACAAGCGAAGGAGCGTGGCGGATGATGACGGCCGAGGCGGTCAAGCGCAAGGCGCGCGAACTGGGGGCTGACGCGGTGGCGATCGGCAACATCGAGCGCTGGGAGGGGGCGCCCATCCAGCAGGATCCCCGGCAGATCATGCCCGAGGCCCGGTCAATCATCGCGATGGCCTTTCGCGTCATGCGCGGCTCGCTGCGCGGGATCGAGGAGGGCACCTTTTTCAGCAACTACTCGGCCATGGGGTACGGCGGGATCACCTACCTGTACATGCCGATGACGGTCATCAACCTGGCCAAGTTCATCGAGGACGATGGCTGGGAGGCGATTCCGTACGGGCACCAGAGCGACTGGCGCGCCATTGACAATGAGGGGCGCACGCGCGCGGACTTCAGCCGGCCGGTAGCGCCGGGCAAGGCCACCCCGGACGTGATGGTGAACCTGCGCATTGCGGCCTACCTGGCCGGACTGGGTGAGATCGGCTTCAGCAAGATGTTCCTGACCCCGCAGTTCGGGCCGCGCAACCGCCTGGGAATCGTCATCACCGAGGCCGAGCTTGAGCCCGACCCGGTGATGAAGCCCGGCACGCTCTGCAACCGGTGCATGGCCTGCATCCGGCAGTGTCCGGGCCAGTGCATGCCGCCCGATCGGACGGTCAAGGTCACGTTGGCCGGCCACGCGGTTGAGTGGACCGACATTGACTGCACGGCCTGCGACATCACGTTCCGCGGCGGTGCCACATCTGCGACGCCGCTGCCCGACGGGCGCAAGTACGACACCTACGGCAAGCAGGATCTCAAGCCGGGATGGTGGTCGCCCTTCTTCCGCAAGCCGCGCAATCTCTACAACACCGGACAGGCCGTGTGCGGCGCCCGCGGCTGCACCCGCGCCTGCATGGTTGCAATGGAGGGTCGCGGCGTGTTGCAGAACAAGTTCCACCGGCCCTTCCGCCGCCGCGAGCCGTGGCAGGTGGACTGGTCGGACCGTTATGCCGACAGCGTGCCCCCGACGGTGAAGCCGGATGCGGCGCGCAGCGAGACCGACTAGATTTCCCGTTCCGGGAAATCTGGGACGCGCTTCGCCCGTAACCCCGCCAACCCCGCAGCCCGATCCAGGCTGGTAGAGTCCCTTGTCTGCGCGGAGCACGACGCCCGGTACCTTTGCAGTCTGCCCTGCCCGCGCTGGCAAGGGGCTACTGGACCGTGAAGCGGAGCGAGTCGTAGAAGGTCTCGGCGATGACCTGATTGCCGGCGTCGTTCGGATGCAGGCCGTCCGACTGCAGCAGGCCGGCGCCGGACCCGAAGGCCCCGGCGAGGTCCACCAGCGGCACGCCGTCCTCGCTGGCCAGGTCGCCGATGGCGTTGCTGATGGCGCGGCGGTTGCCGTCGAAGATGCCGTGCGACCCGGTCATGGGCGTGAGGTTGGCGAGGATGGCGATGGCCTGCGTCTCCTGCACCCGCGCGACGATGGCCCGCAGGACCTCCTTGACCGAACCGGCATCGGCGCCATGGATGGCGTCATTGGCGCCGTAGTAGACGATCACGAAGCCGGGATTCTGTGCCAGCACCCCGTTAACCTGCGCCAGTCCGTCAGCGGCGCGGGCGCCGCCCACGCCGAAATTGATCACGCTGCGGCCGAGCAGCGCCGACAGGCGGTTGGGGTAGGGCGCGCCACAGTCGCCATAGCCCTGGGTGATGCTGTCGCCCATGGCGGCATAGAGGCCGGGGTTGTTGTCGCCGAAGTCGTATCCAGCGGTTGAGCCCAGGAACGGCTCCTCCTCGCACCCGTTTCCCAGCAGGAGCGCTGCTGCCAGAAGCCCAGCCAGACCCGCGCGTTGCCGCGCGTTCCCACGTTGCCGACCGACTGCATTCACAACCACACCTCCCCTGCTGGCCGGCGCTTTCGCCGGTCCGTCAGACGGTCCAGAGTGTGGCAGACGGCAGCTTCAGGCGACAAGCAAAAAGCACGGCGGCGGCGCGACTTACGGCAGGCCCGGCTCGGGCTCGCCCAGTCGCGTGTTGTCGATCAGGCGGATCCGTCCGGCCCAGGCGGCCAGCGCCAGGAGGGTGCCGCGCCGCAGTTCGCTCACCGGTTCGAGCGTGTCAGAATCCACGGTGGCGACGTAGTCGACGCGCAGATTGAACGTCTCCGCCAGTCGTGTCGCGAGGGTCGCGCGCAGGGCGGCCGCGTCGCCGGCGCCGGCGTCGAAGAGTTCCCGGGCCAGGCGCAGCGACTGGCTCAGGCCGCCGGCCTGCCGGCGCTCGGCGGCGGAGAGGTTGAGGTTGCGCGAACTCAGGGCCAGGCCGTCGGGCTCTCGCACGATCGGGGCCACGACGATCTCGACCGGGAAGTGCAAGTCGCGCGCCAGGCGCCGGATGATGGCGGCCTGCTGGGCGTCCTTCTGGCCGAAGACGGCGACATGCGGCAGCATCAGGTTGAAGAGTTGCGCCACCACGGTGCACACGCCCCGGAAGTGCCCTGGCCGCGAGGCCCCGCACAGGCCGGCCCCCAGGCGCTCCTCGACCACGTAGATGCTGTGGTCGGCTGCATACATGTCCTGTGCGCGGGGCAGGAAGACGGCCGTCACGTGGCGTTCGCGGCAGAGCTGCAGATCGCGTTCGGGATCCCGCGGGTAGCGCGCGAAGTCCTCCTGCGGGCCGAACTGGGTCGGGTTCACGAACACGCTGACGACCACGCAATCGGTACGGGCGCGGGCCTGGTCGACCAGCGCGAGGTGCCCGGCATGCAGGCAGCCCATGGTCGGCACGCAGCCGATCCGCAGTCCGGCGGCACGCTGTGCGAGCGCCCACGACTGCATCGCGGCGGGGGTGGTTAAGGTGACCATGTCTGAGTTCCTTCGAGCCGCACGACGCGCTGGGCCTGCACGCACGGGTAGGGCAGTCCGGCGATCCACCAGACGGGGCCTTCGACGCGGACCGTGGCGCCCCGGGCGGACGCCAGTTGCTCGGACGGTCCCACCAGGTAGCAGAGGGTCACGGCCCGGCCCTGCGCGTCGCGCTGGATCAGGCGGAACTGGCCCGGACGGCGCAGGACCAGGCGCCCCACGGCGCTCAGTTCGCCGGTGTAGCGTGCCTGGACGCCCTGTGGCCGATGGGGGTCGAGAGGCTGGTCGGCCAGCGCGCCCGGCCGTGGGGAAGGCGCCGGCACGGGCTCGACCGCCTGTTCCGGCAGCGGATCGGGCAGGGCCGGCGGCGCGGCCGGCTCCGGCGGCGCGGCGACCGCCGCGTTCTGGCCGACAACCGGATCCTCCGGACGGGGGGTGGCGGCCACGGGCACCGCGGTCACGGCGGGGGCCTCGAGTGGCTCGACGTATTGCCGGTTGATCCAGAGGGACGTACCGGCCGGAGGCTTGATCTTGAGCCATTCGCCGAGGCGCCCCCGCGCCTCAACCCGGGCGTCGCGCGCCAGGCTGCCAACATCCTTGTAGTTGAGGCCCGGCCCGCCGCGCACCTTGGCCTTGTCGACGGTGACGACGCCGTCCTGGACCAGTTCGGCATAGATCCACAGGCTGATCTCGTCCGGCGGTTCGACCCGCACCCACTCGCCTTCAAGGCCCTCGAGCACGCGCAGCTCCTGACCGTGCGCGGCCAGGCCCAGCACTTCGGACTGCAGGTTGTCGCGTGAACGCAACGCCACCCGGTCGCCGGTCACGCGGATGCGGATCGCGGCGGCCTCCAGCGACGCGGCCGTGAAGAGGGCCGCCAGAACTGCCTGCATGGCGCGCATGGATGCGCCTCTCCCGGCCCGGCCGGAACTCACTCGGGCTTGGTCTTGCGCAAACCGACCCCGCTGTCGCCCTCTTTCCACTGGCCGCGCTTCTTCAAGAGATCAATGCGTTCGAAGCGCTTGAGGACGTTGCGCTTGGCCGTGATCTTGCTGCCGGACTTGAGACTCGTGTGTTGGCTCATGGTGCGTTTTCCCTGTCTGCCCGAAAAGGATTGATCAGCATACCACATCCGTGGGAGACTTCAACCGTCATGTTTCCCTTCAAACTCGAACGACCCCTGGCCGTGCTGGATATCGAAGCCACCGGCATCAGTCCCCGTGCCGACCGCATTGTCGAACTGGCCGTGATCCGGCTGGACCCGGACGGCACGGAAACCAGCCGCACCTGGCTGCTGAACCCGACCGTGCCGATACCGGTCGAGACGACGGCCATCCACGGCATCACCGACGAGGTGGTCAAGGAGTGTCCGACCTTTGCCCAGGCGGCGCGCGAGGTCCTGGCCTTCCTCGGTCGGAGCGACCTGGCCGGCTTCAACCTGGCGCGGTACGACATTCCGATGCTGTGCGAGGAGTTTGCCCGCGCGGGCGTGGCGTTTGATCCCGATGACCGGCGCGTGCTCGACGCCCAGCGCATCTTTCACCAGAAGGAGCCGCGCGACCTGAGTGCCGCGCTGGCTTTCTACTGCCAGCGCGACCATGTCGACGCCCACGGCGCCGAAGCCGACGCCCGTGCCACACTGGAAGTACTGATCGGACAGTTTCGCAAGTACCCGGATCTGCCCCGTGACCTGGAGACGCTTGACCGGCAGTTTAACGCGCGTGACCCGTTCAGTGCGGACCGCGCGGGTCGCCTGCGCTGGGTGGAGGGCGAACTGGTGGTCAACTTTGGCCGTAAGCGGGGCCAGAAGCTCCGCGACCTGGCGCAGAGTGAGCCCAGTTTTCTAAAGTGGATGGTCCGCAGCGACTTCCCGATGGACACCCGGCAGATCGTCGAAGGGGTGCTCAACGGCGTCTATCCGCAGCCGCCGCAGGTGCGCGCCAACGCGGTCGCGGCCACCGCCGCCGTCCCGGAGGCGGAGTAGCGCTCAGAGACGATTACGGTGAGTGATTGCGTGCAACTCCCCCGTGATCCGTGATCGCCGCCCGCAGTCGTAGACCGAGACGCGCCGCCTGTGACGAAATGCGACCAAGAACCACTAGATTTCTCGGAACGAGAAGTCTAGCGCGTCCGCAACTGTCAACCCCTGGCCCTCCGGCGTGAGGCGCACCGCCTCCAGCCGCTCGCGGCTGGCGACAACGCACGTTGCGGCACGCGACCGCCCCTGATCGAACAGCGCCAGCAGCACGCGCTTGACCTCCGCGGGCGTGGCCTGCCGGCGGGCCGTGTAGCGCGCGGCCCGCTGCTCCGCGGTGTCGCCGCGCACGTGCCGGTTGAGGGCCGTGCCGGTGGCCTCGCCCGGCCGGATCGGGCGTTCGGCCTCCTGGGCGCAGTTGATGATGGCGCGGTCGACATCTGTCTGCGTCCAGGCCACCGACTCGACGAACTGCCGCGCACCCTCGAACACCGCGAGCGTCTCGGCGATGCGCGGGTCCCAGCCGGAGTACAGCCGGAAGAGTCCGTGGGACTCCTGGTATTGCGCTCCGGCTCCGTAGGCGTGGCCCTTAAACCGGATCTCCGGCAGGCAGTACTCGGAACCGAGCAGACGGGCGGCCACCTCCAGCAGCGGTGCATCCGGATGACTGAGGTACGGCGCGGGCAGCGCCCGGGCGCAGTGCGCCACCTGAATCGGCACGGCCAGACCTTCGCAAGCCGGCGCCGCGGAAGCCGTGAACGGCAGGGCCGTCGTCGGCACCAGCTCGTCGCGCAACTCGGCGGACCAGGCGGCCAGCTGCCCGGTCAGCTCCCGGTAGACACAATCCGAACCGGTGAAGCTCAGGGTCCAGCGCCGCCGGTTGAGCAACAGGTCGCGCAGGCGAACGATCTCGTCCATGATGCGCTCGGCCTGCGAATCGAACTGGCCGGTCAGCCGTTCCAGGTCGTGCAACGTCTCCGGGCTGGCCGAGAGCCGCTGTTCCAAGGCCGCCTCGGGCGAGAGCCCGCGGCCTGCCTGGCGCAGAGCCAGGGCGGGCCCATCGCCGATCAGGGCGGTGCGGCAGGCGGCCTGGGCCTGGTTGAGCACGTCGCGCAGGCGGTCGCGGTCGCGCGGGTCCAGCCGGAAGAGCAGATCCCCCAGCAGACGCAGGGCCTCGCCGGCCGTGCCGTCGAGGGTCTTCAGGCCGATCCGCACGCGGTGCAGCAGGCGGCCGGCGTCGGTGGCATGGCGCGCCACGCGCCAGCCTGCCCACAATCCGCCGGTATGTGACGCGCGGCGCTGCGCGATGGCGGCGTAGTCCTGGCCGGCAGCGCCCAGCTTGTTCCAGGCGTCGAGGAAGCGCGGCAGGGCCGGAACCAGGTCGGCCGGCAGACCGGCCAGGTCGAGGTCGAGTTCGAGGTAGTTGACGCCGTTGGCGAACACGTCGTTGCGCAGCACGGTCAGTCCGGCGACCGCGGCGCTGGAAGTCGGAATCCGGCGCGGCGCCTCGGGCAGGTCGCGCGTCGACAGTTGGGGCAGCGCGGCCAGGGCTTCCGGCGGGTTGGGCACGCCGTTAAGTGCTTCGAGCTCTTCTGCGGCGCGCGCCACCGCCGCGCGTTGCGCCGGCGACAGCGCGGCGCGCTGCTGCGTCAGCCGGGCGCTCAGCGCGGCCTCGCGGCGGGCCTCCAGCTCGCGGTCCGGGCGCAGCACCACCCGCAGGCAATGCGGGTTGTCGAGCAGGCTCGTGCGGACCAGGCGGCCGAGCAGGCCGGGGTCGGCGGCGCAGCGCTGGCGGCAGGACTCCAGTGCCTTCTCCGCATGGAGGAAGGCCAGCGGGTCGGCGCCGTGCGGCCATGCCTGGCTGACGGCCTGCAGGACGTGCAGGGGAAAGAGCGTCGCCACCTCCAGATGGCTGTAGGCGAGCTGCTGGAAGGCGGCCGCCAGCGCCTCGGCCGGGACCGGCTGTGCGATCCAGCGCTCCAGCGTCTCGCGCACGCATTGCTCGAACGCCTCGGCCCGATCGGTCTCGCTGCCCTTGAGTCCCACGTGGAACTCCTGCTCGTAGGCGTGGCTGCAGGTGCCGCACATGAAGGTGTCGGCGCCAAGGCGGGAGTCGATCAGAGCCTTGCGCAACGGCGCACCCTCGTGGCCCAACAGCAGCTGGTCCAGCACCTCCCAGGCCGTCACGGTGGCCGGGTCGAGCGCATCGCCCACCACCCAGTTCAGGGAGAGAAAGGTACGCGCCGCGGCCGGGTCGTCCGGTCCGAGCGGGTAGGCGCCTTCAAGCTGTCGCGGGGCGCTCCAGCTCGGCTGGCGCGGCGTGGCCAGCGCCACCGGCCGCCGCTGCCAGCCGGCCAGTTCGCGATCCAGGAACCGCAGGTGTTCGGCGGTCGGGATGTCGCCATACAGGAAGATCAAGGCGTTGGAGGGGTGATAACGCGTGTCGTGGAATTCGCGGAAGGCGGCATAGGTCAGGTCGGGAATGTGCTCCGGATCGCCGCCCGAGTTGCGTCCCAACGGGGTGTCGGGATAGAGGCCCCGGCAGGCCAGCGACCAGATGCGGCGCTCAGGGTTGGACTCGGCGCCCTTCATCTCGCTGTAGACAATGCCCTTGATCTGCAGCGCGGACTCCGGATCGCGCGGATCGACAAAAGCCAGGTGGTGGCCCTCGCGGCGGAAGGTATTCTCGGTCAGCTCGGGATGGAAGACGGCATCGAGGTAGACTTCGGCCAGGTTGAAGAAGTCCTGTTTGACCGGCGAGCAGATCGGGTAGCTGGTATGAGTCTGGGCGGTGAAGGCGTTGATGAAGGTCGCCAAGCTCATCTTCAGCATCTCGAAGAAGGGCTCCCGCACCGGGTAGCGGCGCGACCCGCCCAGCACGGCGTGTTCGAGGATGTGCGGCAGGCCGGTATCGTCAGGTGGCGGCGTCGCAAAGGTCACCGCCAGGCAGTTTTCGCTGTCCGGCGCCTGGATGTGCAGCAGGCGCGCCCCGGAGGCAAGGTGCGTGAAGCGCCGCGCCTCGGCCCGCAGGTTGGGCAGCGGGGCGAGCTGTTCACACTGGAAGCCGTGGTAGACGCGATGCAGGACCAGATCGGTTGTCATGGCGCAGAGCATGACAAACGGCACGTGCCGACACAAGAACGGGTTCCGGCATGCCGCCACCGACATCCTTTGACAGAAGTCAAAGGATGTGCGGTGTGTTGTGCATCGACTGCGGCCGGGACAAGCCCGGCCCTCCATCGGCTGGCGCCGCCCATGGGGGATAGCCTTGTGTCGCCCGCGTCCTGCATCGGGTGCACCGCGCCGGGGACAAGCCCGGCCCTCCAGCCCTGCGTCCAACCGGTGGATTGACGACCGCGTTGGCCACGTGATCGCCAAGCGAAGACGGGTGTCATCCGACACACGTCAGTGGCACCCTCCATGACCGGCCATGCAACTCTAGATTTCCATTGCCCCATGCTAGATCAGCGTGCTAGTCTGTGGCGTTTGTAATGGCCCTGCTTGGTTTGGTCTCAGCCTCTCAAGGAAAACTCCGATGACCTCTGGGTATTCCCGTGCCTTGGCGTGTGTCTTCGTGCTCGGAACCGTCGGGTGGATCTTCGACAGCGACGAGATCGTGAATGGCGGCGGCAACACGCATCGTTTCGAGGCCAAGTGCTTCAAGGCCGTACTGGAGACGGCGCCGCCGCCCCAAGGGACGGTGATCTTCCTCCAATAAGGGCGACGCTCGGATGGTCTCCACACTCACACCCCCGCATCCTAAGCGCCGCGACATCGCCGCGGAGTTGCGGTCCGAGATCGTGTCGGGATGTCTGACACCTGGGGCGCAGTTGCCGTCGCGAGCCGCCCTGATCGCACGGTTCGGCAGCACTGCCGCGACCGTGCAGCATGCCATGGACATCCTGCAGCGGGAGGGATTCATCCGCGTGAATGGCCGCCAGGCCACCTACGTGGCCGACCATCCGCCGCACCTCTACGAATACGCGATGGTCTTTGCCTCGCTGCCCGAGCAGAAGCCGTGGAACCGCTTTTTCCGGATGCTGGCGACGGCGGCCGAGCACTACCGCGGGACGGACGATGAGCACCGCCGCATCGGTATTCACTACGGCGTGGATGCGCACGTCGACAACCACGAGGGGCGCCTGCTGAGCGCCGCGGCCAAGACCCGCAGCCTGGCGGGCCTGATCTTCCCCGAGAATCCCCTGAGGACGGGGTTGTCCGCCGCGCCCTTCTGCATGCTCCCCGGCCTGCCGCGCGTCGCCTTCGCGGCGGCGCCACCGGCGCGAGACAGCGGCGCAGCGACCTGGGGGTCGATCGCGCTGGCATCGTTTCACGAGAAGGCGCTCGACGAGCTGAAGCGCCAGGGTTGCCGCCGCATTGCCGTGCTCTACGGCCATCCCAGCACAGCCGGGGCTGTCGAGCGGTACAGTCGCGCAATTGCCGAGCGCGGCCTGGCGACGCACCCGTACTGGCTGCTAACCGCGCCGTATCAGGGGCCCGAGTGCGCCCGGCAGCTCATCCACCTGCTGCTGCATGCCGGCCAGTCGGAGCGCCCCGACGGCTTGCTGATCGCCGATGACAACCTGGTAGAAGAAGCCCTCGCGGGCGTCGTGGAAGCCGGCATCCGCGTGCCGACCGAGCTGCGCATCGCGACGCACTGCAACTTCCCCTGGCCGCTTGCCAGCCCCCTGCCGGTCTGCCGCATCGGCTTCAAGAGCGCCTCGCTCGTCGCCGCCTGCCTGGACGAACTCGCCGCCCAACGCCGCGGCGCCCCCCCCTCCACCCGAACCGTGGCAACCGTCTTCGAACACGAACTCTGAAACCAACACCAAGAATCAACGCAACGAAAGGAATACCGACCATGCAAGCATCCCGCTGGTTGATTGTCTCCTCCCTGCTGACCCTGGCGTGCGTCGCCCGGTCTTCGGCCGCGACCTTCACCTGGACCGGTAGCGGCGGCGACGGCCTCTGGGCCACGGCCTCCAATTGGAGTCCCAGCCTGCCTCCCGATGACGGCACGGCGGACATCGTCCTGCCGACCACCGGAAGCACCTACAGCGTCGACGTCGGCGGCGACCGCTGGATCAACAGCATCACCTTCAACTCCATCCAGGCAATCGGCCTGAGTGGCACCGGCGTGGTCACGCTCCAGAGCGGCAACCTCACGCGCGGCGGCGGCTCGAACGCATCGCTCTACGGCAGCGGAGTCACGATCCGGCTCGTGTCCGACGGCGTCTGGACCACCAGCGGTACGCAGGTGATCGAAAACTGCCCCGGCAAGATCGTCACGGACACGGCGGCCCGCACGCTCTCCATGGACCTGGGCGTCCAATGGCGCTGGGACGGCGCGGCCGACAACAGCGGGTTGATCGGCACGCTGGCCATTACTCGGGGCGGAGCCACGCTTGCGGGTCGTTCCAACCTGCCGGGCGGCAAACTGCGCCTCGACGCGGGCACCTATGCCGCCATGGGCTTCGCTAACTTCGGCCTCAACGGTGCGGTGGACGACATGGACCGGATCGCCACGGATTCCCGCGGGACGATCCGCCTGCAGAACAACAGCGCCAGCGACATCGATTTCACCGGTTTCGACGAAGCCTTGCGGCTGGGCGCCCACGGCGCGGTCCGCACGTTCAGCGGCGTGTTCACCCCGCAGTCCAACACCTACCGTTTCGGCGGGGGCGACAACTCCCTGATCGTCAGTCCGGTCCTGGGCGGCGCCCGCAACCTGGACATGGCCGTCGGCGGCACCACGATCCTCACCGCCGGGAACACCTATACCGGCACCACGCTCGTCCAGGGCGGGACGCTGGCGATCCAGGGCGTCAGTGGCGCGGTCACCAGTTCCAGCGGACTCTTTGCCGTCGGCGGGACGCTCGAACTCTCGGTCGGCGCCGGCAGTGCCATCGGCGGGGTTAACGGCAACAACAGCGATCGCATCGGGAACAGCGCCCCCATCCGGTTGGGGCATGCAGGCCAGCTTACCTACGCCAACGGGGCCTCGGCTTTGGGCTCGGTCAGCGAGAACGCCGGGCCTCTGACGATTCACTCCGGCTACTCGACCCTCCTCACCACGGTCAACGGCAGCGGTTCGGCGAACAACGCCACGCTGACGTGCGACTCGGCGACCCGGTCCAACCGGGCGACGGTCCTGGTCAGCGGCACGACTCTGGGCGGACCGGACACGGCCGCCTACTCGCGCATCCGCTTCGACACCGCTCCGACGGGGCTCATCGGCGGCGGCACGGCTGCAGGCACCACCAGCATCAGCATCCTCCCGTGGATGGTTGGCGGCAGTACCTTGGTAACGTACGACGCTGCCGTCACCAGCCTACGCCCGCTGGACCTCACCAGCGAGTTCGTCAACAACAGTGGCTCCAGCTTCCCCGTCGCCGGCGCGACCGCCAACGTGCGCCTGCTCTCCGCGTCCGCCACGACCTACAACCTGACCGCCGACACGACGATCAACTCCCTGGTCCTCGCCAACGGCAGCGGCAACAGCAGCGTCGGCGGCAGCTACAAGCTCACGCTGACCAGCGGGGTGATCGCGGCCTTCGGCGGCGCCAACGCCGCACAAACGGTCGGCTGCACGACGGTCGACTTCGCCGGCAACGAGGCCTTCGTCTACCACAATCCCGGCGCCAACCGCACGCTCACGCTTTCGGCGACGCTGACGAACAACGGCGGCAAAGGCATCACCTTTACCGGGATGAATGGCAACAGCCAGTCGATCACCCTCTCGTCCGCGAACAGCCTCACCGGACCGATCACGGTCAACAGTGGCCCCGTGCGCGCGAACCACGTCGATGCCTTCAATCCCGGCAGCGACCTGGTTGTGTGTGGTGGATGCGGATTCCAATCGGGGGCCAACTTGTCTGGTGGGAAGGCACTGACCGTGGCGTCGGTCTCCGGCGCGGGCACCTTGTCGATCTTGTCCAACTCGAACGCGCTGAACATTGGAGGCGACCAGACCGCCGGAACTGCGGGTGCGATCACCCTCTCCGCCGGCTTCATCGCACCCGGCTCGCCACATCCCGACACCAGTCGGATGGCCGTCGGCCGGCTGACACTCAGCAATCCGACGGCTGGCGACAACAGTCTGATCGCCACTCTGCGCGGAGGCACGCTGAAACTCGACATCGCCGGCCTGCGCGACCACGACTCCCTGCTGGTGGGTGCCTCCCGCAACGTAACGCTCAGACTCAGCGACGTTGCCAACAGCATCGCCGGCACGACCCTGGCAGTGACCCTGGGCTATGCGCCCAGCGTGGGCGACCTCTTTAAGATCGTCGATCTCTCCGCCGGAACCGGCTACACCGCAAGCCGTACCGGCACCTTCAGCAACGGGGCGACGGTAAACGCGGCATTCGGCGGCAAGACCTACGTATTCGACATCCTGTACGACCGCGAGATTGTCGCCAGCACCGTTGTCGCCGGCAACGACGTGGTCCTGCGCGTCGCGGCCGTCCGCTCTGGTGGCACGGTCGTCTGGGTGCGCTAGATTTCTCGTTCCGGGGAACCTAATGTTTTCTGGTAGCATTTCGTCGCGACAGTCGGTCGAACGCAAGAAATCACCCGCGCTCAAGGTGCGTGGACTGGTGGGAGCGACCGTGGCCATGGCCACGGTCACAGGTTGGCTGGCGGGCGCAGCGGAGTTACACGTGGCGCCGGATGGCGACGACCGCAATCCAGGCACGCGAGCGCAGCCTTTGGCGACCCTGGAGAGAGCGCGGGATGCTGCACGGCGGTCTGCGCCTGCCGGCGCCGTGACCGTGAACGTGCGAGCCGGCACCTACTACCTATCCACACCGCTGGCGTTCACAGCCGCCGACTCCGGCACGGAGTCCGCGCCCATCACCTGGCTGGCCGAGCGCGGCGCGCTGGTGCGGATCACCGGCGGTCGCGAGGTCACGGGCTGGATGCCGGTCAAGGATCAGGCGGTTCTTGGTCGCCTGACACCCGAGGCACGCGGCAAGGTGGTGGTCGCAGACCTCCGCACCCAAGGCATCGTCGACTTCGGCCAGTTGCGGCCTCGGGGCTTTGGCACGGGCAATCCAGTGGCGGAGGCTGAGTTGTTCTACGATGACGCGCCGATGTCCTTGGCCCGCTGGCCGAACGCCGGTTTCCAAGGGGTCAGGTCGAAGGAAGGCGACCAGACGGTGATTGTGAACACCAACCGGGTCGGGCGCTGGCAGGAGGAGCACGAGCCGTGGGTGTTCGCTTACTGGCATCACGACTGGGCGGAAGTCTGCGAGCCGTTGGCGGGAGTGGATGCGGCCAAGCCTGCGTTGTTGCGCACCGCGCAGATCAAGGCCGTGTATGGCGTGACACCGAACCGTGCCCGCTGGTACGCCTTCAACTTGCTGGCGGAACTCGACCAGCCGGGGGAATACTATCTGGACCGCCGCGATGGGTTGCTCTACTTCTGGCCACCCGCCCCCGGCGGCAGCGCGGTGTTGTCGATGGCAGAGGGCCTGATCCGGGCGGACGGACTGTCGCATGTCCGATTTCAAGGATTCACATTCGAAGCCTGCCGGGGGACGGCGGTGGTGATCCGGGAGGGGCGGGACTGCCGGGTCGTCGGCTGCACCGTACGCAACACCGGGCGGCAGGGGGTGGAGGTTTCGCAAGGGGAGCAGCACGAAGTCTATGGTTGCGATGTTGCTTACACCGGTTCCGGCGGCATTCACCTGAGCGGTGGCCAGCGGGTCACTCTGACCCCGGCGCGGCATAGCGCGGAAAACAACCATGTCCATCACTACGCACGGCGGGCGCGCACCTATCACCCGGCAATCACGGTCAGTGGCGTGGGCAACCGTATCGCGCACAACCTCATCCACGACGGGCCGCACATGGCGCTGTCGGCGGGCGGAAACGACCATGTAGTGGAGTACAACGAGATCCATAACGTGGTGGAGGAGAGCGGCGATGCCGGGGCCTATTACGTGGGACGGGACTGGACGCAGCGCGGCAACTTGTTGCGCCACAACTACTTTCACAATATTGTCGGCGCAACCGGGTACGGCGGCATGACCCTCTATCTGGATGACCAGCATGGCGGCCACACGATCCACGGGAACCTCTTTGAACGCTGCATGCAAGCCGTGTTTATCGGGGGAGGCGATGACAATCTGGTGACCAACAATGTGTTCGTGAACTCGGTGAAGTCGGCGCATCTCGACAATCGCGGCATGCAGTGGCAGAAACCGGCCACGGACAACCCGAAGGGTGAACTGCGGACCCGGCTGCGGGCCATGCCATACACGAACGCCCTGTGGCGCGCGCGGTATCCGGGACTGGCCAATCTGCCGGGGGATGATCCCGGGGTTCCTAAGCGCAATGTGTTTGTGACCAACATCAGCGCCGGGGGACGATGGGACGATATCAGCAATGCCGTCCGGCACCTGCAGTCCATCACCAACAACCTGGTGTTCGACAGGGACCCGGACTGGGTGCGGCTGATCAAGGACCCCGACGGGCGGCCGGTGCGGATGGAGTTCAAGAACCCGACAGCGGTGATGGCGATAGGTTTTGAACCGCTCCCGCTGGAGAGGATGGGGCTGTACGCCGATCCGCGCCGGGCGAGCTGGCCGGTCCGTCGCGCCGTGCGGCCCGTCGCGTTCCCGTAACCACCGCGCACCGTCCGCTGCGACGCCGCGGTCGTCCTGTACTGGATGCTGGCGTCCATCGTGCCTGCCATCAGTCGGCCGGGGTTGCGATCTGCAAACAGGCAATTTGATGGCGACGACCTGGGATCAACATGAAACACAGCACATACGCGGGCAAGGTCGCGAAACGTGCACGGGCGCACCGGTGGCGGTGGGCGCTCCCGTGCACGCTTGCCGCTCTGGTTGTCGTCGCGCTGGCACGCACCGCGCCCGCCGCCACGCCGCCGGCCGCCGCACCGGACACATCCGGACCGGTCCCGCGTGAGGTCGCCTTGACCCTGATTGGCGACTGGCCGATCCAACGCCTGGAGGTGTACGCGCGTACCGGCGTCCTGGACCGCCTGTTGAACCGCCTGTGCGACGACCAGCTGCGCTGGCACACCACCTACGCGGGCGTGCCGGGCGCGGCCACCTATGCCCTGCGCGCGCCGCTGGGCACACACCAGCACCCGCCCGACATCGTGGCGGTCTCCTACGGCCAACTCGACGTCGTCCTGACCGAGGCCGGCAAGGACCCGGTCGTCTTCGAGCGCAACCTGGGGCGCCTGACGGCGCGCATCCGGGAGCAATGCCCGCAGGCCACGCTGGTGCTCATGACCAGCATCCCCTTTCGCGAAGAGGCCGCCGCCCACCTCCCCGTGCCGGCCCGGCCCGGGGGCTGGGAGGCGCTGCTTGAAACCAACGCCAACCGCGTCACGCGCCACATGGCACATACCAACGGTTGGCCGCTGCTGGACCTCCACCGCGTCTTCGGCGACCATGGCGCGCAGCGCCTGCTCTCGCCGCCCGACCGCTTTCCGAACGCACCGGGGCGCCAGTTGCTGGCGCGGACCATCTGCGAAGGCCTGGCACAGCTTGCGCGGGCCCGGTTGCTGGAGGAGCCCGCGGCCCTGCAGGCGCAGGCCCGCGCCACCGAGCTGCTGGCGCAATCCGGACCGCTGGTCGCCGACGCACCCGCGCGCGCCTGGGCGCTGCTGCGCGAGGCGGCCGACCTCTGTCCCTACCAGGCCAGCCTCCACGTGGCCATGGACGCGCTGGCACCGCGGGCCGGCCTGGCCGCCGCGCCGCGGCACGTGTCCACGCCCATTGCGCCCCTGGAGGGCGTGCGACAGCTGCGGCTGGTGCTGCTGGGCGATTCGGTCACGGCCCTGAGCCTGGGGCAGCCGGCCATGACGGGCGCGTTTGAGGCGGCGCTGACGGCCGAGTGCGGCGACCGCCTGCTGTGGGACGTAGTCAACCAAGGCGTCGGCGGCGAAACCGCGCCCATGGCGCTGCGCCGCATTCAGCGCGTGCTCGACCAGTGCCAGCCGGACGTCATCACGGTTTCCTACGGGCTCAACGATCTCGGCTTCACCGCGGCCAAGACCGACTCGAGGGTGTTTGAGACAAGTCTGCGCGCGCTGCTTGATGCCATCCAGACGCATCCCTGCCGCCCCACGGTGATTCTGCTCACCGCGACACCCTTTCGCGACGACATCCACTTCCTGAAGGACGACCCCGCGATCCAAGCCGGCCACGGCATCAATGCCATGCTCGCAAGCCAGATCAACTCCATGACGACGCGTATCGCGCAGGAGCGGGATCTGCCACTGCTTGACATGTTCCGTCTGCTGATGGCGGCCGATCCGGCCACGACCATCAGCAAGGATGGTGTGCATCCCTCAGCCGCAGGCGGCAAACTGCTGGCTGAACACATTCCGCACGCCATCGGGCGCTACATCTGCGCCCGCGAGCTCAAGCTGGCTGAAGCCGGCGCGGCGGAGGAACGGGCCCGCGCGTTGCTCCGCGAGGCGCGCGACCGGCTGCCCGGCGACCCGGCGACGGCGCGGGCCCGGCTGGAGGCTGCGGCCCTCGCCTGCCCCTATCTGCCTGAAATCCATGCCTTGTTCGGCGCGCTGCCCGCAGTCGCGCCGGCCGACATCGACACCGCGAGCCAACTATGAAGCGCATGCGTGACACCCTACGTGAGCCTGCCCGCACGACGCCCGTCGGCGGCCAATGGGATGTGATCGTCGTGGGCGGCGGCATTGCCGGCGTGGCGGCGGCCGTGGCCGCCGCCCGTCAGGGCGCGCGCGTCGGCCTGGTCGAGAAAGAGCAGGCCCTGGGCGGACTGGCGACGCTCGGCAACGTGGTTGTCTACCTGCCGCTCTGCGACGGCCGGGGCCACCTGCTTTCCGGCGGCATCGCCGAAGAACTCCTGAAGCTCTCGGTGCGCGACCCGGCCGGCGTGCTCGAGGGCATTCCGCCCGCCTGGCGTGGACGCCGCACGGCGCCGGCCGAAGCTCCCCGCTACGTGGTGCGCTACAACCCGGCCACCTTCATCCTGGCGCTGGACCGTTACGTCGTGGATGCCGGCGTCGACCTGCTGTTCGACACGCGCTTCTGCGGCGTGGTACGCGAGGGTCGGCAGCTCAAGGCCGTACTGGTGGAGAACAAGGGCGGCCGCTGCGCGCTCGTCGCCAAGGCCTTTGTGGATGCCTCCGGCGACGCCGATGTGTGTGCCGCGGCTGGCGAACCGACCGTAACCCTGTCCACGAATGTGGCGGCCGGCTGGTTCTACACGGCCGGCGCGAGCGGCGTGCGGCTGCACCCCTGGAGCGAATCGTTCGACCTGCATGGCCAGAACGCGCCGAAAGGCTGCCAAGCCCTCTCCGGCATCAGCCCCGCGGACGTCACAAACCAGTTGCTGGTCACGCGTCGGCGAATCCAGGCACAGGTCGACCACCTGCGGCGCGAAACCGGCGAAGCCGATCGCTACCCGATTCTGCTGCCCACCGTGCCCTGCTTCCGCATGACCCGCCGCCTGCAGGCGCCGGGCATCGAGGAGCAGGACAACCGGGTCGCCTGCGCGGATGCCATCGGTTTGATTGGCCATTGGCGCACGCGTGGCCCGGCCTATGCCATCCCCTACCGGTCGCTGGCAGCGGTGCGCACCGACAACCTGCTCGTGGCCGGCCGTTGCTGCGCCGCCGGAACGACCGGCTGGGATCTGACGCGGGTTATTCCGGCCTGCGCCGTGACCGGCCAGGCCGCCGGCGTGGCCGCGGCCCTGCTGCGCCACGGCCGCCGCACCGTCCGGACGCTGGACCTGGCCCGCCTGCAGCAGACGCTGCGCCACGCGCGCGTGCCGCTTGCGTTTCCGCCTATCGCACGGAAAGCGCCGTGCCGGCCGGCGTAGGGGATTCTGCAAGCGCATCTGCGAACTTGTGCACGGCCGCACCTTTTGGCATAAGAGGCGGAGTTCTCAACGCGAACGGCGGGCCTTGGGACCGTGAGTTGAGGGGCGCACCGGTCCAATCGGCACACCGGCAAAACCGCTCAACACCAGAAGGCGACATGTCACACATCATCGGACGGGGTCTGGCACTCACACCGCCGATGGGCTGGAACAGTTGGAACGCCTGGCGCCGCTGGGTCAGTGACGCCAACGTGCGCTCCGCGGCCCGCGCGCTGGTGGAGATCGGGCTGGCAGCCCGTGGGTATACGTACGTCAATATCGATTCCTGCTGGCAAGGCGAGCGCGGCGGCCCCTTCAACGCCATCCAGCCCAACCGGAAGTTCCCCGACATGAAGGGGCTGGCTGATTCGATCCACGGGCTCGGCCTCAAGTTCGGCATCTATTCCTCGCCTTGGGTCGAGCCGTGGGGCTGCAGCGCGGAAAATGCCAAGGCCGACTGGGGCGGCGGCGCGCTGATCGGATGCTCCAGCGGCGCACACGACACGGACTTCCCCAGGCACCACCTGTTCTCCGGCAAGTATGTCGGATGACTTCATGGGCTGCGAGGACTGGCGACCCTTCGTACGCCCCGGCAGATGGAACGACCTCGACATGCTGGCGCTCGGCCCCCAGTTCAGGAGTATGACGGAGACCGCACCGAACCGCCTGACCCCGGACGAGCAGGTCACGCACATGACGCTCTGGGCGCTGTATCCCTCGCCGCTCTTCCTGAGCTGCGGGTTGGAGACGCTGTCCGATTTCGAGCAGCGCCTGTTCGCCAACGAGGAGGTGCTGGCGGTCAACCAGGACCGCCTGGGCGCCTGCGCCACCCGCGTCCGCGAGACGCGTGCCCGCCGTCTGGGAGACGGCAACTTGCACCACACGCGCGTCCACGCGCGTCCACTGGCCAACGGGGATGTGGCCGTCGGGGTCTGCAATCTCGGCGACCGCGAGGACCTGGCGGAAGTGACCGCGGACGAGCTCGGGTGGACGGGTTCGTTTGCGGTCCGCGACCTGTGGGAGCGGCGGGATGTCGGACGCCACGAAACACGCCTGCGCGCGAACGTGCCGCCGCACGGCGCGCGCCTGTTCCGGTTGCGCAAGGACTGACGCTGCATTTCATGCTCGCGTGCACACCCTGTTCTGCGAGAGTTGCCGCGAAGCCTGCCGCAGTTTCGTACTCTTGACCCTGCGCTGGCGGCTCGGCAGGAGCCTCGCCCTCCCGGAGCCCAGGT
>CAZZCT010000078.1:0-21491 GCA_964652365.1 uncultured Lentisphaerales bacterium
TGCGGGTCGAGCACAACCTGGTCTGCGGCACCAAGAAGGCCGCCTACTCGACCCATTACGGCCGCGACACGCTCGTGCAGCACAATGTCTTCGCCCTGAGTCAGGCGGACCATCTGGGCCTCGGCAAGCGCGAACTGCACCGCACGACCATCTTCCGCCGCAACGTCTGCCTGCCGGCCACCGGCCGGATCACCGGCGCCGGCTGGCAGACGGCCCACTAAACGGTCGAGAAGAACCTGTTCTGGCCGCTCGACGGCAGCCCGCTCACGTTCAACGGACGGTCGGTGGCCGGCCTCCAGGCGGAAGGGCAGAATGGCGGCGCGGTGGTCGCCGACCCGCTCTTCACTGATGCCGCGGGCGGCGATTTCTCGCTGCGGCCCGACTCGCCCGTGAAGGCGATCGGGTTCCGTCCGTTCGACTGGCGCAGTGTCGGCCCCAGGCTGAAGACGCGCCGGCCGGATGACTATGGCGACTATGCCAAACAGTTCCCGGTCCCGTCGCTTGAGGTGCCGGTGGTGCGCACGCGGATCGAACTGCTGACGCCGCCGGCCGACGTCCAGTCGACGGGACTGGCGACATTCGCGGTCACGCTGAGCAACGTCGGCCGCGCCGAGGGCCGGGGCGCGATCCGCTTGGCGGGCGGTCCCCGCGGCGCCGCCGGCGGGCGGCTTAGTTTGCGCCGGATCGCGTTTGCGCTCGCGCCCGGCGCGGAGCAGGTCGCGCAGGTGACGATGAAGGTGAAGCGCGGGACGCACACGTACTGGCTCGACAGCGAGCCGGCCGACGGCGTCACCGTTCCGGCGCGCGCCCTCCAGTTCGATCCTGCGGCTTGCCGCTGGCAGGTACGACGGGTGGCCGAAGTCCCCAGTCCTGACGCGGTTGGCGCGGCCCTGGCCGCGGAGTGGGTTCACGCGATCCGGCATGGCGACCGGCTGGTGGCGGAGGTCCGGCTTGGCGCGACGGCGGAGGCACTGTTGTTCTCGGCCCGATTCCACGAGCCGGCGCTGCGCCCAGATTGTGAGCAGCCCTGGCGGGGTACCGGGTTCGAGTTGATCGTCTATCAGCCGACACCGGCTGCGGCCGCCGGCCAGCCGCCGTCCAAACGCCAGGTCTTTATTGTGCCCCGCGCTGCCGGCCAGGGCGCGGATGGTTTCACTCTTGCCGCCGCGGGCGACCGGACCGAGCCGGCAAAGGAAATCCGCGCCTCATCCCGGCCCCAGCCCGGCGGCTGCGACGTGGCGGCGCTGATCCCCTGGCATCATCTTGGCTGCGATGCCCGGCCCGACCAATGCGCCTGTCAACTGGTGGTCGATGCCATTGATCCGGCCATCGATGCGGTTGTGCAACTGCTCGCCTTCGACCTGCCCACCGGTCCCGGCAATGTTCCGTTACGCGGTGGTCTGAGGATCGAAACGGGGGAGTGATAGCCTCATGAAGGAGATCTTCGCGTGAGCTTCCATCCAATCAAACTGTTCGCCTGCGACCTGAACTGGACCATGCTGGACAAGCCGTTCCATTGTTGCCCGCCGTCGGCGCCGCAATGAGGAGAACGCGGACGATGGAGAAAAGCACTGACGTTGCTTCGCGCGTCAACGCGAAGAAACAACCATGAAGAACCCGGCGGAAGGACAATGATGGCATGACACTGGACAATGGCGTGATCCGATTCGATTTTGACCACGAGACCGGCAGCGTGCGGCAGATCACTGACCGGATGACCGGCAAGCGCTATCTGGGTGATCCGCGCGGGGCGCGGCTGGCCAAGCTGATTGTGCCCACGCCCGAGCACGTTTCCCGGCCGCTCTATTCCCACGACGCGGGGAAGCCGGAGATGCGCCGCGAAAGCGACACCATGACGATCGTCTTTCCCGAACTGCGTCATCGCGGGGAAGCGGTGGGCGTGTTTCTGACGGTGCGGGTGCGTCTGCCGGAAGGAAGCCCGGAAGCGTTCTTCTCGGCCGAGATTCGCAACGCGAGTCCGCACCGGGTTCACGAGCTGTGGTTCCCCTGGCTGGGCGGACGGCGCGGAACCCCTGGCAAATCGCGGGATGTGATTACCACCAGCAAGTTCGTTCAACGCGACATCTACGGATCCCTGGCGTGGAACGGCAAATCCACCCATACCTTCGGCCACCATCACCTGCGCATCGGTTACGATCCGGTTCATCTCCTGCCGATGATGGACTTCAGCGACGCCGACGGCGGGCTCTCTTACAACAAGTACGAGCGGCGTCCCTCGCCGCACATCCTGACTTTTGAAAACGCGACCTATGAGCGGGAGG
This sequence comes from uncultured Lentisphaerales bacterium, assembly GCA_964652365.1. Lineage (GTDB taxonomy): Bacteria > Verrucomicrobiota > Kiritimatiellia > RFP12 > CAZZCT01 > CAZZCT01. The sequence goes on from CAZZCT010000078.1 coordinate 2,283, forward strand.
ACATCTGCCTGACCTGGGCCTGGGCCACGGGCGTTTTCGTCGAGCCGGGCCAGACGTGGACGAGCTGCGAATTCGGCGTCGGCGTGCATCAGGCCGACTGGCATGCCACCGCCGACCGCTTCCGCGACTGGATGGCGGGCTGGTGGAAGCCCTGCGACACACCCAAGGCGTTGCGTGAGCGGATCGGGTTGTTTCACATCCATACCCACTGCTTCTCGGGCGAGCGTTTTCACGAGTTTAGCGAGATGCCGGCCGTAGCCCGTGACGCCAAACGCTATGGTATCCGCGATCTGATGCTGTGGGACAACACGGCCTCGGTCTACTACCGGCCCGATCGCGGCGATTTCTGGGAGATGACGCCGAAGCGGGAAGAGGAGTTGAAGCAGGCTTTGGCCGAGGTGCGGACGCAAGGCGTGTCGGTTACCGCCTTTGTAAACTGGCGGCTGGCCTGCGAGCACAATTCGACTTGGCCGAAGCTGAAGCCGCTGGTGCAGGAGAGTCTTTTCGGAGTTGGGCTGTTCGGCTTCCCCTGCGGCACCATGGACGGCGGCAACTACGGCGATCCCGGCTACGAGATGGGGTCGCATGCGCTCTGCTGCGGCGCCGACGGCTACCGCCCCTACGCCGACCGGGTGCTCCAGCGCACGCTCGAGCTCGGCTTTGACGCGATCTCGGTGGACCAGGCCGCCGAGTGGAACTATTGCCTGTCGCGCAAGCACGGCCACGCCTCGCCCTGGGAGGCGTGGGCGCGCACGTATGCCTGGTTCGGTGAGGTCACCCGCACCGTCCGTCAGCGGAATTCCAAGGCCTACACCCTGGCCGAGGTGCCCGATCTCTACAACGTCCAGCACATCGACCTCTGGTGGAACTGGATGTGGCGCGAAAACGCCTGGGCCAACCTGGCGGTGTTCCGCTATGTGCTGCCGTCCATGATCCCGGTCTGGTGCATTGACGAAAACCAGCGCGAGGTTCTGGCCGAGGCCTTCGCCCTCGGCAGCTTCCTGGCCGTCGCCACGCGCGACATGACCGGCTTGCTTTCCGATGCACCAGAGCTGGCGGCCCAGATCAAGCGGCTGGCCAAGCTGCGCAAGGATACGGCTGCTTTCGTCAGCCACGGGCAATTCCTCGACAACCGAGGCCTCGATGTCAAACGCGGGAAGGGCTTCGTGTACCGTTCGGAAAAGGGACTGGCCGTCACGCTGGCCAACGGGCAGGCGCAGGCCAGAACGCTGCGTGTCACCCTCGACCTTGCCGCCTTCCCGGGGTTTGCGCCCGAGGGGGGCGCGCTTTTTGTCGAGGGCGAAAAGCCGGTACCGGCCGAGAGCCGCGGCCGGGGACTCCGACGCACGTTCGCGGCGACTCTTCCGCCGTACGCCGCCGCGGTCCTGACCGTGAGCGGCAAGACGATGAAGATGAGCGGGGTGTCCGGGGCCGTGGGCGCAGTGGACTGCGCCGGCCTGAAGCCCGGGCTGCCCGTCACCGTCACCTGCGTGTCCACCGATGTCCGGCCGCTGACGCTGAGCGGAGCGATTTGCGCGGTGCAGCCGTGAACCTGGATACGCGCAGCAACCGAAGGGAAGCGCTGGCCATGAAGTACCGCACGCCCGCGGCTGACTCCGCGGCGGGTTGGGAAAACGAGTCGCTGCCGCTCGGCAACGGCTACCTGGGCGCCAACGTGTTTGGCCTCGTCGGGCGCGAACGCATCCAGATTACCGAGAATTCTCTGCAGAATCCGGGGTTACTCGGCGGGTTGAACAATTTCGCCGAACTGTACATCCGCTTCGACCATGCCGACGTGCGTGACTACGAGCGTGGGCTCAGCATCGACGACGCCACTTCCTATTGCCGTTACATCTGCGGCGGGGTCGTTTACACGCGCGAGGCGTTCGCGTCGTATCCCGACCGGGTTCTTGTCGTGCGGCTGACCGCATCGCGGGTTGGCGCCCTCTCGTTCACGCTCTGCCCGGAGATTCCCTTCATCAAAGACTATGCGCTGAAACCGGGCGACGGCGGCGGCAAGAGCGGCACGGTGACGGCCTGGGGCGAGACGATCGTGCTGGCGGGCCGGATGCACTACTACAACATCCTGTTCGAGGGGAGGCTGCAGGTGCTGCCGAGCGGCGGCACGGTCACGGCTGAGGAGGGGGCGTTGCGGGTCGCGAACGCTGACAGCGCCGTGATCCTCTTCGCTCTGGGCACGAACTACCGTCTCAGTCCGCGCGTCTTCCTCGAGGCCGATCCCCAAAAGAAGCTGGCGCCGGAGGATCCCGGGCCGCGCGTGGCAGAGACCCTGGCCCTGGCCGCGGCCAAGGGCTATGAGGCACTCCGTGCGCGGCATTGCGCCGACTATGGCGAGCTGTTCGGGCGCGTGGCGCTGGAGCTTGGGCCGCGTCCCGACGCGGCGACGGACGAGCTGCTCAAACGCTATGGGGCGGGGGAGTCCATCCCGTATCTGGAGCAGCTCTATTTCCAGTATGGACGCTACCTGCTGATCAGTTCCTCCCGGCCGGGCTGCCTGCCCGCCAACCTGCAAGGCGTGTGGAACTGCCACGACCAGTCGCCTTGGGGTAGCGGCTACTGGCACAACATCAATGTGCAGATGAACTACTGGCCGGCCTTCGTCACCAATCTGGCCGAGACCTTCACCGCCTATGCCGACTTCTACGAGGCCTTCCGGCCGCGGGCCGAGGCGCTGGCCACCGCCTACATCCGCGAGCACAATCCGGAGAACCTCGACGAGCGGCCGGGCGCCTGCGGCTGGACCATCGGCACGGCCAGCTACGCCTACGAGATCACCGGCCCGGGCGGCCACTCGGGCCCCGGAACCGGCGGGTTGACCTCAAAACTGTTCTGGGACTGGTACGACTTCACCCGCGACCCCGCCATCCTGCGCGACCTCGTCTATCCCGCCCTGCTCAGCATGGCCCGCTTCCTCACCAGAACCGTGCGCGACTACGACGGGCGCTGCCTGGCATCCTTCTCCGCTTCACCCGAACAGATGATCAATGGGCCGTGGACGCCCAAGGGCAAGTACTACCAGACGGTCGGCTGCGCGTTTGACCAGCAGATGATCCGGGAGAACGGCCGCGACCTGCTGGCGGCGGCCGCGATCCTGGGTGAGAGCGATGCGACAGTCGCGGTGCAGGAACGTCAGTTCGGCCGCTACGACCCGGTGCAGATCGGCTGGTCGGGGCAGATCAAGGAGTACGAGGAGGAGAATCTCTACGGCGACATCGGCGAGTACCGCCACCGCCACATCTCGCAACTGATGGCGCTCCATCCCGGCACGCTGATCGGCCGGGAGACGCCGGCCTGGTTGGACGCGGCCAAGATCACGCTGAATGAGCGCGGCGACGAGTCGACTGGCTGGGCGCTGGCGCACCGCCTGAATGCCTGGGCCCGTACCGGCGACGGCAATCGCTCCTACAAGCTGCTGCGCGAGCTTCTGGGCCGACGGACCCTGCCCAACCTGTGGGACACCCATCCGCCGTTCCAGATCGACGGCAATTTCGGCGGCACCTCCGGCATTGCCGAGATGCTGCTGCAGAGCCACGAGGGCTTCGTGGCCGTGCTGCCGTCGCTGCCGGACGCCTGGCCGCTGGGGCGCTTCAGCGGGCTGTGCGCGCGGGGCGGCTTCGTGGTGTCGGCGGACTGGCGGAACGGCGCGGCCTGGTGCGTGACTGTCCGTTCGACGAAAGGCGGCGGGATCTGCCTGGCCTGCGCGGGCATCGGCGCCGCGGCCGTTCAGGATACCGCCGGCCGCGCGGTGAGCCATACGCGCGAATGCGACGACCGGATCGCCTTCGATACAGAACCGGGCTGCACGTACGCCGTCACCGGCCTGCGACCGGCAAAGCCTGTGGCTGCGCCGCGCAATCTGGTTGTCGCGTTGCCCGGTATCCGGCTCACATGGGAGGGCGAGCCGGAAGCGGTCTTCAATGTTTACCGGGCGGTGGACGGCGAGCCGTGCTACGAGATGCTTGCGGAACGGCTTGCGACGCGTACATTTCAGGACCGGGGTCTCGATTTCCCCGCCTGCGGCACCGTGACGTACAAGGTCACGGCCTGTCGTCCCGATGGTAGCCGGGAGAGCGACGGGGCCGCCTACACGATCAATCATGCGACGCAACTGGACCTCGATCGCTACCGGCATCGCGTCCGGCAGTTGAATGCATGAGGCGCATGCAGGACTTCCTGGTGCCTTGGAGGATCGGTCATGGAAAAATGGTGTGTGCAAACAGAGATGATGAGCTTGGAGTTGAGCGCAGGCGCCCAACTCACGGCTTCACGTTGGCAAAACCGCCTGGCGGGGACGACGCTCGACCTGGGCGGTGGAGCGGAACTCGAGGTCGAGGTGGATGCCTCCCGCGAGCGGCTCTGGATCGAGGGGTGGCATATCCAGCGCGGACAGAACGAACCTGTCCCGGCGGACGAGGAAGCGGGTTTCACGGCCGGCTACCATCGCCCCGACTATCCAGACATCGCCGAACAGCTCAAGGATACTTCGCGGTGGGCGCCCTCCACCGGGCTGTTCACCCTGACCGCGAGCGCCGATCAGGGCTACTGGGCCTGGGCCCGCACCCGGGTGTTCGTGCCGGAAGCGCTGCGCGGGGAGCCGCTGACGCTGACCCTCGGCGGTTTCGGTGTGGGCGACTTCAAGGAGACTCGGGTCTTTGTCAACGGCCTCCTGGCAGGCGAGCGCCACGCCGAGGGACGCTGGGTTGAGCCGGGCACCTTCGTGATCCCTCCGGCCCATCCGATCTATGCTCAGCTCCGTTTCGGTCAGGTGAACATCCTCGCCCTCCAGCTCGGCGGTGCCATTGCCCGGAACCGGCGCATGGATGAACTCGATCCCGACCACGCCTACCACCTGGCCTATCCGCACTGCCTGATCCCGCCCTATTTCCAGCACATCGCCTTTGGCGAGCGGCCGGAGAAGAAACTCGTGTTCGCGGTCGAGTCGGTGATGCCGGAGGACGGCGGCCTGCGGATTCTGCTGGTCGACGCGGAGGCGTCGCTGCGCGCCGAGATTCGCTATCGCCTGGCCGATGGCGGACGGACGCTGATCAAGTCCACGATGCTGACCAACACCGGCGCCCGCCCGATGCGCATCATGCAGGTGCGGTTGGGCGACTACGCGACCGGGGCAGAGGTCAGCGAGGGGGACATGGGCTTCCCTGTGTATGCCGACGGCGCCTTTTTCCTGTCGCTCGACCATCCCGCCGGTTGGGCCATGGGCGATGCCGGACGCATCCAATTGCGTCAGGTGCCCGGCGCGTTGCTCGAGCCGGACCAGTCCTTCACCTGCATGAACGTGGTGCTGGGTGCGTCGGCGGCGGGCGGTGCCCGCGAGGCGTTCCTCGATCACATCCAGCCGAGGATGAGGCGGGTACGGCGCGGCCACGACCGGCCCTACGCCATCCTGGAACCGTTCGGGTGCTGGCCCATCCCGCCCGGACGGAGCTTGGAGGCCGAGGTGTCCGAAGCCGTCTGCCTGAAGACTGCCGACTGGCTGCGCGAGTTCCGGGATACGACCAGTTCGACGTTCGACCTGATCTCCGTGGATTTCTGGCAAGACCCAACCGCTGACTTGGTACGCTTCAACCATCGATTTCCCTCGGGCTTTGAGAAGGCGCGGGCCGCGCTGACGGAAACCGGCACCTACCACGGGCTGTGGGTAGACAGCTCGATGTTCCCCGCCTGGCAGATCGGACTCAATCCCCTGGTGAGAAACTGCCGGATCGGCAATCCCTCCTATGCGGCGACACCGCCCGCGACTGCGGAGTGGGGCATAAGCCCGATCTGCCGTGCCGCCGAACCGATCCGCTCGATCTTCCGCAGCGCATTCCTCCACCACCTTCGGGAGGAGGGGGCGCGACTGCTCAAGTTTGACAACCTGGTGTCGACCTGCCACAACGGGAGTCACGGCCACTGGCCCGGGGTCTACTCTACCGAGGCGATCTACAACAGCGTCATCGAGTTCTTCGCCGCGTTGGATGCCGCCTGCCCGGAGGTGTTCATCATGCTCTACTGGGGTTACCGGTCGCCCTGGTGGTTGCTGCATGGTGACACCGAGTTCGAGTGTGGGCTGCTGATCGAGGCGGCTTCGCCCTCGCCGACGCCCTCGCTCTACGCGCGCGACGGCGTGGCGCTGACCCTCGACCAGGGGACGCTCTTTGCCGCCGACATCCCGCGCCTGGGCAAGGACTCGCTCGGCGTCTGGTTGTCGCGCTGGCCATGGAACAGCTCGATCGGGACCGAGCGCTGGCGCGAGGGGATCATCATGGATCTGTGCCGCGGGTCGCTGCTCTTCCAGCCGTGGCTGGGCGAAGACCGCCTCAGCGTGGCCGATCTGCGCGACATGGGCGCGTTTCTGCGTCTGCTGCGCGACCACCCGGATTGCTTCGCCAAGCCGCGACTCATCCTTGGCGATCCATGGCGCAACGAGCCCTACGGCTGTGTTTGTGCCGATGGCCGTCGCGCCTTTGTGGCGGTCAACAACTTCGGGTGGAGCGATTACGCTATGGCCTTCGATGCGCCTGCGACGTTCGGACTGGCCGGCGGCGCCGGGTTGCGCGTCTACCGTCACTATCCGGAACCGGCCCGGCTCTCGGGGGCGGACGGCAATCCGCCGGCCGACTGCCTGCGCCCGTTCGCGGTGGCGCTCTACGAAGTGGTGGCTGACGGTGCGACACCGGCGGCCGGCGCAGATTGGCCGGACGCGGGCTCCCGGCAGCGATTCGCCGAACCGAGCGTACCGGTCAGCCTGACGGTGACGGAGGTCGACGCGGCCGATCCGACCCGTGGGTTTGCGGTCTCCGGCCGGGCGCCGGCGTCGTCGGGCGGCGGAACACTGGTGGTAGCCGCTCGGGTAACGCGTGGCGGGCGGGCGGCGCCTACGGGCAACATGGGTTCGCTGCTCAAGGCGGAGGTCACGCTGGCCGGCGTAGCGGTGCCGGCAACGCCGGTGTTGGGTGCCTTCACGTATCCCGCGACCTGGCAGGCTTGGCGCGCGGCCATCCCCGCAGGTGACGCGGCGGAGTTCGCGGTGGCGGTTGCGTCGCAGTTGGCGAAGGACACGAACGTGACCTTCCATGGTTGGTTTGTGCCCTGAACCTTAGTTCCTGCACCACGGTGGGCTACTGGAGACGTTAACGCAACTGCCGAACCGGAGGATCGCGCCAGAATATGAGAAACTTGCCACATGACGGCCTTGCGCATGGAGCAGTGAGGCCCGTTCCCCACCCTCAACTGGACACCGTGATCCACGGCCAGACCGCGATCCGCTATCTGCGCTTCCGGCGGCCGGTGCGGATCGACCATCTGGAGCTGCCGCTGAGTGGGGCGGTCGGTCGCTGGGTGCCGAGTGTGCCTGGCCATCCGGCCCACGTGCGGGTCTCCACGCTTGACACGGCCACTGGCCGTTGGCGCGTGGTCACGGAGGTCGACCTGCCGAGGATTCCTGGCGTGGCCGGAGAGGGGCTGAATCAGGAGATGACGGTCGAGGCGATGGCGACGGCCGTTACGGCGGCGGCCGGCGGGGTATGCCATCGTATCGATCTGGGATGGATCGAGACCGACTGCCTTCGCGTCGAGTGCGACCGGGAACACCCGGTGTGGCCGAACCATGGCGAATGCAACGGCGGGCCGTATATGGTGCCGTTCGGAGTACTTGGTCCGTTGTCGGCGCACGGCGAGGAGATCGCAGGAGCGACGATCTCGACCGGGCGCGGCGCCCTGTTGACGGTCGGAAGCTACGCGCCAGCGGCCCCGGCCGGGATGACCGTGCGCGATCTGCCGCAGATGCTGCTGTTCGAGAGCGACCGGGTGGCGATCGGCTTCTCGCTGCGGCGGCCGTTGCTCATGCATCTGGGTTGGGATGCCTTCGGCGGAGGCGGAGCGAAGCGCAACCGCCTCAGCCTGCGTCGTGTGGACACGGGCGCCACCGGTGGTCTGAGCGGGCCGCTGCTGCGTGGGTTGGACGTTGACACGGCGGCGCACCTGTGGACCGGCAGTGTGTCGGTCGAAGGCAACCGTGTCGCATACCGCGTGCATCCGGTGAACGGCGCGGTCGAGATCGAAGCGCGGTTCACGGTCGAAGCTGACCGGATTGAGCTGGATCTGACGCAAACCTGTGCCGCCGGCCTGCCTGTGCTCGAGGCGGAGGCTTGGCGCTTCGCCTGGAACCTGAGAGCCGGCATGACCGCCACGGCGGGCGTGCCGACGCTGGCGTTCGGCCGGAACGGCGAAGTGCGACTGCCAGCCTTCTTCGCCACCGACGGCCAGGGCTGCCTGGCCTGCCGCCTGATGGACGGCGATCCGCAGAACATGCGTCTGCAGACCGAGAGTTACCGTAACCAGCACACCCGTACTGACGGGTTTGTCCTCGCCCCCCGCCCAGGCAATGACGCGTGTCTGATGTTGCCGGCGGGCATGTTGCGGGCGAGCTTCGAACTGGCGGTGACGGCCTTCGAACCCGCCGCCGAAATGGCCAATCTCTCCGCCGGTGTGCGCCGCCATTGGAGTTCGGCGTTCGCGTGTTTCCGTCCCGAACTGGGCGGATTCTCGAATCATGCCGCTTCCGTGAACTGCCATGTCAACCAGTGGGCGCCGGGCGAACTGGTGGCCTACACGAAACGTCCGGCTAACGGACCCGATCCCGTGGCCCTGGCGCAGTTTACCGTCGGCCGCGCGCTGCTCGATGGCGGCGGGTACGGCTATCATCGCGACCTCTATCTCGACAGTGATCCGATCCTGATCGCCATGGCCGGTCGGCTGCACCAGGCGCGGGCCGATCTTGCTTGGCTGCGGCAGGTCGCACCGGGACTGCAGGCCGCCTTCGATCGCATCCACGGGCATGTGGACGATAGAGGCCTGGTGGTCTGCCGGGCGCTCTCGGGCAATACCGGGTCACACCGCTGGAGCTGCAACGCCATGGACGTGGTTGGTTTCGGCCACATCGATGCCTATGTCAATGCCTGGAGCTACCGGGCCTTCCGGAACGTTGCTGTGCTCTTCCGCGCCGTGGGCGACCCCACGCGCGCGATGCAGGCCGCGAAGGCCGCGGCGGCGCTGCGCAGGGCCTATGCGCCGGCGCTGGTCAACCCCGTGACCGGCTGGGTGGCGGGCTGGCGCAGCCGCGACGGCCAGTTGCACGACTACGGCTTCCTGTGGATCAACGGTCCGGCGATCGCCTTCGGACTGCTGGATGGCGGTACCGCCCGGCAGGCTCTGACCGGGCTGGAGGCGTTGCGGTGCAAGGTCGGCCTTGGTTCGGCCCGCCTGGGTCTGCCCTGCAACCTCCTGCCGATAGACCCCGAGGATCAGATGATCACGGCCTATGCCAACCTCAACGGTCAGCCATCCTTTGAGCTCTACACCGACGGGGGTACCAGCGGCTCCGCCGGGTACTACCTGCGGGCGCTGGCCACCTACGGTTTCACCGAAGCCGCCGTCCGGCTCGCGGACGAACTGGATGAGGGTTACGCCCACGACCTCTTCACCGGCCCAATTGGCGAGGGCCAGGAGTTCCTCTCATGGGAGGGTCTGCAGACCGGCTACGAGGGCACCCTCATCTGCCGGCTCGATTCGCTCTATGCGATTGCCATCCAGAAGCGCGTGCTGGCGCCTTTCGTGCCAGAGTGGTGGCCGGCCGAGGCGGTCGAGTGAATCGATCGAGCCGATTCTGTCGAGCCTTGAGCGTTGTCGAAAACGTGTTAGACTGCTCCGCTGTGTGATGCCACGCGCTCGCGTCGCATCTTGCAGCGCGGGTCGGCCCGCCCCGCGCGGGCCGCCGGCGGACCGATGGCGGGCACATTGGGTTGCGGGCGTAGCCCGCTTTGGGAGTGACGGCGTGAGAAAAGTGCAACGAGCGATCCATGTGGTGGCGGTCGCTGGCGCGGCCTTTCTGGCAAGTCCCCTGTGTGGGCAGGAGGCCAACCTGAACAAGGCCTCGGTCAAGCCGGTGGCCGTCATTCCCTTCATGGCCAAGGCGCCGACCATCGACGGCGTGATCGCCGATGGCGAGTGGGATACGCTGCACGTGTCGCGCTTCGTCAGCCAGGGCGGCGGTCTGTTGCAGCAGCGCCCGGGCGAGTTCTGGGTGGGGTGTGACCGCCAGCGCCTCTATGTGGCGGTGCGTTCGGGTGTGCACCCGACGGCGGGTGCCGTGACCAGGTTCAAGGAGACCTCCGGGACCAAGGACGAGGGCAAGACAACCTTTGACGACTCCATAGAGCTGTGGATTCACAATGCCCCTGGCGGCGGTCCGGGCGAGTACTACCAGGTGCTGCTCAACAGTGCCGGTGTGATCTACGACCAGGAGTTTGACGCCATCGAGAAGATCGGCCGCACCTACTGGCGTGTGGCTTTGGTGCAGAAGCATACGATCGAGAAGGGCGGGTGGACGGCGGAGTTCGCGATCGACCTGGCCAGCATCAAGGTCAAGGATCCGGCCCAACCGCTGGCCATGCGCGTCTGCCGCAACTACAAGCATGGCTGGGACCAGTCGCGCTGGGCGCCCGGCGTGATTGCGTTCGACGCGCCTGAGACCATGCCGCTGGTGCGGTTCAGCGATGCCGCGCCGGTAGTGAACGAAATCGGTTTCCAGGACGACAAGGGTATCTGCGTGGCGGTGGACGTGCGCAACCCGGGGAGCAAACCGCTGCCGATCACCGTCAAGCTTGGCTACAACGCCGAGAGCCAACCGCGCTACTTCCAGGAGACTCCCGTCGAACTCAGAGCTGGCGAGACGAAGCGGTTCGAGTACCGTAAAGAGTTCTTCACCGGCGATAACTATCCGGCCCTGGCCGAGATTCTGGTCACGGGCGCCGATGGGGTGGTGTTCCATCACCGGGACGCGAAGTGGCAAACCAAGCCGAAGGGGAGCGGGTGGGCGCCGATGGGCGACGCGCCGCCGGAAGAGGCGGTGCAGTTCGGGTTCGAGTTCCACCCCACGCCGCAGGCGGCGCGCTGGAAGGTCGAGTTCGCAGGGCTGAAAGGGCGCGAGGAGATCAAGTCTGTCCGCTTCGAGGTTGTCCGCACGAACGACCAGAAGAAGGTTTTCTCGGCGGTGGCCGCGCCAGATGCGTCGTTCGCCGTGCCAGTCCGGCTCGAAACGCTGAAGGATCTGCACGACGGCACGTACGAAGCGCGCGTCTACCTTGATGGCGCCCGGCTGGCCGACAAGCCCGCGAAGGCGGTCGTATTCCAGCACCGCACCGACTTCCCCTGGCTGAACAACACCATCGGCGAGGACGACATCCTGATCCCGCCGTTCACGCCCATGGAGGTAAAAGGCAAGGCGGTCCGTACGATCCTGCGCGAGCATGTTTTGGCCGGCAACGGCCTGTGGGCGCAGGTCACAACCGAAGGCCGTCCGCTGCTCGCCGGACCGATGCGGATCGAAGTCACGCGTGACGGCATGACCGAGACAGCGCAGGGCCAGGTGACGGTCGGTGCAACGAAGCCGACGGCTGTTGCGGTCTCGGCGGAGTGGCAGACCGCCGCTATGAAGGGCAAGACCGAAGTTCTGATGGAGTATGACGGTTGTGCGAAGGTCACCCTGGCTTATGAGCCGACGGATGCGCTTCCCGTTGAGGCGATGCGCCTGGTGATCCCGCTGCTGGACAAGGAGATGCCTTTCCTGCACGCCGTCGGCGACGGCATTCGCTTCAACTATGCGGGCCGGGTTCCCGCTGGCGCGGGCCAAGTGTGGGCCAGCGACAAGGCCTCGCGCAGCCAGTTGCTCGGCACCTTCCTGCCCTACATCTGGATTGGTGGCGAGTCGCGCGGGCTGTGCTGGTTTGCCGGCAATGACAGGGATTGGGTGCTCGACCCGCAAGAGAAGGTCTCGGCGCTCGAACTGCGCCGCGCCGGCGCCACGCTCGAACTGGTGGTCAATCTGGTGCAGGCGCCCGCCACGCTTGGCCGGAAGCGCACCGTGGTGTTCGGCTTGCAGGCGACACCAACGCGTCCGATGCCGGCGAATTGGCGGCAGCTGGGCGTGGCATCCGGCGTGCCGGAGGACTACCAGGTTCTCGGCATGTGCATGTACTGGGGTGCAGACCTTTACAGCGTGGCCCCGCGGGGCGGCGATTACGAGGTCGTCCGCAAGATCGCCGCACGCGGCCGTGGGGAAGGGCGCGACGACGCGTTCTTCGAAGCCTACATGGCTCAGAACCCCGACATCAAGGCCGAGATCAAATGGTCGGCCAACGGGGGCAAGGTGGCCGGCGTTATTCCTTACACCAACCTGCGCGGCGACAACAGCCGCACGCCGGAATGGTTCGTCTATCAGGATGAGTGGCGCGCCGCGCCATTCTCCGACCGCACGGCGCGGCCCGGGCAGGGCGGGGCAGTCGACTTTGTGGTGAGCCTGCCGCCCAGTCGCGTCGACTTCCTGCTGTATCACTACGAGAAACTGGTCGAGAACGGTTTTGCCGCCATCTATTGGGACAACATCTGCATCTACGCCAACGCCAACCCCGTCACCGGCACCGCCTATTGGCGGGAAGACGGCGGCCTGCAGCCCGAGGGCGACATCTGGCGCGTCCGCGAGGTCACCAAGCGCACCGCCGTCATGCTTCACCAGATGGGCAGGCCCAACGCGACGGTGCCGCATCTGACCAACGCGCTGCTGATCCCCGCCTTCTCCTGGACCGGGATCAACCTGGACTGGGAGTGGAAGTATGGCGCGAGCGACTACCAGGACCGTTTCACCCGCGACTACATCCGCGCCTGCTCGCTGGGGCTCACGCATGGCGGAGTGCCGATGATCCTCGACGGCACCAAGGACACCGGGAGCAAGGAAGAGTATGACTGGGTGCAGCGCACGCAGATCGCCGCCTGCGTCCCGCACGAGATCAAAGTTTGGCAGGCCAGCGCGCTCATCGCGAAGTTGACCAAGGCGATGATCGTCATGGGCTACGGCACGCCGGAGTGCACGGTGCACCGCTATTGGGACGAGAATCCCGTGGCGCGCGTCGAAGGGATCGACGGGATTTTCCTCGTGCTCGCGGCCAAGGACCAAGTCATGGTGGTCGTTAGTGACTATGGCAATGGCGGCACGGCGAGGGTTACGCTCGACGTGAAGCGCCTGGGACTGGCGCCGGACTTCGCCGCCACCAATTGGGAGAAGCCGGATGAGACCGTGACCGCCGTGAAAGGCGTGATTGAACTCCAGGAGTTCAAGAAGCACGACTTCCGTGCGCTGGTGATTGGAAAGCCGTAAGGAAGTGCACATGCTACGGCAGCCCTGCACCCTGTATGCGTTTGAAAGCGCGAGGATCGAGACCAGCTCGGGGCTAAGCCTGTCGCTTTGAGAGCGGCTGCAAGCCCACGGTGCCCGCCCACGTGGCCGCACGCGAGACCCGGCGGGAAAGGAGAGTTTGGCATGGACCGAAGCACGTTGAACATCGGGTGGGCCTCGCGTGAGTTTACGCCTCAGCGACCGGCGCTGCTCCACGGCCAGATGTACGTCCGGGTCGCACGGGAGGCCGCGGACCCCTTGACACTGACGGCACTGGCCATCGACGGCGACGGTCCATCGGGTCGCGTGATCCTGATCTCATGCGATCTCCCGATGATCTCCGAAGCGCTTCAGGCTGCCGTGCGCGGTCAAGTAGTTGCGAGACTGCCCGACCTGGCGCCCGAGGCGATCATCATGAGCGGTACGCACACGCACGATGCGCCCGTGGTCGATGATGGCTTCTACCCTCATCCTGGCGGCGACGTCATGACAGCCGAGGAGGGCGCGCATTGGGTGATCGCGCGGGCCGTCGAGGCGGCCGTGGAAGCGTGGGAGCAGCGGGCACCCCGCTGGGTGGGCCGGGCATTTGAGCACGCGGTGGTTGGGCACAACCGACGGGCGGTCTATGCCGACGGTACGGCCCGCCTGTATGGCCAGACCAACGACCCCGGTTTCAGCCATGTTGAGGGTTATGAGGATCACAGCCTCGACATGCTGTTCGTGTGGGAGACCGACGGGCGGCTGTCGGGCATCGTGCTGGACATTCCGTGCCCATCGCAGGTCGAGGAGCAACTGGAGTGCTTCTCGGCCGACTTCTGGCACGATATCCGAATGGATTTGGGGCAGCGGTTCGGGGAGGGGCTCCACGTCTTGGCGCTCTGCGGCGCTGCCGGCGACCAGTCGCCGCATTTCCTCCTGTACGGGCCGCAGGAAGAGGAGATGCGCCGGCGGCGTGGCGTCAGCGAACGCCGCGAGATTGCTGCGCGCGTGGGTGAGGCCGTGACGCGCGCCCTTGCATGCACCCGTCCGGCGGGCGGGGCGACGGCGGTCGTGCATGCCTGGCGGCGGCTGACGCTGTCGCCGCGTACGATCACGCAGGCCGAGCGGGACTGGGCTGCAAACGCCCATGCCGAGGCGCTGCAACGCGGCGACCGGCCCGACCTGTGGTGGCCCAAGATGTTGCGCGACGTGGTGGACCGCTTCGACCGTGGAGAGCCGATGCCGGCCAGCCAGGCCGAGGTGCACGCCCTGCGGATCGGCGATGCCGTCATCGCCACGAACCCCTTCGAACTCTTCCTCGACTACGGGTTGCAGATCAAGGCGCGCAGTCCGGCGGCGCAGACGCTCGTGGTGCAACTGGCGGCGGGAACGGGCCTCTATCTGCCGACCGAGCGGGCTGTGCGCGGCGGTCACTACGGTGCGCACCCCGTCGTGGCGCCGGTCGGTCCCACGGGTGGGCGCGAGTTGGTCGAGGCCACGCTTCGACTCATGGAGTCACTCTTCGCGCCTGCGGCCTGACCAAGGCCGGTATGCGTCGATTCCGCAGGTGGGTTCCTGTCTGCGGCTCGCAGCACTCTCGCCAGGCCCGCCGTACCCGTTTATGATTGGGATCGTTGAAGGGGACTATGCGATGACAGACAACAGCGCGACCAACTCCGAGCTGGGATCGTCTCCCGACATGTGGGGTGCGCCGACGGCGCCCGGCGCCACGGGCGACGCACGCGGCCGCTGGTTCCGGGAGAGCCGGTTCGCCATGTTCATCCACTGGGGGCTTTACAGTGAGGCGGCCGGCTGCTGGAAGGACCGCACCTATCATGTGATCGCCGAGTGGCTGATGTTCTCGGCCCGCATCCCGGTACGTGAGTACGAGGAGTTGTGCGCGCGGTTCAACCCCGTCGATTTCGATGCGCACGCCTGGGTGCGCCTGGCCAGGGACGCCGGCATGAAGTATCTGGTGATCACGGCCAAACACCACGACGGCTTCGCGATGTTCAAGTCCAGGGCCAGCGCCTACAACATCGTGGATGCCACGCCGTTCGGGCGTGATCCGCTCAAGGAATTGGCCGAAGCCTGCCGGCAGGAGGGGCTCAAGTTGGGCTTCTACTACTCCCAGTACCAGGACTGGCACGAGCCGGACGCCGCCGGCAATACGTGGGATTTCCCGACCCCGGGCAATTTCAACCGCTACCTGCGCGAAAAGGCCATGCCGCAGATCGAGGAGTTGCTCACGAACTACGGGCCCGTCGCTCTGATCTGGTTCGACACGCCGGGCAGCATCAGCCGCGACGCGTCGCAGGAACTGCTCGACACCGTGCGGCGCCTGCAGCCCGACTGCCTGGTCAACAGCCGCATCGGCAATGATCTGGGTGACTACGTGACACTGGGGGACCAGGAGATCCCGCTGACCGCTCCGGATGGATTGTGGGAGACAATCGACACCCACAACGACACCTGGGCCTTTGCGCGCAACGACCACAACTGGAAGAGCGCGGGTGAACTGATCGGCCGTCTCGTGCGGTTGGTCAGCCTCGGCGGTAACTACATGCTCAACGTCGGCCCCACGGGCCGGGGCGTGATCCCCGACGAGTCGGGGACCATTCTGTGCCGGGTGGGCGACTGGACGCGGCGCAACGCCGCGAGCGTCTACGGCGCCGGGCGCTCACCGGTGGCCTGGCAGGCCTGGGGCTGCAGCACGCTGGGCGACGGCAAGCTCTACCTGCACATTCTGAACTGGCCGCGCGATGGCAGGTTGTGGGTGCCCGAAGTGGGCGACGCCGCCGGCCCGGCACGTGTTTTGGCAACCGGCAAGCCCCTGCGGGCCGTGCGCGAGGGCGCCCACCTGTGCCTGTCGCTGCCTGCGCGTCCGCCCGATCTGCCCGTGACCGTCATCGAACTGGCACTCAACGCCGAGCCTCCGGCGACCGCGCGTCGGCAGTGTTACGTGCATCCGGGGCTCTGCAACCGCTTTAGCGCGCCGTTCGCCGCGCTGCACGGGGCTCGCCTGGGCAAGCGCAGTTGGATGGAGAAGTTCGGCGACTGGCATCATGTCGACGTCATCGAGTATTGGACCGCCGACGCCGAGGCGCGCTGGCCTTTCGTGGCGTTCAGCCCCGGCGCATTCCATCTGTTTGCCGACTACGAGTGTGCGGCGGACGCCGACTACTCGGAGTTCGAGATTGCCGTGGCAGGGAAGCGCTGGGTCTTCCCCTCCATCTACACCGGCGGTGGGGCGGGGTTACGGACGCGTGTGCGTCACGTGCGGCTTGGCCTGGTGAACGTGCCGGAAGGCGCGGGCGTCATCAGCGTGCGCGCGCTCAAGGTCAAGGGCGACAACGCCTTCATCCTCCAGGGGCTGACCCTCGAACCGGCCGAGTGAGGCACGCCGGCCAGGAGCACCATTCAGTATGCATGACAAGGAGACCCCGCTTCCGGAGACACGCCTGTGGCACGGCGCGCCGGCGGAACGTTTCGAGGAGGCCTTTCCCCTCGGCAATGGCCGCCTGGGCGCCATGGTCTACGGCGGGGTGGGCGCCGAACGCCTTTCCCTGAATGAGAGCAGCCTGTGGTCCGGGCGGCCCAGGTCCTATGCCTTGCCTGCGGCCGGCGCGGCACTGGACCAGGTTCGACAGGCCCTGTACCGCGACGCGTTCGACGACGCCGCCCGGTTGTGCGCGGGCCTGATGGGGCCCTATTCGCAGAGCTACCTGCCGGCTGGAAACTTGCGGCTGCACTTTAGTCATGCCGAGGCTCCGGGCCTGTACCGCCGCGAACTGGACCTCGACGGCGGCATCTGCCGGATCGGCTACCAGTGCGGCGCTGTGGTCCATGCGCGGACTCTCTTTGCATCCTATCCCGATCAACTTATTATCCTGCGGCTGGAGACCTCCCGGCCGGGGGCCATTACCTTCTCGGCCCATTTCGACAGCCTGCTGCGCGGGTACCAGCGGCGCGAAGACGACCGCACGCTGGCGTTCCATGGCGAGGCCCCGGTTCACATGGACCCGAGTTACCATCCCCGTGCACAGATCGTCTACGCGGACGACCGCGGTGGGGGACTCTGCTTCCAGATGCGGGTCGAGGTGCGGTCGGGGGGTGGACGCCAGTCTGGTACCGACGCCGGGGTCACGGTGCAGCGCGCAGACTGGGCCGAGTTGCGCCTCAGCCTGGCCACGAGTTTTTCCGGTTTCGACCGCGACCCGGCCCAGGCGGATGCCGGCGCGCGGGCCAGCGCGTATCTGGCTGCCGCGCAGGGCCGGACGTACGACGAACTCCTCGCTCGCCATCAGCAGGACTACCAAGCTTTGTTCGGCCGTTGCCGGCTGTCGCTCGGCGCCGCGCCCGATCATGAAACCGACACCGTGACCCGGCTCGCCAAGCCGCCGGAGGAGCTGTCTCCGGCCCTGGCGGCACTCTACTTCAACTACGGGCGCTACTTGCTGATCGCCTGCTCCCGGCCCGGCTCGCAGGCCGCCAACCTGCAGGGGCTCTGGAACGAGCTTCTGTTCGCGCCGTGGAGCAGCAACTACACGACGAACATCAATACGGAGATGAACTACTGGCCGGCAGAGACGACACACCTGGCCGAGTGCCATGCGCCGCTCTTCGACCTGATCCGTGTTCAGTCCGTGACCGGGAGCCAGGCGGCGGCCAACTACGGGTGTCGCGGCTGGTGCACCCATCACAACGCCGATCTTTGGGGACTCGCGTGCGCGGTGGGCGACCAGGGGCACGGGTGGCCAGGCTGGGCTATCTGGCCCATGGCCGGGGCCTGGCTCTGTCGCCACCTGTGGGAGCACTACCGCTTCCAGCCGGACCTGGCCTTTCTGCGCGAGACCGCCCTGCCGCTTATGAAAGGGGCGGCGCGGTTCGGTCTCGACTGGCTGGTCGAGCGCGAGATCGAGGGCCGGGCCTGGCTTGTCACGGCACCTGCCACATCGCCCGAGAACTGCGCGCTGCTGCCGGACGGAGTCACGCCGGTCTCGGTGAGCGTTGCCACGACCATGGACATGGCCATTCTGCGCGAGCTGTTCGGCTACACGCTTCAGGCCTTGGCCGCCGCAGGCGATGACGATGCCATCGGCTGCGAACTTGCCGCCGCCCTGCCGCGTCTCTACCCGTATCAGGTCGGGTCGGAAGGACAACTCCAGGAGTGGTTCCGCGACTGGCCCGAGAAGGAGATCCACCACCGCCACGTTTCGCACCTCTATCCGCTCTATCCGTCGGACTTGGTGCAACCAGACCGCGATCCCGAGTGGACCCAGGCGATCCGCCGGAGTCTGGAGCGGCGCGGCGATGAAGCCACGGGCTGGTCGCTGGGATGGAAGGTCTGCCTGTGGGCCCGCTTGCTGGATGGCGATCACGCCTGGAACCTGGTGCGCATGGCGCTCCGCCTGGTGGCTGGCACCGGCACGAACTATGCGGGCGGCGGCGGAGTCTACGCCAACCTGCTCGATGCCCACCCCCCGTTCCAGATCGATGGCAACTTCGGCGTGACTGCTGGCATCGCCGAGATGCTGCTGCAGACCCACCGGACCGGGCGGGTGAACGGGCGTGAATGCGTCATTCTCGATATCCTGCCCGCCCTGCCTTCGTCATGGACCCAGGGTGATGTCGTTGGCTTGCGGGCACGCGGGGGATTTACCGTGGACGTCTCCTGGAGGGCGGGAAGCATGACCGCTTTACGCATCCGGGCCGACCGTGACAGCGTGTGCCTGGTGCAACTGCACGGCACGCGCAGGCCGGTGCCCCTGCATGCCGGAGAAACGCTGGAGGTCGCCGCCAGCGTCTGGGACGTGGCGCCTGATGGAGGCAAGCCAGCCGCGCGGCTGCGCCGCGAATGTTCGAGGGCGTAACTTTCTTTCGCCGTTGGAGCACCTGAACCGCAGATTGACGAATCATGAGGTCAGAATCATGAAGGGATGGGATTGACTTCGACATTCTGCGGTTTGGTGACGTATTCA
>CAZZCT010000079.1:0-21490 GCA_964652365.1 uncultured Lentisphaerales bacterium
CGACTTGTGCTTCTGGCGCAATCGGCGGTCATCTGCGCAATCTGCGGAAAAAACTACCCCCTCGTGTGTTCGCGGCGCAGCCGCGGGGCGGGCTCGTCGTCCGGCAGCGGCTGCGATCGGCATCGTCCGGCAGCGGCCGTGCCGGGCGGCGCGGTCTCCCCGGGCCGCCCTGGCAGCGTGTCGGAATTGGGTCACGTGATGCCGACGAAGCCGTGTATCGACACGCTGCTAGACAGGGAGGGACGTGGCGCCCAGCACGACCGGCAACGCCTCGCGCAGATCGCGACAGGTGCCGTACAGCAGGGGGCGGACCCCGCTGGCGTCGATGTTGCCATCCGCCACCCCGAGCGCCGCGAAGCCCGCCAGGCGCAGTGACAGGACGCCGGCGCCCGAGTCCTCGATGCCGATCACACGGTGGCGCCGGGCCGGGTCGATGCCCAACCCCACTCGCGCGGTCTCGGCATAGAGCCACGGGTGGGGCTTGGGCGACAGCTCGCCCAGGGTGCCACACGCGCCCGGGCGGATCGCGAAGCCGGCGCTGATGATCGCATCGTAGAAGGCGGCGGGATCACCCAGACCCAGCGTGCGGAAGGCCGCCACGATCTCCGGCCAGGCCTTCTGGTACAGGCCGGAGGTCACCAGCCCGATCTTGATGCCGTGGTCCTTGAGCGCCAACAGGAACTCCTTCAGTCCCGGCGATGGCGTGAAGGCGTCAGCCCGGCCCCGCCCTTCCAGGATCTCCTGCATCTCGAACGTCGTGATGTCAAAATAGTGGCGGCGGGCCTCCTCGACGCGGCGGCTTGGGCAGTACTTGGCGAGGCAGTACTGCAGGTGCTCGCTGACCGAGTGGCCCGACACGTGCGGCGCATCGGCCGGCTCCAGCCGGAAGGCGGCATCGCCCAACAGCCTGGCGGTGGTCTGCTCGATGATCCCCATCCAGAACCCTTCGCTACGCACGCTGGTGCCGTCCAGATCCATCAGCACCGCCTCGGCCGGGCCCTCGAAGCGGGCCTCGGGCAGCGGATAGATGGCCGGGTAGCCCATGGCCGACTTCACGTAGACCAGGGTCTTGTCGGCGTAGACGACAAAGTCGGCCTTGCGGTCCCGCGGCGTCACAATCGCCACGACGCCCTCGCGCCCGACCGCATACAGACCATCGCCGCCCGATTGCAGCGTAATGAAGTCCGCGCCCGGGCCGATGTCGACCAGGCCGATTCCAGGGATGTGGATCATGAAGGCAGTTCCTTTCCGGCGGCGACGCCGCCGATCGTCCCGGGCTTCAGGGCTGCGACTCTATCTGACAGGTCGGCGCCTCGGCAAGCCAGATCGGGCGAGCGCGCACGTTGACACGACTGGCCGGACGTGCCACCATCCTCACAACGCAGGAGGCTCCCCATGCCACGTAAGCCAGACGACCACATCATCATCGCGGTGCACGTCACCAACCGCGTCAAACAGGCCTCGCACGTGCAGCAGGTGCTGACTACCTACGGCGGCAACATCAAAACGCGCATCGGCCTGCACGAGACTACCGCGCGGACCGCCAGCCGCACGGGCGTGATTCTGCTGGAGATGGTCGGCGCGAAGGCCCGCTGTCTCAGCATCCTGGCGGCGCTGAACGCCATTGCCGGTGTCGAGGCCAAGAGCGTCTCGTTCCAGCATTAGGTTTTCCGTTCCGGAAAAACCTGCGGCGGAATACCGCCGCGGGAGTCTCAAACTTCAACTGCAGCTTGTGGGGCCAGACACAGCTTCGACTCCGCGGCGAGCCCCTTGAACGTAAGCGATTTCTTGCGTTCGACCGACTGTTGCGACGAAACGTGCCCAAGAAACACTAGATTTCTCGGAACGAGAAATCTAGCTGCCCCTATTCTGCGAGAGTTGCCGCGAAACCTGCCGCAGTTTCGCGATCTCGACCCTGCGCAGGCGGCTCGGCAGGAGCCTCGCCCTCCCGGAGCCCAGGTCAATGCAATGGTGATGTCAGGGTGGGAGGGCGAACGTCCTCGTGAGCCGTGATTGCATGGGCATGCGCTCGTCGGAGCGGCAGGTTCTGCGGCAACTCTCGCAGTTTGATGGCTGACAATGTGCCTTGACTGGAGATTTTATCATGATATTATTTCCTCATGAAGCTGATTGGAGATCGCGCTCTGCGCATCGCGCTGCCCCCGGGCAAATCGGCGTTCCTGTGGGGACCGCGCAAGGCGGGCAAGTCCTACTGGCTGCGGCAAACCTTTCCCGACGCGCGCCTGGTGGACCTGCTGCAATCGGATGTCTTTGCCGAATACGCGTCGAGGCCCGCCCTGTTGCGGGAGCGTTTCGGACAGCACCACGGCCTGGTCCTGATCGACGAGATTCAGATGGCGCCGGACCTGCTCAACGAGATCCATTGGCTGATCGAAAACAGTCAGGCGTCATTCCTGATGACCGGATCCAGCGCCCGCAAGCTGCGGCGCGGGCATGCCAACCTGCTTGGGGGGCGCGCATGGCGGTTCACCTTGCAGCCCCTCACCTACCGGGAGACGCAGGGCTTCCAGATTGAGGAGGCCATGATCTCTGGTCTGCTGCCGCCGCACTTCCTGGCGCCGGACCCCATCCCGGAACTACGTGCCTACGTGGGCGATTACCTGCGCGAGGAGGTTGCGGCTGAGGCACGTATCCGCAGCATACCCGCATTTGCCGAGTTTCTGCGCGTGGCGGCGTTGACGAACGGGGAACTGCTGAACTACACCAACGTGGCGCGGGAGTGTGGTGTTAGCGCGAAGGTCGTGCGCAGTTACTTCGAGATCCTGGAGGAGACGCTGCTGGGATTCCGGCTGGCACCATGGCGGCGTGCCCGGAGCCGGCGTCTGATCGAGACCGAGAAGTTCTACCTGTTCGACGTGGGCGTGTCCAACTACCTCGCCCGCCGGACACCACGTGTGGGCACGCCCGAGTTCGGCAAGTCGTTCGAGCACTTCCTGTTGATGGATCTGATGGCCTATCGCGCCTACGTGGATCCGGAGTTGGACCTTTGCTACTGGCGCACGGCCTCGGGCTTCGAAGTGGACGTGGTGGTGGGAGACATGGCGGTCGCACTGGAAATCAAGGGTTCCGCGCGCGTACATTCCGGCGACGGCGTCGGCCTGCGCGCCTTGCGGGAGGAGCAGCGGGTCGGGCAGGCTATCGTTGTCTGTCTCGAACGCGAACCGCGCCTGATGGACGATGGTATACAGGTGTGGCCGTGGCAGATGTTTCTGGACCAGTTGTGGTCCGGCGAGTTGATGGGTAAACGTTCGTAGTCCTCCGCCCCCGGCCCTCACACTCGGCCGTCCTGAATCGGCTCGACCTCAATGCGCGCGGCGATTGCGCGCGAGATGGCCATCCGCATTTCTCCGCACGCCAAGACCAGCGCGTGCGCCCGCGGCCGGTTACGCAGCATGTGCACGTGCGCCCCGGGGAAGAGGCCCATCTCGCGCGACTTGCGGTCCGGATTGGCCCGGATCAGACACTGCTCGCCATCCGCCATCTCAGACACGAGCCTGGGTGGCACGGCGCCATCGGCACGACAGCACCCCCGACGCCAGCACCAGTTGGACCCGACCTTCATGCTACGCCGCCTCCGTGAGCGGCGCCCGCGCCCCCGCCCACCGCATGACCGCACACGCCACCACGATCAGGGCCGTCAACGAGGCCAGCCAGCCCAGCGATCCGGCCGGGTGCTGCGCATACGTCGCGGCCTGGTAAAAGGCCACGGCCGCAATCCACGCGACCGAGCACTGGTAAGTGACCGAAAACCACATCCAGCCCCAACTGGCCTCGCGCGCGAGCACCACCAGCGCCGCCAGGCAGGGCGAATAGAGCAACACGAAGAGCAGATACGCAAAGGCCGAAGCGCGCGTGCCGAAGTGGCGTCGCAGCGAGCCGAAGGCCGACTGGTCGACGTGCACCCCGCCCGGGCCATGGGCCACCGCCGCGTCGGAGTGCCACCCATAGGCGACCGCCAGACGGGAGAACGCCCCGGCGATCTCGGCGCCCAGGTGGAATGGCGCCGCCGGCCGCGGATCGTGTCGGCGCGCATCCTCGTCGACCTGTCGGTACAGCACATCGAGCGTGCCGACCACCGATTCCTTGGCCAGCAGGCCGGTCAGCAACCCCACCACGGCCGGCCAGTTACCGGCGTCAATGCCCATCGGCTCGAAGGCCGGCGCCACGACCTTGGCGGAGACGGCCACCGGGCTGACGTCCGCACGGCCGGCCCGCCGGGCCACCCAGGCGCCGGCCGCATTGAGCAGGCTCAAAGCCACCGCCACGAGCACAATCACCTTGCCGGCCCGCAGGACAAACGACTTGAGGTTGTAGCCGGCGTGCGACAGGCAGGCGCGTCCGCGCGGCAGATGATAGGGTGGCAACTCCATGACAAAGTCGGCCGGCCGGCCGCGTAGCAGCGTCCGGTGCAGCAAGAGTCCCGACAGCAGCGCGACTCCCGCTCCGGTCAGGTAAAGGGCAAACACCACGCGGTTGCCCGACGCGGGAAAGAAGGCGGCCGCGAAGACCGTGTAGACCGGCAGTCGGGCGCCACACGACATGAACGGCGTGATCAACATGGTCAGAACCCGGTCGCGTCGCTGCTCGAGCGTGCGCGTAGCCATCAGTGCTGGCACCGAACAGCCGAAGCCCACCAGCAGCGGCAGAAACGCCTTGCCGGGCAGTCCGATCCGCCGCAACAGGTGGTCCATGACGAACGCGGCGCGTGCCATGTAGCCGGACTCCTCCAGCGCGGCCAGGCAGAGGAAGATCACGAAGATCGACGGCACAAACGTGGTCACGGCCACCAGCCCGGCCCCGACACCGTCCGCCAGCAGCGCCACCAGCAGCGGCGGCGCTCCCAGCGCCTCCAGCAGAACCCGCGCCCCCTGCACCAGCAAGGCTCCGCCCAGACTGTCGAAGAGATCGACCAGCGGCTGCGTGGCCCGCACCGTGAGCCAGAAAACGCCATACATCACCACCAGAAACAGCGGCACCCCCAGCAGCCGGCTCAGCGTCAACCGGTCGAGCAGATCGGAGAAATGCAGCCCCGCCAGCCGGTTGCGGCGGATCACGTCGCGGGCCAGACCATGGATGAAGCCGTAACGCCCATCCGCGATCACGGCTTCCGGCGCGCGACCGGCGTGGTGCTGGATCTCCGCGCCGACGGCACGCACCGCTGCCTCGAACGCCGGCGCCACCGGGCCGGTCGCCTCGACGTCACCCTCGAGGCTCTTCACGGCCAGCCAGCGGGCATCCACGCCCTGTTCCGTCGCCAGCGCCTGCGCCGAGCCGGCCAGTCGGGCCAGCCCCGCCTCGACTGCGGCGTCGTAGGTCACGCGGACGGCCGGGACGGCACGCGTCGACACCACCCGTGCGATGGCCTCTCGCAGCGCATCCAACCCCTCCCCGCGCGCGGCCGACATGGCCACCACCGGACAGTTGAGATGGCGCTCCAGATGCGCGACGTCGACGCGCAGGCCACGTCGTTCGGCGATGTCCGTCATGTTCAGGGCCACCACCATCGGCACCCGCATCTCCAGCAACTGGGCCGTCAGGTAGAGACTGCGCTCCAGGTTGGCCGCATCCAGAATGTTGACCACCACGTCGGGCCGCTGCCGCAGCACGAACTCGCGGGCCACGCGCTCGTCCAGCGTGTGGGTGGTGAAGGAGTAGATTCCCGGCAGGTCCACCACCGCGAAGGAGACGCCGCCCGCCGTGTAGGCGCCGACGGCCCGCTCGACCGTGACGCCGGGCCAGTTGCCGGTGCGTTGGCGCGCGCCGGCCAGCCGGTTGAAGAGCGTGGTCTTCCCGCTGTTGGGGTTGCCGACCAGCGCCACCGTGTGCCCGCCGGTCATGACCGCACCTCCGCGTCGGCTGGCCCGGGCGCGCCGGCCGCAACGAAGGCGCCGAAACGCCGCCGCCAGTTGGCCGCCAGGCGCGGGTGGGCCGCCACGAAGCGACCGAAGGTGGCCAGCCGCTCGCGCACCGCGGCGTCAAGCACGTGCTCCATGCGGCAGGCGTTCGCAGCGGCCACTCCGTCATCGACCAGCAGCATTCGCCCGATGAAATCAGCCATGCGCACGTGCGTCAGCCGGGTGCGTTCGGCGATCCGCCGGCCGGCCGGCGTCAGCGTGGCCGTCCCGTAACGCGCATACGCCACCAGTCCGCGCCGTGTCAGCAGTTTGAGCGCCGCCGTGACGGTGGACTTGTGGATGCTCAGCGCCGCCGCGAGATCCCGCACCCGCGCCGAGCCCTGCTCGCGCTGCAGGCGCTCGATGACTTCCAGGCAGTCCTCCATGGCGGCGGAAACCCGGTCGCCGGACCGAAAGTTGGACGGGCTCAACACTGTTTTATCCATAAAACATCAGGATGATACCACGTCGGGTCTGGGCGCGCAAGCCGCCGGCGCGCGGCGACTCGGCCGCGCCGGTCACTCGGGGCAGGCGGGCCCGGCCGCGGACCGGACCGCGGCGGGCAGCAGCGGCCGCAGGCGTCCGATCAGGTCGGCCGTGCGGGCACGCGTGCCGTCGCGGGTCAGGTGGTACACGGTGTCGAAGAAGTTCGTCGTTGGATAGGCCATCTCGGCGGGGTGATTCACGATCGGCAGCACATGGGCGGCGCGCAGGTCGGCATCGATGCGGTCGAACGATTCGCGCTGGTGTGCATAGTAGGGTTCAGGCAGCGCCGGGTAGGCGAGTAGGACCGACGCCTGGCGGCGCGTGCAGCGCGCCGTAAAATCGCGCAGCAGCGTGACTGCTCCGGGCGCCAGCCAGAACTGCGCCGGGTTGGGCGCGATGTGCGCGGAGAGGTCGAGCCGCGACCCCCAGCGGTGATGGGCCACCGCATCGCCGTAGGTGTTAAACGCCTTCCGGCAGTAGACGCCACCGGCCCGCCGCCGCGGCGCGCGACCGTGGCAGACCCGCTGCAGGTGTGCCGCGAAGGCGCGCCGCAGGGCAGATCCCAGGTAGGTCTGGACGCCGTTGTCCAGCAGGCTCTTGACCTGCGGGAGGGTCAGGTACCGGATGCTGGCCGGCCGCCGTTCCAGCACCTCCAGCAGAAAATCGGTGGTGGCACCGCGCGTCGCGCCGCCCGAGAGGTGCTCGTATTCGAGCGCCAGCACCACCACGTCGCCCGCACGGACACTGCCGGCGGTCTCCTGCAGGATGAACGGCAGGGTCAGCCCGGCGTGCAGCCCCATATTGACGACGCCATAGCCCGGCCAGGCGGCTGCCACCGCCGCGGAATCCAGCCCGAACGCCAGGTTCGAGCCGCCCGTGAAGATCAACCGCGGCGACGGCAGGTTGGCGAGCCGGACATGTTTGTCCACCGTGGCCGCGAGGTAGTCGTCGGCGTTCTGCCGGCCGGCGGAACCGAGCAGCAGGCCGAACAGCACCAGCAGCAGCAGCGCAAAGGCCAGCGCTTCGCCGGCAAAGCGCCGCAGGCCGCGCGCGGATGGTTCAGAACTGGAAGTAGATGAAGTCGCCACGGGTATGGGTTCCGAAATGCAGGATGACATAGGAGACGGCCACGTAGCCAATCCAGCCCAGGGCGCGGCGCCAACCGTGCGGACGCGGCGGGTCTGGTCTGTTCCGGCGCACCCATTCGAAGGCCAGCAGCGATGCCAGCAGAATCGGCAGGGCGAATCCGGCCGGCGCGCACTGGACCATCTGGACCAGGCCGCGGCAAGCCGGAAGGTCCGGGATTTCGCAGGTGATCTTGCGGAGAATCAGGACGGCGTCGGCCAGCGTGCGGGCGCGGAAGAAGACCCAGCCCATGCAGACAAAGGCGAAGGTCCGCGCCATGCGCCCCCCGACCCTCCAGCCGGGCCACAGGCGCGAACCGCCCGGCGGGTCGGACAGCCGCAGCCCGGTCGGCCGCCCGTTCCAGGCAGCCGGCACCAGCGCGAGCCCGTTGAGTCCACCCCACAGAACGAAGTTCCACGACGCGCCGTGCCACAGCCCGCTGATCGTGAAGGTCAGCATCACATTCAACACGCGCCGCGCCTGGCCGGCGCGGCTGCCGCCCAGCGGGTGATACACGTAGTCGCGAAACCAGGTCGACAGCGAGATATGCCAGCGCCGCCAGAACTCGGCCACGCTCTGGGAGAAGTAAGGGCAGGCGAAGTTGCGCATCAGCCGGAAGCCGAACAACCGGGCTGTGCCGATGGCGATGGCCGAGTAGCCAGAGAAGTCGCAGTAGATCTGGAAGCTGAAGGCCACGGTGGCCCCCAGCAGTTGGAGACCGGACATCGCGGCCGGGTTGGCGTAGGCGGACTCCACAATCGGCGCCAGGTTGTCGGCAATCACCATCTTGCGGAAGAGCCCGCCGAGGATCTGACGGCACCCCTGGCGCGCCAGGTCGTAGTCGAAGCTCCGGGGGGTGGTCACCTGGGGCAGCAGGTGGCTGGCGCGCTCGATGGGCCCGGCCACCAGCTGGGGGAAGAAAGCCACGAAAGCCAGGTAGTCGACCAACCGGGGGGTCGCCCGCAGTTGGCGACGGTAGACGTCAACGGTGTAGCTCAGCGACTGGAAGGTGTAGAAGCTGATGCCAACCGGCAGAATGATCCGCCGCACCGTCTCGGAGACCGGCCAACCCAGCAGCGCGCCCAGGTGGGCCAGGCTGTCGGCGAAGAAGTTGAAGTACTTGAAGAAACCGAGAATCCCCAGGTTGAAGAGCAGGCTGGCGACCAGCCAGGCGCGACGTGTCGCGGGCGACTGGCTGCGGTCGATCTGCCGGCCGGCCAGGTAGTCCATCGTGCTGGAGGCTGCCAGCAGGCCGCAGAAGCGCCAGTCCCACCAGCCATAGAAGAGATAGCTGGCGAACACCAGCAGCAGGTTCTGCGCCCCGAGCCGCCGCCGGAGCGCCCAGTAGGCGGTCCAGACTGCAACCAGGAAGATAAAGAACGTGAGGCTGGCAAAGGTCATACGGCCGCGTCTCCAGCCCTCACCCGGACGCGGGGGCGGTCGCGCACGCCGACCGCCCCGGGTCCCCGCGCCTTCAGAATACGCCCAGGAAGATGCTGGCGAAGGTCGTCACGGGAGTCGACTCGCGCAGGTCGTCGAGCGTGACGCGCGCGTCCTTGACCAGGCCCTCGATCTCGCCATACAGGGCGTCGTCCTTGGACAGCAGGCGCCCCAGCGTCCCCTCGCCGGCCGCAACCCGGCCCGTGATTTCGCGCAAGCTGCCGGCTGTCGCGGCCAGATCGGCGTAGAGATGGTCGTCGCTGGACAGCAGCTTGCCCAGCGTGCCCTCGCCCCGGTTCACGCGTTCGGCCACCTGCTTGAGCGAGGCGATCGTGGCCTGCAGGTCCTGGTAGATCCGATCGTCGGAAGAGAGCAGCTTGCCCAGACTGCCCTCGCCACGTTGCAGGCGCCCGGTGACCTCCTTGAGGCTGGCGACGGTCGCATCGAGGTTATGATAGAGCTGGTCGTCGCTGGACAGCAGTTTGCCCAGCGTGCCCTCACCCTTTTCGAGCCGGGCGCCGATGCCGCGCAGGCTGGCGGCCACGGCGGCGAGGTCGGTGTAGAGCTGATCATCGCTGGAGAGCAGCTTGCCCAGCGTACCCTCGCCGCGTTCCAGGCGGCCGGAGACCGCTGCCAGGCTGGCGGCGACGCGCTGGATGTTGGTGAGCACGCCGCCCTGGTCCAGGGTGCCGCGCACATCCTTGACCATCCGCCCGAGGTCCTCCATCAGGTTGCCGGGCGATTCGCCCTGCAGTTCCGTGTCAGGCGGCAGGGGCTCGCCCGTCCCCTCCTCGATGATCAATTGGTTGCCGCCCAGGAGCGAACTGGGTTCGACGCGCACGCGGTAGTCGTCGCGCAGTTTGACCGGCGCGGTCAGCGCGAGTTTGACGCGCACATGGCCATCGAACAGCTGCAGCCGATCGACCTTGCCCACCTGTACGCCGCGCATCAGCACCGAATCATGGCGCCGCAGGGAGCCCACATTGTCGAAGACGACCTCGACCGAATGTCTGCCGCCCTGGAACAGGCGCGAGCCGGAGATTACGATGGTGAAGGCCACGAGGACGATGAACACGCTGGCGATGAAGGTGCCGACGATCATCTCGATGGTCAGTTCGCGGTTGAAGCAACGTGTGCGGGCAGATGAAATACTCATGGGGCCTTCCTCTTCCACGGGCCATCGACGGTGATGAACTGGGCCTCCAGAAAGGCCTGAACTTCCGGCCTGGGCGACGCCACGAAGGCCTCGGGGGTGGCCAGTTCGATGAACTTGCCCTCGGACAGCATGGCAATCCGGTGGCCGATCGCCAGAGCGCTGTGCAGGTCGTGCGTGACCACGACGCTGGTGACCCCGAGCTCGCGGTTGAGCCGCGCGATCAGGCGGTCAATGACCCGCGACGTAACCGGATCCAACCCGGAGGTCGGTTCGTCGTAGAGCACGATCTCGGGCTGGCGGATAATGGCCCGCGCCAGGCCAGCACGTTTCTGCATGCCGCCCGAGATCTCGGAAGGCAACTTGTCGCCGTCGGCCTCCAGGCCCACGAGCGCCAGCGTCTCGCGCACGCGCGTCGCGATCTCATCCGGGCCGAGATCGGTCTTCTCCAGCAGCGGCAGGGCCACATTGCCAGAAACGGTCATCCAGGCCAGCAGGGCGCCGCCCTGGAAGAGATAGCCGAAACGGTCGCGCAGGCGCTCCAGCTGCAGGTTATCCGCGGTGACGATGTCCTGATCGCCCATCCAGATCCGGCCTTCGGTGGGGGTGAGCAGGCGCACCATGTGCTTGAGGGTCACGCTCTTGCCGGTGCCCGAGGAGCCGACAATCACGAAAACCTCGCCGCGGCGCAGATCGAACGACAGGTCGTCGAGCACGCGCCGGTCACCGAAGGTCTTGGTCACATGTTCGAAGCGGATCATCAGAAGTAGAAGAAACGGGTGATGAAGTAGCCGACCACCAGGATCAGCAGAAACGCGCTGATCACAGACCGGCGTGTGGACATGCCCACCCCGACGGCGCCCTGGGTGGTGGTGAATCCCTCGTAGCAGGCGACGGTCGTGATGATGATGCCGAAGAGCACCGCCTTGAGCAAGCCTACGTATAGATCCTTGGTGCGGGCAAACTCGAGCGCGGTGCTCATGTACTGGCTCCACTGCACGTTAAGCTGCGTCATGCCCACCACGCCGCCGCCGATCATGCCCATCAGGCAGGTGTAGAACGAGAGCACCGGCGTCATGACCAGCATGGCGGCCAGACGCGGCGTCATCAGGAACCGGATCGGGTCGATGGACATGATCTCCAGGGCGGCGATCTCGTCGTTGACCGCCATGGTGCCAAGCTGAGCCGCCATGGAGGAACCGACGCAGGCCGCCAGGATCAGCGCGGTCATGAAAGGCCCCATCTCGCGCAGCATCGAGACCATCACGGCGGACCCGACGTAGATCTCCTGGTTGAATCGCCGCAGCTCGAGGCCAGTCTGGAGCGACAGGATCATGCCCGTGAAGACCGCCACGATCGTGATCACCGGCAGGCTGCGGATGCCGCCGAGGTACATCTGCATGACGATCTCGGTGGCGAGCCGGGGATGGCGGATCCCGCGCAGGGCCGCGAACGCCCGCACCATCATCATGCAACCACGGCCGAGTTCGAGCAGACTCAGCATGACCTCGCGCCCGAGCGCGCCAAGGCGGTTCGCGGGCGGCGGCAGGTAGACCGGTTCACGGGTGATCACGGGGCCTCCTTGTCCGGGGCCGCAGGCCGCGCACGGGACATGGGCAACCAGAAGAGGCGCCAGCCGGCACCGGGGGCGGTCGGCGGCGTACGGGCCACCAGCCCCTCGAGCAGGGACCACTCCGTACCGTCACCCTGACGCGCGACGTGCAACAGCGGCCATAGCCCTAAAAATCCGCCGCTGACAGGCGTGCGGCCCCAAGCCACCAGCCCCCAGAGCAACTCGGTCCGGGTCCCGGTAGCGGGTGTGTGCGTCCGCGTGAAGAGCGACCAGAGCGGCGCCCAGTTGCGTTCGATCGCCGCGTGGCCGCGGAAGAGGTTCAGCTCGGGAACGCGCAGGCGATCGTCCGCGCCCTGGCGCTGCCACGAGAAGAGCGGCCACAGGCACAGGTAGTTGGCGTCGGCGTCTGGACGGACCGCCGGAGCCCGGGCGGTGCGCCGCTCACGATAGAAGACGGGGTTGAGGTAGAAGCGTGATACCGATCGGTCCGAGAGTTCGGTGTGCTCGCCGCCGGCGAGCGGCCAGGCCGCGAACCACTGCCGGGTCGCATCCTGCCGCTGCCACCCGAACAGCGGCCACAGGTAGCGCCGGTGGCGCCGGCCATCCTCCGACTGCACGAAGGGCCACGGCGCATGCAGGCGGCGGTAGCCGTCCTCCGCGCGCGTGTAACTGAAAAAGGGCGGCACGACCATCCAGGACTGCTGTTTGTCGAGGTCGACCCGGCCGTAGAGCGGAAACAGGATGAAGGCGTGGCCGTGGGCGACCGGGCCCCGCAGTTCGGCCTCGGTCCAGAAGGGCCACAGCAGGTAGCGGCGGGTCCATTCCGCACTGTCGCGGTGCTCGGCCCGGCCGTAGATCGGAAACAGGCTGAACTGGTCGAGATCGGGTGCGTGGCGGCGGCTGTAGATGGGCCAGAGCCAGGTGGTGCTCTCGACCGAGCCGCGGTCGTAGTCGGCATAGAGCGGAAAAAGATAGAAGTGCGCCCGGTCCAGGGTGGCGATATCGCGCACCTCGCCCGCCAGCGGAAACAGCGCCCGGTAGTCGTCACCCTCGCGGGTGCGGCCCTGGAAGTAGATCGGCAACAGCCAGAAGTGGTCGCGCGACTGCGGATCGTCCAGGTCGTCGTCGCTGCCGTAGGCCGGAAACGCGCGCCACCAGAGATGGCGTCCGGTTCGGTGGAAGGTGCTGATCGGCCAGGCCACGTCGGTCACGGCCTGGGTGGCGGAGTTTTCCACCAGCCGGCTGTAGAACGGCCGGACCGCAACCAGCGAGCCGCCGCCGTCGGTGCGCCCGAACTCAAGCAGCGGCGTGACCCGCCAGGTCCGGTCGGCGCGGCCGGGAGCCGACGGGCTGACGCAGCCGCTGGCGGTCAGGAGGGCCAGGACAGCTCCCGCCCACGCGGCCGCGGCCCGTCGCCCCGAGCGGCGGAAGCCGGGAAGCCTGGCGATCGGGACAGCGGGAGTCAGCCTCGCGGGCCACGGGATCACAGGTTCTCCCGGAAATAGGCCTCGATCCGCCGCTCGCAGCCGAAGGTCGCGGCGATCAGGGCGGCGCGGATCCACATACCATTGCGCATCTGGCGCCAGTACATGGCCCGCGGATCGCGGTCCACCTCCGGCGCCAGCTCGTCGCGGCGCGGCAGCGGATGCATGACAATGCCGTGCTGGGGCAGCAGCCGCAGTTCCTCGGTGCCGAAGCGGAAGCGCGAGGTGTCGATGCGCTGGCTCTCGCCCTGGACCGTGTCCCATTCGTCCTGGATGCGCGTCATGTAGATCGCATCAGCCTGCGGGATGGCCGACCGCAGGTCGTCGGTCACTTCGAACGGCACCCGGCGCGCCGTCAGGGCGGCCCGCAGATCGTCGCCGACCTGCAACTGGGGCGGCGCGACGAACACCAGCCGGATGCCTTCGAACTGCGCCAGCAAGTGGGCCAGCGAACGCACCGTGCGACCGCGCGCCAGGTCGCCGACGAAGACGATCGTGCGATCGCGCAGGCCGCCGGAGCGTTCGAAGCTGCGAAACAGGGTGTAGATGTCGAGCAGGGCCTGGGTCGGGTGCTGGTCCTTGCCGGAGCCGGCGTTGACGATCGGCACCGGCCGCTCCGAGTTGGAGAGCACCCAGGCCATGCGTTCGGCCAGCCCCTTCTCCGGCGTGCGCATCACGATCAGGTCGAAGTAGGAGCTGAAGGTGCGCACCGAATCCTCACGCGACTCGCCCTTGAACTCCGAGGAGGTCGACGTGTCGCGCACCTCGCCGCACTGCAGGCCGAGAATCTGACAGGCCGAGAGGAACGACAGGAAGGTGCGCGAGCTGGGCTGCGAGAAGTAAAGCATGGCCCGCTTGTGGCAGACCAGGGTGTTCAGGAAGCGCATGCCCTCGCGCGTCTTGGCGATGGCCCGGATCGCGTTGGCGATCGCGGCCAGCCGCTCAAGCAGGGCGACGTCGAACTGCTGCGCGAAGAGCGTGTGGAAGGGGGTCCCGTCGGACTGCGCCAGGTAGGGCGTCTTGGCCTCGAGCGGCAGCTGGTCAAACGTCTCCCACGAGACATCGATCATTCGTTTGCGCATGGCCGCATCCTTTCCGTTCGCGATCCGCCGCACGTGGCCCGTGCACGCAGCCCCCGCCAATCCCGCCGCTGGCCGGGCTCAGGGTTGCGAGAGGGCCGACACGAAGAGGGCCTTCATCGTGTGCATCCGGTTCTCGGCCTGGTCGAACACCCGCGAGTAGGGCGCGGTGAAGACCTCCTCCGTGACCTCCAGCGCGCCGCTTTCGCGCGTCACCTGCGTCTGGTCGTCGTGAAACGCCGGCAGGCAATGCAAGAAGAGCAGATCGGCGGCCGCGCGACCGGTGGCTTGCACCAGGGCGGCATTCACCTGGTAGGGGCGCAGCAGCCGCAGGCGTTCGGCCTTCTGGGACTCCTCGCCCATCGACACCCAGACGTCGGTGTAGAGCACCTGCGCGCCCTGCACGCCGGCATGCGGGTCGTGCGTCACGGTCACGCCGGAGCCGTTGACCGCCGCCAGGCGCCGCGCCGTGGCCACCAGGGCCGGGTCGGGCGTCAGCTCGGGGGGCGTGCAGTTGACGTAGTCGACACCCGCCTTGGCGCAGCCCAGCATGAGTGAGTTGGCGACGTTGTTGCGGCCGTCGCCCACATAGGCCAGACGGATGCCGCGCAGGCGGCCGAAGTACTCCTGCACGGTCATCAGGTCCGCCAGGACCTGGGTCGGGTGGTACCGGTCGGTTAACCCATTCCAGACCGGCACGCCGGAGTCGCGCGCCAGCGTCTCGACGGTCGACTGCAGGAAACCCCGGAAGAGAATGCCGTCGAACATGCGTCCCAGCACTCGGGCGGTGTCGGAAACCGACTCCTTGGCGCCCAGGTGGATGTCGCCGCTGGCCAGATACTCGGCATAGCCGCCCTCGTCCTGGATGGCCACGGAGGCGGCATTGCGGGTACGGGTCGAGCTCTTCTCGAAGATCAAGGCGATCTGCCGGCGGGCCAGCAGGTCGCCCCGCACACCCGCGCGCCGCCGGGCCTTCAGGCTCGCGGCCAGGGCGATCAGATCCAGCATCTCGGCGTCACTCAGGTCCAGCAAGGTCAACAGCGAACGCCCACGCAGGGCCGGGCTCCAGGTCAGCATGTCACACGCTCCACGGTGGTTGGCGGGAATTGACGCCGTCACTTTACCAGAGGCGCGGCGCGAAAGCCAGTGCCCAGCAGCGCCCCTCAGCAATTCCAATTGTGAGGCGATTGGGTCTTGGGGGGGCGAAGCTTTGGTGGCCGCGGCGTGCTTGCCTCGCCAGCCCGGAAGGTTGTGGGGAAAGGCGCAGGCCACGCCTTTCCTCACAACCTTCTTCACCCGCGGCACAAGGCCACGGGGACCGCCGCCAACCCAAGACGGTCCGACAGCCTGTTTCCTGGCGGCTCACCGCACCGCGCGCAGACGGTAGAAGCATGCGGGCGCGGTGGCGGCGGTGTCGAGCCAGTCGGCCGCAGTCAGGGTCGGTGGCGGGTTGGTGTGTACAGCGCGCCAGTCGGGCGCGATCAGCGAGGCGGTCCGCTCCAGATACTGCGTCGCCAGTTGCCCGCCCTGCCAGGTCACCCGCATGGCGGATTCGCCTACCGCCGCCACCGCCGTCACGCGCAGATACGACGTGTCGTCGTTGGGGTCGGTGTCGGCCGCATACTCGCCGCTGTTGGGCGAATCGTCCTCGTCCGGGTCCGCGGCAGGTACGCCGTCCGGGTTCTCCTCCCCGAAGGCGTCGACCTGCCACCGGTCCGGCAGACCGTCCGCGGCGTAGAGGCCGTAGTTGTCCGGGTTGGTATCCAGCACCGTCAGGGTCGTCGTGCCGCGCAGGGCGCCCAGCGTGGCACGCGCCGTGGCCGGCGTCGCCTGCCAGACCGGGCCGGCCGTGGCCAGGCCGCTGACGCTGACGCCGCTCAGCGGACCCGAGACCACCGACCACAACAGCGTGCCGTCGAGCGGTCCAACCGTGCCGTCGTCGTAGCCCGCTGCGGCCGTAAGCTGCCGCGTGGCGCCTTCCGCCACGCTGGCCGGGCTGGCCGTGACGCTCAGGCCGGTCAGGTCGTAGAGCTGACCGGCATAGCCGGCCTTGAGCGTGGCCGTGCCTGCGGACGCGATCCCGCCCCCGTCGCCCAGCGAGGCGTCGAGCACGATTTCACCGCCCGCCACCCGCCCGCCGCCACCGTCCAGCACCGCGGTGCGCAGGACGGGGTCGGCGGGGCCTGTGCCGACGCAGGCCAGGAGGATGCCCAGCGCAATCCCTGCTGCTGAGGTCTGCATGGTTTCTCACTCCCCCGCCGGCAGGGCGGCGCTCAGCTTCTCAAGTGTCTGCTCCAGTTTCGCGACCCGGGCTTTCAGCTCGTCGTTCTCATGCTTCAGCCCCTGGATCGCGGCCAGGGCCACACCGTCGAGGTCGCCGGTGTTGATCATCCGTTCGTCGTTACCCAAGCCGAACGCGGCATGGAAGTCCTGGGCGATGGGACCGTAGTGCGTGCGTCCGGCGGGGTCATCGCGGTACTGCCAGGAACAGACCGGCAAGGTTGCCAGTTTCGCCAGCACGACGCCGCCGTCAAGCGGCTGGATCTCGCGCTTGCTCTCGCGGTCGCTCAGCGCCGACCAGGCGGAATCGCCCGGTGCCAGCGCCGCGCCGATCGAACCGGCTGCATTGGAGAAGAGACGGTACCCGCCCGCCGCCCGAATCGTCCAACTGTTGGCGCTGGCGGAGTCGACGTAGTCCGAGGTCGAGGAATCACCCCAGACAAAAGCGCCGTTGTGCATGACACGGGCATGTTGGCCGGCAGCCAATCCATAGCTTCCGGAACAGATGTTCCCCGCTCCTCCCGGAACCGTGGCTCCCGCGGCATTGGCTTTGTTATTGTTGCCGCCGGACACGGTCGCGTAGGCAGCCGCAGCCCCGACGCGATTGCCATCGCCGCCGGATATTGTCGCGCGCCGGGCGTCCTCGTCGATGGTGTTGTTGTAGCCGCCGGCCACGGTCGCGTACGTGGCGCGCGCGCCAATGCCGTTGACGCCGCCGCCGCCGACCGCGGCGCCGGGCGTCTCGAAATCGATCTGATTCGCATAGCCACCCGCGATGGTGCCCCATGTGCTGCCGATGGCGTTCAACCGACCGCCGGATATCGTGGCGGCTTCGCCGTGGACCTGATTCTCCTGACCGCCGGCGATGGTCGCGAAGCCCGCGATGCCACCGATGTCGTTGAGGCCGCCACCGCCGATCGTGGCGTGATCCACCCAGGTGGAAATCCGGTTGTACTCGCCGCCGGACACCGTGGAGAAGGGCGCGTCGAGATCAATGTCGTTGCCGTAGCCGCCGGCCACGGTGGCGGCATCGGATTCGTTGCCGATCTGGTTCTGCGTGCCACCGCCCACGGTTCCGTAGGGCACGCGCGTGCCGACTCTGTTGGATCTCCCCCCGGCTACAGTGGCGTGATCCGAGTCCGGGCCAACGATATTGTTGTCGCCGCCGCCGACGACGGCGCAAGGTGCGCGCGCGCCAATGCCGTTGTTGTATCCGCCGACGACCACAGCGCCGGTTGAACAAACACCGATACCGATGGACCAACCACCTGCCACGGTCGCATAGGGCGAGTTGATGTCGATCCGATTGTTGTATCCACCTGCAACCACGGCACAGGGCGCGTCGTTTGAAATGCCGTTCCGCGCTCCCCCGCCGATCACGGCGCCGGTTGTGCGCCGCCCGATGCGGTTGCCGCTGCCGCCGGCGATGACGGCGTGAAATCCGTCCACGTCGACAACGTTCTCGTGCCCGCCGCTGACCACGGCGTTGGTGGCGTAGCCCTTGATGGCGTTGTACTTGCCGCCGGCGATGGTGGCGTGGTCGGCGTTGTAGTGCACCGTGTTGCCGTAGCCGCCGCCAATGGTGGCATAGGGCGCAGGGCTCATGATGAGACCGTCTCGACCGCCGGCGATCGTGGCGTAGAGCGAGGATGCCTGGATGTTGTTGTTCTGCCCGCCGCCCACCGCCGCCGCGGTCGCTCCGCTGCCGATGGTGTTGCCGCTGCCGCCGCCGATGGTGCTGCGGTCGGCCCCCGCGCTGTTGCCCTGACCGAGGGCGATCGCATCGGTGCCGGTAGCCTGCGGCGAGGGGACAAAGGTGCCGTTCTCCTTGTACCCCGCCAGCGTGTAGCCGCCGCTGGTGAGGTCGTTCGCGGGTGCCCAGGCGCTTCCGTTCCATTTCGGCACTTGACCGGCCGCGGCGCCGCTGGCGCCGAGGTCGGCCAGCGCGAGCGTCCCGTCGGCGACCTTGCCCCCCGTCACGGCGTTCGGCGCCAGGTCGGCATTGGCAACCGTTCCGTCGAGAATCTTGGCGCCGGTCACCGCCCCGGCGTAGATGTGCTCCGTCCGTACGGCATCGTCATGGATGTTCCAGTACCACACCTCGTCCACGCCAATGTCCCAGGCCGTGATCGAACCGTCGGCGATCTGCCAGCCGGTGATCGTATCCGGCGGCACGCTGGCCGCCAACATGGCGTAAGGCACGGCACCCACGCGCCGGTTGGGCGCCAGGAGCTGGAACGCGCCACCGGTGCTGGCCCACACGCGCACATGCTCGTCGCCGGTGGCGAAGACGCTGGCCGGCAGGGCGTTCATGTTCGGCAGGCTGGTGTCGCCCAGCAGCACCGAGAAAAGCCCCTTCGTCACCGTCACGCTCACGCCGTTGGTGGGCTCACCGGAGGGCGTGCCGTCGTTGCTCCAGTAGGTGACGTGCGACAGCAGCGGCGGCGGCGCGGCGATCGTCACGACCGGCATCACGTAGTCGTGGCCGCCATTGACGATCACGATGTTGGTGACCGCCCCCTCGGCCGACACCTGCGCCTGCAGCACGGCCCCGGAGCCGAAGTCGTCGGTTACCTGCACCTCTGGAGCGGCGGAGTAGGCGGCGCCGCCCTCCATCACGAAGACGCCGCCAATGAACCCCCCCATGGCCATGGCGAAGGCAGTGGCGGTCTCCGACACATCCGTGCCGGCGTCGACCACCGCGAACTTGAGCGTCGCCGTGCCGGTGTAGTTCGTCCCCCCCACCGTCAGCCGCCCCTGGTAACTCATCATCTCAGGCACGGCCGCCCGCACCAACCCCGCCACCCATGCGGCAGCCAAAAGGGCCGCCATCCGCCTGCCGTTCATTGTGTCCTCCCTGTTTGTGGGTAAGGTACGTGCGCACAGCGCCGAGTGTCATTCAAGCCTGTGGATCACCGCACCGCGCGGACGCGGTAGAACCCGGCCGTTCCCGCAGCCGCCGCATCGAGGTGATCGTCCTCGACCGGCGTGGGTGGCAGGTTGGTGTAGATGGGCGTCCAGTCCGGCGCAGTGAGCGTCGGGCTGCGTTCCAGGACCTGCGTGGCGAGCTGCCCGCCCTTCCACGTCACCCGCACCGCCGAAGCGCCTTCAGCCGCCACGGCCGTCAGGTGCAGGTACGAGGTGTCGTCGCTCGGGTTGGTGTCGCCGGCATACTCGCCGCTGTTGGGCACCGTGTCGTTGTCCGGGTCGGCGCCGGCCACGCCGTTCGGGTTGTCGACGCCGAAGCGCGACACCTGCCACGCGTCCGGCACTCCGTCCGCGGCGTAGAGGCCGTAGTTGTCCGGGTTGACGTCCTGCACGAGCAAAGCCACCGTACCCACCAGCCCGTCGCAGGTTGCCCGCGCGCCGGCGCCTGTGTCCTGATAGACCGCGCCGGCCGTGGCCAGGCCGCTGCCGCTCACGCCGGTCAGCGGCCCCCAGGCGACCGACCACTGCACGGCGCCGTCCAGCGGCCCGACCGTGTCGTCGTCGTAGCGTGCGGCGGCCGCCAGTTGGCGCGTCGCCTGCTCGGCAACATTGGTCGGGTTCGCGGTCACGCTCAGCCCGGCCAGGTCGAAGAGCTGCCCGATGTAGCCGGCCTTGAGCACAACTGGATCGTCCACGCCGATCCCGCTCACGTCGCCCAGCGAGGCGTCGATTACGATCGCACCACCAGCCACGCGCCCCCCGCCCGCGTCGAGCACGGACGTGCGTAGGGCGGGATCGGCAAGGGCGGCGGATGCGATCGTCGCAGCGAACACGGCCAGAAGATGCGCTTGTCGTTGTCTCGGCACACGTTTCATGGCGTCACCTCATCACGGAACCGCAATG
Source organism: uncultured Lentisphaerales bacterium (assembly GCA_964652365.1). Lineage (GTDB taxonomy): Bacteria > Verrucomicrobiota > Kiritimatiellia > RFP12 > CAZZCT01 > CAZZCT01. The sequence goes on from CAZZCT010000079.1 coordinate 20,367, forward strand.
CAGATCATGGACGCCCTGGCATTGCGCGTGTGCTCACTGGGGTTGAGAACACTAGCCCGGTATTTCGCCTTCATCGTCAGGTTGGTCCAACCCTCCTGGTACCACCCCACGACCTGCATGCCAGAGCCAAGCTCGGGGTTACAGAAAGCACCGATCGGAATGTCGTTGGTGTCGCGAGCCTCGACTTGGACCTGCACGATGCTTCCGCCGGGTACGTTCTGGTCTGCGTAAACATAGTAGAGCGAGGTTTTCGACATGGCCACCCCACCCAACGTGGCCGCGTTGACGCTGGCGAGTCCGGAACCATCGCCCGAAATTGCGCCGCCGGTCAGGTTGTAGCCGCCGGAGAAGCGGGCGTTGAGGGAGTTAGTGCGCGCACTGGCGAAGTCGGCGTCCTGCGCGTCAGCCAGCACGAACGCCCCGTTGTGGTTGGCCTTGGCGCGGTGTCCGGCCGCGAAAGCGCGGCTGCCGGCGTAGTTGCCGTCACCGCCAGGGATGGTCGCGTAGGCATCCGCGGCCCGGTTGCCGGCGCCGCCGCCCACGGTGGCCCCAACGCCGGAGGTGACGTTGCTGGTGCCGCCGCCAATCGTGGCGCTGTCGCCACCGGCGCTGTTGCCGTTCCCGCCGCCAATCGTGGTGAGCGGGCCGTTCGCCGCGTTCTGTCGGCCGCCGCCGACCGTTGCCTCCTGCCAGGAAGCCGTGTTCTGTCGGCCGCCGCCGACCGTTCCCCACCAGTCGGAAACCGAGTTGGATTGGCCGCCCGCAACCACCGTGTAGGGCGCGGTCGCCTGGTTGCTCCGTCCGCCGCCGACGGTGGAGACGTATCCGGCCGCGACGTTGAGGTTGCCGCCAGCCACGGTCGTGTGTTCATGGCTCGCGACGTTACCTTCGCCACCGCCGACGGTTGCCGCGAGCCCGGTTGCCCGGTTCGCGGTTCCGCCGCCCACCGTGGCGTAGCTGCGCGCCACGTTCGCCCTGCCGCCGCTGACCGTGGCGTACGCGTTGCTGGCCGCGTTTTCCCGGCCGCCTGCGATGGTGGCGTGTGTGGCGCCGGCGACGATGCGGTTGTACTCGCCGCCGCCGATGGTGGCGTTGTCGGCATCGGCGATGCCGTTCTCCTCGCC
>CAZZCT010000080.1:0-21000 GCA_964652365.1 uncultured Lentisphaerales bacterium
CCGATGCAGACCAGCGCGTCGGCGTCGTCCTCCGCCAGCGGATATTCGATGCGCAGAGCGTCGATGGTCACGGGCGCCCTGCCCGCCGGTTTGTAGGTCAGGTCCACATAGACCAGGCCGTCCTGCTCCAGCCAGCCGGTGGCGCTGAGCTTCAGTCCTGCGCCCTCGGCCGCGCCGGTGAAACGCACACGCCAGTCCTTCTGTTCGATAATCTTCGGCTTGCCCACGGGGATCACGGTCTCCTGCCCGTTCACGGTCACCACGATCCGCGCCGGCGCCGCCAGCACCGCATCGCCCGCAGAGCGGATGGCGGCCGGCAGCCCGAGCGCGTCAAAGGCGTACTCGCGGCCGAGGAGGGAGAAACCAGCGATCGGTGACCGGTGATCAGTGATCGGTTGCCGGCGGCCTTCCTGAACCCTGACACCTGACACCTGAGCCGCTCGCAGGGCGGCGTACGGCGGCAGGACGCGCTCGACATCGCCAAACTTCTTGCCCCACCATTCGGGGAACGCCTTCGCCTCATCCTTCTTCTCGATGGTGGCGGTCATGGGGCCGCGGTCGGGAGCGTCCGCGACGTTCATCGTCGCCGTAACCGTGTACTTGCCCGGCCGCAGCGGCGGCAGCTCGATGAGCTTCTGCATGAAATACTCCGAACTCTGTTCGGTCATCACGCCTTCGGCCACGGGCTTCCCGCCGCCTTCCGGCACCACGCGGTAGCGCAGCTCCCGCGCCTTCGCAGGATCGGGCAGGTAGTAGGTGTCGCCCTTGACCAGCAACCAGCTTCGCACCGGGTTGAACTGGGCGGAGAAATTGAACTGGGCCGGATCCGGCGGCGTCACCGGCGCCAGCAGGGCGCTCATGTGCCCGACTTCGTAGGGAATGCCATAGCGGAAGATTTCCGTGCCGTCCTGCTTGATTGAAACGCTCAGCACGCCCTGCTTGACGCCTGCCGGCGCCTTTTCGTCCAAGACCAACTCGGCCGTCTTGCCGGGCTGAACCGTGAGCGTTTCGGTCTTCGTGAGCGCCGCCGCCTCGCCACGGGTGACCCCGACGTTGACGTCCAGTGAGACCGGCTTGGCCGTGGGGTTGTGGGCCGTGATCCGCATCGACGCGGTGCCGTCCGAGGCGAGATTCTGCAGGCTGTCCATGGTCATCTGCACCGACGGCGCGTTCTCGACAAGGGTCGCCAGCGTGTAGCCGAACGGCGCCTGGAAGGGGCCAATGCAGGGGATGCGCGACTGGTTCCAGGGGGCGCAGGGCAGATGATTGAAGGCGAGCATGAGCCGCCACGGATCACCGGCCTGGTGATTGCCCGCCAGATCGAAGTCCTCGGGAGTGGAACTCATCTCCAGTTCCCACCAACTGCCGCCGTTGGGCGCCGTGCCCGGTTGGGTGATGCGGGTCTTGACCACGAACCGCGGGTTCCAGTTCTTGAACTGCTGACCCAGGCTGTTGCGCGAGCAGTCGCCCTTGAAGCCGAGACAGTTCAGGAACAGCTTGAAGGAGTCCTGCATTTTGGCAGCCGGGACGTTCTTGCCAATCGGCCACCAGCCCAGTTCCATGCCGTCATCGAACACATAGGCACGGCCTTCGGATCGGCCGTCCATGATCCTGGGCTTGTAGCCGGGCCGTACATAGGCGCGGGCCGCGAAATAGAGGTGTCCCTCGTCCCAGCCGAGGAAGAAAGTCGTGGGGCGAGGAATGAGGGTGTGCTTCGGGAAAGCGCCGATCCCGCTCACGGCGACGGCCTCTTTCCACTCCTGCGCGTCGATCGCCCCGTCGATGAGCGGCGGCTTGCTCAGCCGCGGGATCTGCAGTTGCGGCATTTGCTCCGGCGGCAGGCCATACTCATCCGCGGCCCAGGCCGAGGTGTACGATGACAGCAACACGCCGGCGCTCGCCGCCAGCATCCTCATCCAGTGCTTCTTTCTCATGTGTCGTCTCTTTTGGGTTCGTTACGTTCTGTCAAAGCGGACAGCGCGTATTCTTGTCTGCGGCTTCTCTTTGAAGGGTTTAGCGCATCAGCCTGGTTTATGGCTGGGCCACTTCCAACAGCAGTTCGCGATAATCATGCGGCGGGATGGTCAGTGTAAGTGTGCTCGTTGTGCCGGCCGCCTTCCAGTCCATGGGCAGGTCAAACTCGAGATCGTTAACGCGGAAGCCCTCCCAGCCCTTATGATCGGTCGCCTTCACCGTCTGCCCCTTCGGCAGGCCCAGGGCGGCGGCGTCAACCGTGATCTGCACCCCCTCGCGCCGCCGATCGGAGCGGTTGAAGACGAAGACTTGCAGCCGGTCGTCCTGCCGGTAGGCGCTGGCCAGGATGTCCGGCGCGTCCGTCTTCAGCGCCGCCGCGACCTTCGGATCCCAGTAGGGTAGGAACGTCATCGGCTTCTTCGGATCGAACGGCGCCCACTTGAGGTAGTTCCAGCGGTCGGCGAAATCGTGCACGCGAGCATACCCCTGCACACATCGCCAGAGCTTGGACTTCAGTTCGTTGCTAATGCCGCCTCCGTCTCCTTGAATCATGTCGAGCCAGACCGAGCCGACGCCCAACTTGCCATGGTTTGAAAGCGCCTGCATGCGTTCAGGGTCGTATTTCTTATCGAACCAGGGCTGCTCGACAGTCAGATGCGGCGTATTCTCGCCGTCGAGGAAGGCGCCGACGAAAGCGAAGGCACTGATCATGGCGGCGTCAGTGTCATGAATCCAGATCATCGGATGATCCACGCCGTTCTCGACAAAGAGCGTGCGCAGCCGCTGGTAGAACGCGCGGGTGTTGGTCAGCAGGTAGCCCGGCTGGACCTTGCCGTGAAGCTGGGGCCGGTCCGGCAGGTCGAGCATGTAGCCGCACCCGGCGGCCGGGTTGGCGCCGAGGATCGGCTCGGTCTGGTCGAAGTACATGCCTTTGAGTTCGGTTCCTTTGATCCACGCCTGGTAGCACCAGAGCCGGTATTCCAAATCGGGTCTGGCGATATTCAGGTTGCCGTGCTCCAGACAGCCGGCGGCGATGTGCGGGAAGATGTAGCCATACACGTCGCTCGCCTGCTTGCCTGGCGGCATGCGCGGGTCGTCCACCTCGGCGAACGTCATCAGGTTGAGTTGGCTCTGATACGGGGTGAAGATGATGGGGATATGATGGCCTTCCCACTGCTTACGCTTGTTGATATTGCGGTCCCAGTTGATGGGATACGGCGTCGAGCCGTGCCCGCCGACCAGATGCTGCCCGTCAAGCCGGAACTGGCTCCCGTTCCAGCACCAACCGTCCGCATCGGAGCCTGGAAAGGCGGTCTGCAATTGCAGGCGCGCCAGTCGATCGCGGAAGTCGGGTTCGAGCGGCCGGATCGGCGTGGCCTGCAGGCTGAAGACGACCTCCCGCGGCGCGGTGAAGGTGAAAGGGCGGGCGACGAGATTCAGAACCAGGTTTACCTTGTCGCCGTCCCGCACCACGTCGATGGCATGCACCTTCTTCTCATCGTCCGGAACCCAGTCCTGATCGTTGTCGGCCATGAAGGCCAGCCCCCGGTTCGGCCCGCCAATCCAGACGTAGGGCTTGAAGTCGCCTACGGTCATCATGCCGCCCCAGTTCTGTGTGTGCGGCACGACCCCCAGGCCGTGCGACTGGCCGCTGTGCCAGAGCACGCCATCGCCCTCCAGCGCGATCGAAGAGACCGCACTCCTGAACCAGTTTCCCGCCGCCGCATGCAGGTGGGTGGCCTCCTCGCCCTTGAGCGGGATGACCAGCCGGATGCGGTCGGCCCGCCGCTCGCCCTCCCCCTCTGGCGCGATAGTCAGGCGGTGCTCCACGTAGCCGTCGTATACCAGGCGCCCGCGGGTGGTAATGCGCCAGCCGTTGCCGACAAGTTCCCCGCGATAGCTCGCCTCGTGCGCCGCGGTCTTGACCTCCTCCAGCCCGGCGGCGGCCAGCGCCACGGCCTTCCCGTCCGCGATCACTTCCACGCGCACCGGCCCGGCAAAGATGTCTTTGGCCACCTGCTCAAGACCGCTCTGCGCCGACGTGTCGATCCCAGTGAACAGCCCGCTGCCGTCCACATGATAGGTCCGGCCCCAGCAGGAGAAGGCCGTAGAGGTTTCAGGTTGCAGGTTTCGGGTTTCAGGCTCTTGGCCGGTCCTCTCTGAACCCTGAACCCTGAACCCTGACACCTTCCTCACCGGCTCCCACGGCGGTAACACCTTGTCAGTGACCCCGAGCGTATTGCCCAGCCAGGGGAGGTCCTTCGCATGGTCGAAGCGGATGAAGTTCTGCCGGGCCTGGCCGATCAGCCCGCCCTCGGCATCGTACATGCTTGCCGTGGCCTGATAGACGCCGGGCGTCAGCTCGGGCAGAGGGAAGCGCACCTTGCGCTGGCCGCCACGAAAGTCCGGGATCGGGTGGATGACGATCGGCTTCGCTTCTCCGGCCTTGCGGATGACGATCTCCCCGCGCGCCGCCTTTTGTACTTCGGGCAGCGGGCTGATATCCAGCCGCGCGTAGAAGTCCCCCGTGATGGGATCGTAGGAGGTGGCGGTCAATTCCTTCTCCCCCACGCCGGTGTAGACGCCATATTGCCTGAGCGTGGAGTCGGAGACCGGCATTCCGCCCCCTTTGTGGTAGCCCGTGAAGGAGAAATCGGGGACGGACGCAACCGCGTTCCCGAGCGCGTCCGCCGCGCTCGGCCTCGGCGCCGGGTCCGCGGGAAGCCCGCTCACGCGCGCTGGCGCATACTCCTTCGCCAGCCGATAGTTGTTGTAGAACGCCCGGCCATAGTGCCGCCGACCGTCGCCGAACTTCCAGTCGCTGGACCGCCCGCTGGCCGTCTGCTCCGCAGCCTCATAGTCGCGCGCGAACCACAAGCCCCAGGTCTCGCCCTCCCGGATCGCATCGATCTTCATGTCCGACAGCGGGATCGAAACCTCGCTGGTCCATTCGGTCCGGTCTGTGTTGAACGCCTGTCCCAGGCTCCGCCTCGGGCCAGCCACCGCCGCCTCATCGAAGGACCAGGCGCGAACCAGCCCCTCTGCCGGAGCCTGCGCCGGTTCCTTTGCCAGAGCGGCCACCTGCGCCTCGGGTAGCGGACGCTCGTACAACCTCACCTCGTCCACGACCCCTCGGAAATCCCCCGCGGCGAACGGCATTGAAAAGCGGTCCGGCCTGCCGCCGATCATGAATCCGCCGGCCCCCGACGTCCGCTTCTTGTTGACCGTTCTTGAAGCGGACAGGACTCCGTCTACATAGAGCTTCAGCTCTTGGTTGTCGTAGGTCATGGCCAAATGATGCCAGCGCTTCAGTTCCAGGGCCTGCTTGCCCGTGACCGAAAAAACATTCCCTCCGCCGCCGCCAATGTTCAGGTAGGCACCGGGTTGTTTTCCCGCCAACAGCAACGCGTAGTGGCCATCGCTCCATTCATTGTCATTCTTGCTCACAATCCACGACCGACTATCGCCCTTGTTCTGGTCTTGATCGCTATTCAGAAACACCCAGGCCGACAAGGTCAACTGCTCAGGCTCCAGCGCCGGGGCGTGGAGCTCCGTCCAGGCCGCATCACGTCCCGAGCAGGACAGAGCCCCCCCCACTTTGCCCTCGACAGAAGCGGCGTTGCCGCTCATGAAGGACGCATCCTTCCAGGCCGGATGCGGGAAAGTCATCGGCACCCCCTTGATCTTCCAGGCGATCTCCTGCGTCCGCATCTGCCCGTGCAGGTTGACGCGCAGCAGATAGTGGCTCGGCTCGTCGCCACGGTTGACCCGCCCCGGAGCCAGGCCGACGACGAAGCTGCTGTCGCCCTTGTCGAACCAGATCGGCGGCGTTTTCGGCGCCCACTCGCGCGGTTGCACGGTGGAACGCTGGGCGATGTTGATGTTATGGCTGTCGACCTTGACCCAGAAGATCGCCTGGCGGGCGGCGGGTTGCCCGCTGAACTGATCGATCATCCCGGTCACCCGCAACGCATCGTCCCATTCCCCCGCTTCCAAGACGCCGTCCAAGATGGGCGCCCGGATCGTGTGCGGCACCACCCGTTCCGACGTGGCGGCATTGGCGCTGCCGCCGGTCACCAGCACGCCTGCGATCACCCGCCCTGCCAGGCTCCGAACCATACTCCGATTCAGATGGTTCTTCCCTGCGTTCATGGCGACTTCTCGCCCGTACTTGGACATCGTGTCGCACGGTCAACGGAGCGAAAGCACCGTCCCGGCGGGAGGAGCTTTCTTGATTCCGAGAAGGACGATCTGCTTGTTCGCCGTATCGTTGACCATCGTCAACGTGCCGGGCGTGAATCCGAGGTTCGAGAAGGTGAAGGAGGGAATCAGGTCGGGGCTGGATGCCAGCGTTCCGTACTTGAACAGCGTGACCTGCCCGCCTCGACTGAAGCCCGGCCCGGTCAACTGCAGCGTCCAGTTGTTGTCGAGGTCAAGCGTACCCTTAACGTCCACCAGGTCGTTCAGTTCGTGAATATAGGTCGAACCGTTCTTCATCGTTAGATTGTCGGCAACAGTCAGCGTGCCGTTCGTAGAACCCGAGCCGCTGCCGGGGGTCAGCGTCCCCCAGTTGTTGACGCCCTGTCCGCTCCCCAGATCGATCGTGCCGCTGCCGCCCACGGCGGTGCCGGAGTCGACGTCGAGGCGAGACGTCGTCGTCCAGCTCCCGTTGACCAGCAGCGTGCCCGCATACACGCGCGAGTCATTATTCACCGAGGCGGAGCCGGCGACGACCAGCGTGCCGGTGCCGTACTTGTTGAGGTTGGCAAAGCCGCCGACGCTGCCGGCCAAGGTGATCTTGCCGGGACCGTTCACGGTAATTTGGCTCACGGCGGGACCGACCGGTTTGTAGTACGAACCCTTGACCACCAGGTCCCCCGGGCTGTTGAAGGTGGGATTCACCGTCACATACACACCTGCAGGCAGTTCGCGGGCGGTCGCGTCCACGGTCTTGATGGTGGAAACCGTGTTTTCCCATCCGACGGTGCGACCGGAAGTGAAACTGGTGTTATTGCCGAGGACCAGGTTGCCGCTGTAGAGCCGCGTGTCGCCGCCGGTGATCTGGCCGGCGCCGGTGATGAGCACGTCGCCCGCATAGAGATCAAACTGAGAGCCGCCGAAGTTGAACGTGTTGCCGATCGTCAGCGTGCCGGTGCCCCGCTTGCGAACCTGGGTGGCGGAGCCGCCGACCGCGCCGTTGAGCGTGGTCGGCGTGTTCACGTACCAGTCTCCTGAGCCACCGCCGAGCGTGACCGTGCTGCCGAACGTCAGCGCCCCACCCTCGAACGTGGGGCTGATGTTGTTGCCGATACTGACCGGCCAGTTCATGGTTCGCGGCGTGCTGTCGGCGGACTTGATACGCGACGAGCTGTTGGCCCATTGGACGCTGTTCGCCGATCCCCCGAACGCCGTATCTGTGCCGAGGAGAAGATTCCCGCCTTTGAGCCGCAGTTGACCGCCGGTGACCTGGCCGGCACCGGTGATGAGCACGTCGCCCGCATAGAGATCAATCTGAGAGCCGCCGACGTTGAACGTGTTGCCAAGCGTCAACGTCGCGGCGCCGTACTTGCTGACCTGGGTGTTGCCTGATTCTGTCGTGACGGTGCCATCGAACCGTGCCGCGCCGTTGATGGTCCATGCCTCGAACCCGCTATTTACAAACTTGACGGGTAGGGATGCTCCAAACAGGACGGAGGCGCCCGCTGCGACCGTCAAGTCGGCATCATCGCCCGAGCCGTTTGCGAAACGCAGTTGGGGTGAGCTGGCGCCGGAGAAGGTGTAGCTGCCCTCCTCGATCTTGAGGTCTTTGATCGTTTTGGAGCCCTGCACGACGATCGCCGCCCCAGTCGCGTCCGTGCCGGCGGAGAACACCGCGTAGTTGTTGTCCACCCACGCGCCGGGCGTGCCGGTGCCGTCGGACGCGGTGTTCCAGTAGTTGTTCACGCCCCAGGTGCCGTTCGGCGTGGCGCCGGCGCCGGTCGTTGAACCATTGCTGTCCCAGTAGTACGCAGCGGCACCCGCCGCCAGCGGGCCGCTCACGCCCGCCACCACGATCAGAAACTGAACCGCCATGCGCTTCCTCATCGCGCACCTCCCTATCCCTACCGCTCTCTGGTTTTGTGGCGCTCCGCCGCATCGCGACAGACTGCCTTGTGACGGCCTTAATGTTACACATCGCATTCCGGACGAATCAACAGACCAACGAAAGAAACTGTTACACTTATCTGGACAAGAGTCCGGCTGCCCGCGTACGCTCTTACCCTCCGGTTGGAAAGGAGTTCGGATCGAACATGGGCGGTAAATGGCGAACCAAACTCAGTCAGTCCGACCGGGTGTACGGGGTGTTGCGCGAGGGCATTCTCGATGCCCGCGTGTTGCCCGGCGAGAAGCTGGCGTCCTTGCGCCAACTCGCCACCGACCTCGGTGCCGGGACGTCTCCGGTACACCGCGCCCTGACGCGGCTCGAGACCGAGGGCTATGTCGTCCGGCGGCACGGGTCCGGCACCTACGTGCTGGACCGCAGCGCACAGCTCGACCCGCTGCACGGCGCGGTGCTTTGCATGTCCGCCTCGGGCCATGTGTTTGCGGAGATGGCCGCCCTGCTGCACAAACGCCTGCACGACCTTGGCATGCTCGCCTCCGTGCTGGACACCAGCCACGGCGACGCGTCCGAACTATTGCGGCGCGCCGTGCTGTCACCGGCCCGTTCTCTTATCCTCAGGGGCGGCGGCGGGTTTCCCTTCGACGCGCTGCAGCGGGCCGAGCTCCGAAGCAAGTGCGCGCTCGCGGTCATCACCTGGGAATCCGACCTGCTGCTCGACCGCGTGCACCGCATCCTGGTGGATTACGCCGCGGGGAACCGGCTGCTGGCCGACCACCTGTGGACGGCGGGCCACCGCCGGCTGCTCATCACGGCCCCCGACAACATGCTCTGGGCCGCGGGCCTCTGGGACGGACGAGGTGTCTGTCCGCCGGAGAAGAACCGTATCGGCACCGGTCTGGCGGGACTGTGGACCAGCCGCGGCGGCCGCGCGACCCAACTGTCGTGCCAGTACGAACGGGCCAAAGGCTCCGCATTGAACGAATACGAACTGTCCCGCATCCTGACCGGCCACGACGCCCCGACGGCCGTTGTGGGGTTGCGCGACGTGGACGCCTGGTGCGTTCACGAGGCGATCCGCCAGCTCTGGCCGGGTGCCCTGAAGCGTCTCACGTTCGTCGGCGACGGCGACACCCCTTTCAGCCAGAGTTCGTGGCCGCCTTTCACGACCCTCAACTGGAATCTCGATATGATCGCCGACCTCGCCTGCGGCATCCTCCGCGACGTCATGGCCGGCCAAACCTTCCCGAAACCCGTCGTCCGTCTCATCCCGCCGCGGCTGGTGGTGCGGTGAGCGGGTTGTTAGGGTCCGCAGGATCAGGGAGCGTCTGGCGTCAGTTTGGGGACCAGTGCCCATGAAAGCTTTGTGCATCGTTGAACCCGGCCATACCGAGTTGGTCGAGCGCCCCGTGCCGGTGCCGGCCGCAGGCGAGGTGCTCGTGCGGGTAGCGTGGGTCGGTTACTGTGGCTCGGACCTGAACACCTTCCGCGGCCAGAACCCCATGGTCACCTTTCCGCGCATTCCCGGTCACGAGGTATCCGCGGTCTGGGGACAGAGATGCTGTGGGACTGGGCCGACACGCCTACAAGCTGTCGAGGATTGCTTCTCGCGTGGTCCGCTTGTGGGCCGCCACGGCGCGGAGGATGCCGTTCAATGTGCCAAGCCGAAGCGGAGCATGGGCAGGGATTGAGATGCGGTGGGCATGCGGCGTGCCGGTATCCAGGACGATGTGGCTGCCGACTTGGTGAACCTGTCTGTATGCCCACCGGCGGCAAAGCACAGAGGCCAGTTCCGTGCCCGAGATGTCGCGCGGTAGCTTCATGCGGGCGTCAGCACTTCATCCCGCACCAAGTGAAGACGGACCGCAGCAGGCGGCTGACCGTCAAGAAAGTGCGCGGCCACCGCTTCGCGGACGTTGCGGCAGAGTTCAGCCCACGTATCGCCCTGAGTGAAGATGTCCTCCCCAATGGCCTCGGCGACAAAGCCGCCATCCGCCTCCTGGGCGACATCGAATGTGAGTTCCGTTGTCATGCGCATATCTTCCCCCGATGCCCCAATGCGTTCAAGGCAAAAAACGACACAGGAACTGGGGACAGGCAAACAGAAGAGGCGCCTGCAAAACCTCCAGTTGTGCAAGCGGAGGGTTCAGGGTTCAGGGACATGGAGGGGACAGGGAACGTGTGTCAATCCGAACCGCGGAGGCACCGCTTCCATTGGCCGTTTCCGCTGCTTGCGGCTAGGCACAGCCTCGACCTCCGAGAACGTCGAACATCGAACGCTGAACGCAGAACTGTGAAGGGCGCTCACAGATTCCCTGTCCCCAGTCGGTCTATTCGTCTATTCCTTTCACAGCACAATCGGTTGTCTGGTCGCGCCGCTTTCATAGGCGGCCAGGAGGATGCGCAGATTCTCCCGGCCATCCTCGGTGGCCGAGATCGGCGGCGGCAGCGGCGTGCCAGTTTCCAGTGCCTTGGCAAAGGCATCGAAGACCCCGACGTCCCCTCCGCCAGAAGCTCCGGGCGCCGGCGGCACGGCCTCGACACCGGCGTCTGTGTGCAGCCAGCGGCGATCCTCCGGCGGCGGAAGGTTGCGGATGATGGAACCCTTGGTGCCATGCGTCTCGAAAACCGAAATGCCCCGCCCGTGAAAGGCCTTGCAGTCCTGCAGCACGGCCATGGCCCCGTTGGCGAACTCCAGCAGGCAGAGCACGGTATCCTCCACCGTGATGTCGTGGCAGGTGAGGTTGGCCACTTGCGCATAGACACGGGTGATGGGCGCGCCGATGGCCGCGCGGGTCAGATAGAGCTCGTGATACAGGCAGTCGAAGAAGTGGCCAAATCCGGCCACCGCCTTGTTGGCGCGCCATTCGCCGGGTTGCCAGGAGTCGGAATGGCTCTCGCAGCGCACCAGCTTGATCTCGCCCAGGCGGCCTTCGCGGATCGGCGCCAGGCAATCGCCGGTGATGTTCATGAAGTAGAGGTTATGAACCACACCGAACAAGACGCCCGCCGCGCACGTGGCCTGGATCATGGCATCCACTTCGGCCAGATTCATCGCCAGCGGTTTCTCGCACAGCACATTCCAACCCAGCCTGGCGACGCCATGGACACAGGACACATGGGCGCTCACCGGCGTGGCCACCACGGCGAAATCGATGTCGTTACGGAACCTTTCCAGTTCGCCCAGCGAGGCCACGCACCGCTCCGGCGGCACGCCGAAATGGGCCGCCGCGCGCCGCCGGTTCGCGTCCGAGGGATCGCAGATGACCCACGGCTCCAGCCGCGCCGCGAGCGCCGCATAGGCCTCCACATGCTTGATCATCACCACGCCACCGGCGCCGATCAGCGCCACCTTCAACCGTTTGCCTGTCATTCGCTTTCTCCCATTTCTTGTGGGTGCAGCACCGGCCGGCCGCTGACTGCCAGGGCTGGCTGACCAGCCCCGGCGGTCCCAAAGGATTATCTGTTGCCTCAATACTTCCGGATCGTCACGAGCCGGCCGCTCTTGGGCGGGATAGCCGGGAGCGCGAGCTTGCCGCCATAGTAATCGAACGCCGGCCCCGGCGCCTTGTCTTCGGCGTAGAGCTGGCGCGCGCCGATGATCTCCTGCCAGATCAGCTTCTGTTTCAGGCCGAGCTTGTCCAGATCCACCGCAAGGTTGGCGGTCTTGGCCACTTTCTCATCGCTGTTGTAGACCGCGAGCATCACGCGGTCGGGAAGCTGCCACATGCCAACCTGGATGGCGGCGGCGTCGCAGGTGACGCCGGGGGCCTGGCCTGGCACGAAGTGCTTCGCCGCCTTATCGACCATGCCGAAGTCGATAACCGAGGCAGGCAGGCCGCCAGCGACCCAGGCTGGCAAGGCTTTCGTCGCCCGTTCCATTTCGGCGGCCTCAGGCGCGGCCAAACCGATCAGCAGCAGTTTGTGCGCGGGTAAGCCCTTGAGCTGCAAGGCACCGCCCGCCAGTTCGGCCGTGGCGGGGTTGGCTGGAAGCGCCGGATAATCCTTGCCGGCCGGATAGCCTTCACAGGCCCAGAGCCTGCGAACGAGCCCCTGCTTGGGGTTCAGTCCGAGCTTCGCCCAGTCCACCTTGATCTCGGCGTCCTTGGCGTCCTTGCGGTTGAAGTTGAAGATCCCGAGCACCGCCCGGCCACCCATGCGCCACGTGGAGATCAGTACGTCCTTGTCGGCGCAGGTGACGTAGGGGTTGCGCCAGTACGGAACGTAGACGCTGTCGGGCTGGTTCAGGCCCCAGTCCAGCGCCGTCTGCGGCATGCGCTGTTTAAAGAGGTAGGGATTGCACCAGGAGTCGTGCATCCACACCCATTCCAACTGGTTCGCCGTCGCGCCCCGGCTCATCCAGCAGATACCGACACCCCAGTTCTGCGGCACCGACATGGAACGGAAGCGTTCCGGGCCCATGTTGTCAACGAAGTCCAGCGGCGAGTCCTTGGCATAGAAGCGCTCGCCATCGAGCACCGAATCGCACCACGGCATGGCGATCGGGATGTAGGCGTTGGTCGAGTGGAACCCGGTGGCGCCCGGCACCAGGCCGGCGTCGTACTTCAGGGCATGGAGCCGCATGAAGAACCGCCGCAGGTTCCAGCCATTGTAGCCGGCCTGCACGCGCCCGTCGGGCAGTTGGTAGGCCAAGCCGCCCAACAGATTCTTGAACAGGCGCGGGAAGGCCAGGTCCCAGTAGGTCGAGCGCACGCCGCCGTCCCGGAAGGCCGGCTCGAAGAGGCACATGGCATAATCGATGTAGAGCGGGTTCCAGGTGTCGCCCTCCCAGTCCGTGGCGAAGTAGCCGAGGACGTCGTTTTCGAGCGACTTGGCGCCATAGCCCATAATCTGGAACGACTGGTGGGTGAAGCCGCCGGAGCGTGCCGCCAGAGGGTCCGTCCACTGATTGGCCTTGGCATGTCCATCCGCGCTCACCTTCTGCTCCGCCCACAGCGCCGGCCACTCTTCGGGATAGCGCGATTCCGGGTGGATGAAGTTGATATGGCCGGAGGCCGGATTATGAATCTGCACCCCGGTCTTCGAATCCTTGCGGACGCCGCGGAACGGAGCAAAGAAGGTGCCGTCCTCAGTCCCCATGGTCATGCGCCACCCCTGGGGCATCGGCTTGAAGGGCGTGCCGTTGTAGCTGAAGCTAATCGTGCGCGCCTCGGTCAGTTCGATAGGTCGGGCCACGATGTTGTTGATCAACACCACGGCGGAGCGGTTATCGGTTGTCGGTTGTCGGTTATCGGTGGATGCCGACCGATCACTGATCACTGACAACTGATCACCTGACACCCGGCGAACTTCGTGAGCCGGGACACTGTTGTCCTGCACCCAGCCCTGGTCGTTGTCGGCCCACCACAGCAAGCCGCGGCGTTCGCTGCCGATCCACACCGTCGGGTAGAACGAACCGAGCGCCATGCCGCAGCCGGAAATCCCGGTGACCAGGGTGGACCACAGCGGGCCCTGCTTGTCCCTGGGAATGAGCATGTAGGTGGCGCTGGCGAAGTTCTCGCCGGGGCCGATGCAGTTGAGCGCCTCGGCATCCGCCTCGGCGAGCGGATACTCGATGCGCAGGGCATCGACCGTCACGGGCGTCTTGCCCAGCGGCGCATAGGTCAGGTCGACGTACACCAGCCCGTCCTGCTCGAGCCAGCCGGTCGCGCTGAACTTCAGTCCGGCGCCCTCGGCCTCGCCGGTGAAATCCACGCGCCACGCCTTCTGCCCGGTGATCTTCGGCGCGCCCAGCTTGATGACTTCTTCCTGGCCGTTGACCACGGCCACGATGCGCGCTGGCGCGGCCAGCACCGCCTCGCCCTGTGCAGTCAGCGCCGCGGGCAGGCCCATCGCGTTCAGGGTGTATTCGCGGCCCAGCAGCGCAAAGGTCTTCCCTTCGGACTTCTGACCTCTGCCCTCCGATTTCTGACTTCTGATCGCTTCGTAGGGCGGCAGCACCCGCTCGATGTCACCGTACTTCTTGCCCCACCAGCGGGGAAACTCCTTGGCCTCGTCCTTCTTCTCGAAAGCGCTGGCCATGGGGCCGAGCGTTTTGCCATCGGTCAGTTCCATGGTCGCCGTGACGTTGTACTTCCCGGGCTTCAGCGGCGGGAGCTTCAACAGCGACTGCAGGTAGTACTCGGCGATCTGCGTGATCCGCCCCTCGGCGGTCGGCTTGGTGTCGCCTTCGCGGGTGATCGTGTAGAGCAACGCCTTGGCCAGCTTCGGGTCGGGCAGGGTATAGGTGTCGCCCTTGACCAGCACCCACGAGCGCACCGGGTTGAAGGTCAGCGAGAATTCGAACTTGGTCGGGTCGGGCTGTTGCACCGGCGCTAGGAACCCGTTGGCCCAGCCGACTTTGAAGCCCGTCCAGTAGCGATGCACCTGGCGATCGCCCTGCTTGACCTCGACCCACAGGTCACCGATCTTCACCTCCGGGGCGAGCTTCTCGTTCAGCACATACTCGGCGGACTTGCCGGGGGCCACGGTCAGGGTTTGCGTCTTCTTGAGCGCCGTGACGACCGGATTGGGCACGCTGTATTTCTCCCCGCGTTCCTTCTCCTTGGTCAGGTCGGAGACGTCCACCTCGATCGCCAGGTCGACCGGCGCCGCGGTCGGGTTGAAGGCGCTGATCTTGAGCGCCACCGTGCCGTCGCTGGCCAGGTTGGGGATATTGTCCATGGTCATCTGCACGGCCGGGGTGTTCTCCACCAGCGTGGCCAGGTTGTAGCCGTCGCCGGCTTCGAGGTACGGGCCGTTGCAGGCGATGCGGTCCTGGTTCCACTGCGGCAGACCGTTGAAGCCGAGCATCATGCGCCACGGATCGCCCAACTGGTGCGGGCCGGTCAGCTCGAAGTCCTCGGGGGTGGTACTCATCTCCAGTTCCCACCAGTGGCCGCCGTCCGGGGCGGTGCCGGGCTCGGTCAAGCGGGTCTTGATGATAAACTTCGGCCCCCAGTTCTTGAACTGCTGGCCCAGCGCGATCCGGCTGCAGTCGCCGATAAAGCCGAGGGTGTTCTCGAACCACTTATAGGAGACGTTCTTGTCGGGCTGGTTCTTGCCCATCGGCTTCCAATGCAGTTCCAAGCAGTCGTCCCACACGTAGGCGAGACCCTGCGAGCGGCCGGCCGGGACGCGCGGCTTGTCGCCCTTCCGCACGTAGAGGCGGGTGGCGAAATAGAGATGCCCCGTGTCCCAGCCCAGAAAGAAGGTGGTGGGCCGCGGCACCAGGAGCCCATCGGTTTGCTGGCCCACGCCGCTGACCGCGGTGGACTCCTGCCACTCCCCGGGGTCGATGACCCCGTCGATCACGGGCGCCTTGCTCATCTTCGGCACGTAGAAGGCGGGAACCTTCTCCGGCGGAAGGCCCGAGAAACTGTCGGCCCGGACGTTTCCGACACACAGGAGCACGCCCAGCACCCCCCCCAGACACCCTGCGTACCTAACCATATTCGACTTCCTTTCTCTGATCATGTTCGTTCTGCTTCCGACCACGTGCGTCATCCCTTCTTCGCCACCGTTTCCCGACATACGTCCGCCTTCCGTTAGCCTGCGTTATTCACCACGAAGACTCGAAGGCTCAAAGAGTGTTGTGGCCGTTGCGGTTACGCCGAGGCCATGTTTCTCGCGATGTCGCGGTACTCACTCCGGCAACCGAGCATTGGCAATACTGCAACATGCCAAACGCCAATCGGGTACAATACTTTGAGTCTTTGAGCCTTTGAGGTTGATGAATAGACCAGGTCAACACCTTATCCAGCAGAAACCGCTGCAAGAAACAAGAATTTAACCACGGAGGTCGCCGCGCAGCGAATCCGCAACCGAAGCACGGTCGCGCTGCCCCCGCGCGACGGAGGTACGCGGCGTGGTCTCCACGCCGCGAAAACGGCGGGGGGGGCCGCCCGCCCTACAGAAGGGCTGGGTCTCCGAAATGGAGGGCAGGACGCTGGCGAGCCGGGGGTTCTGCAAGGCGCTTGGCCTTGTCGGCCTGTGAGGCACCAATACATCGTTTGGTCTCTGCCGCCTGGCGCCTCGCTCAGGGCTGTTTGGTGTCTTGCGCCTCGATGAGGATAATCCGGTAGTCATGCGCCCGGAGCGAGACCGTCAGCGTGCCGCTGGTTTCGCCAGGGGCCGCCGTCCACGCCATGGGCAGCTCGGGGGGCGGGATCTTTTCCCATCCCTTGAATCCCTTGCCGCCGGCATCGAGATCGGTCGCCGTCAGCGTCTGCCCCTTTTCCACTTTCAGGCCGAGCGTGGCGGCGTCGATGCGCACGGCGATGCCCTCGCGCGGCTCGTCGAAGCGGTTGAACACCAGCACCTCCAGGCGGTTGTCCTGACGGTGCGCGCTGGTCAGGATCTCGGGGGTCTCGCATTTCAGAGCGGGCGCCACCTGCGGGTCCCAGTAGGGATAGAAGGTCATCGGCTTGGCCGGATCGAACGGCGCCCAGGAGAGCCCGTTCCAGTTGTCGCCGAGGTCATGCAACCGACAATAGCCCTGCAGGGAACGCATCGCCATATGCCGTTCCGCACCCGCCTTGAGCGCGTGCGACATCTGGTCGAGCCAACGGGTCGGGACGCCCCACTTGCCGGCCGGATTGCCCAGCGCCTGCATGCGTCCCGGCGCGTATTTCTTCGAGAACCACGGCTGTTCCGGAGTCAGCTCGGGATTGTTCTCGCCCTCGAGATAGTAGTCGACAAAGGCGTGCGCGGAGACCATGTTGCCATCGGTGCTATGGATAAAAATCCACGTCTGCTCATGGCCCTGATCGAGGAAAAGCTGGCGCAACCGTTTGTAGAACTGGCGAATCCGGGTAAACGAGAAGCCGGGCTGGACCTTCCCGTTCAACTCCGGGCGGTCGGGCAGGTCGAGGACATAGCCGGACCCACTGAGGACGTTGGCGTCCAGGCGGGGCTCGGTGATGTCGAAGTACAAGCCGCTGATGCCCGTGCCCCTGATCCAGGCGTCGTAACACCAGAGCCGGTAATCGATCTGCTCCTGCGCCATCAAGGCGTTGTCGAGATTGCCACGGCGCACGTGCGGGTCGATATACCCCCACACGTCCGAAATCCGTTTGCCCGGGGGCATGCGCGGATCGTCCACGTCCGTGACATGAGCCGACGCCTGCATCTGGTAGGGCGTGAAGGCCCGGCCTCCGCCCTCGAACCACTGGCGACTGCTGATCATGGCGTCCCAATGGATCGGATAGGCGTGCGGGCCGTGCATATAGCCGATGTAGGCCCAGGTCATCCCCGGCAACTGCAGCCGCATGCCGTTCCAGTCCCAGGGCCTGTAGGTGTGGACCATGTCCGAGGTGCCGGTAAAAGCGGTGCGTAGATCGAGACAGTTCAGGCGGGCCTGGCAATCGGGATTCACCGGGCGGATCGGCGTCGCCTGCAGGCTGAATTCCACCATCCGCGCGCGGTCAAAGGCGAAGGGCCGCGCCACCAGGTTGAGCACGAGGGCGACGCCGTCGTCCCCCCGCACCACCTCGATCGAG
This sequence comes from uncultured Lentisphaerales bacterium, assembly GCA_964652365.1. Lineage (GTDB taxonomy): Bacteria > Verrucomicrobiota > Kiritimatiellia > RFP12 > CAZZCT01 > CAZZCT01. Next base: position 17,575 of record CAZZCT010000080.1, read on the forward strand.
GGGCGATGCTTCATCTCCACCTTGTCGGCGGGCACCCAGTCCTTGTCGTTGTCGGCCATGAAGGCCAGGCCGCGGGTGGCGCCGCCGAGCCAGACGTAGGGACGGAAGTTGCCGGCCAGTTGGGCGACGCCGTATTCCTCGTTGTACGGCTTGTCGCCCAGGCCGCTGTTCTGGCCGCTGTGCCACAACTGGCCAATCTTGGCGGGGTCCAAGGTGAGGCTGTTGACCGAATGCCGGAACCACTGGCCCGGGCCGCCGCCCACGGCGTGCAGTTGCGTGGCATACTCGCGCTTCAGCGGAATGACCAGCCGCAGGGAGTCCAGAGTCGTGTTCGGTGTTCGGCGTTCAGTGTTCGGTGGGGCTTCGGCGGGCGGCTCGATGGTGATGCGGTGCAGCGCGTAGCCGTCGTATTCGAGGGCCACGGACGTTTCGATGCGCCAGCCGCCGCCGCTCAGGACGCCGCTCCAGGAGGCCTGCGCGTCCGCAACCTTGATGCCGGCAGGCGCGGCTTCGGGCTTCAGCACCACCAGCTTGCCATCCTGCACCAGCTCCATGCGCACCGGGCCAGCGAGAATATCCACTCCCTTCTGGTCCACGCCGCTCTGGGCCGCGACTTCGAGGCCGGTCAGCAGCCCGCTGCCATCCACCCGGTACTCCCGCCCCCAGACTGAGAAGGTGGTGACCGGTGGCCGGTGATCGGTGGTCGATTCTTGGGGTCCCTTCTTGGCACTGTTCACCGATAACTGTTCACTGCTCACTGATAACTGTTCACTGCTCACTGGAATCCACGGCGGCTGCACTTTGTCGCTGATCCCCAGTTTGTTGCCGATCCACGGCATATCCGTGGCGTGGTCATAGCGGATGAAGTTCCGCCACGCCCGGGCGAGAACCTTGCGCTCCTGGTCAAGGGCGACCGCTTCGGCGCGATAGACCCCCGGCGTCAAGGCCGGGAGTTCTTCGTCCACGGCCAGGGAAACGGTGCCGACGACATCCCTCGATATCATCGCTCCGCCGGTTCCCGCCGTGGACCGCCACCAGGCGCCCTGGTCCAGCCCTCGCGCCGACGGCGTGATCCAGGTGGTGGTGCCGCCAAACATCCCTTGCGGTTGGCAATGCTCGATCTGCGGGTATTCCCCTTTCGGATTCAGGGTGTCGGCCTTCTCGTTCAGTTGATAGAACCACGTGCCGCTGGCGCCGCCCTGGGTGGCGGTGAGCTCGCCGCCGGGCGAAAACGCCTGCTGCACGCCATATTGATCCAGCGTCAGCAAGCCCCGCAGGGCCAGCGTGTCGGAGCCGGTCACGTGGAACTGGATGCGGTCACCCGCGTTGACCGCCACGTCCTTGACCACCACCGGAAGCCAGTTGACCCTGGCCCTGACCGGGGTCCACGCCATCAGTTCTTTCGTCACGCCTGCCTGGACGTGCTGGATGCACAGCCGCTCGCCGGGGTGCGAGTCGTCATGATAGCGATGCCGGGCAGCCATGTCGATGGACACCACGCCGGCCACGGGCGCGCGCCATTCCAGGATCGCGGCGCTGCCATGCGCTCCATACATGATAACCTGGGCGTCCGCTGCCGTCGCGGTGCCTTTGGGCTTGAAGACGGCCAGCGGCGCCTTGTCGCCGGCCCGGCGGATCGACACCTCGTAGTCCCGGATCCGGTGCAGCATGCTCAGCGCGGAGGGATTCAGTTCGCCGTAGAACCGGTTCAGGATCGGGTCGTACTGCCCGTCGAACGCAATATCGTCCACCTGAGCAATCGGCTCGGCCTTGGCGAGTCCGTCCGCCAGGTTGACCGGCCGCGGCGCCGCGCCGACCCCGGCCAGACGCGCCGGCGACCACTCCCGCTCCAGGCGGTACATGTTCCAGAATCCCTGCCTGTCCCAGAACTTCCAGTCGCTGGAGACGATGCTGGCGGTCTGGTCGGCCGCTCCGTAGTCGCGCGCGAACAGCACCCGCCAGGTTTCGCCGTCCTTGGCGGCGTCGACCTTCATTTCGGCCAGCGGGATCGCCACCTCGCTGGTCCATTCGGTCCGGTTGGTGTTGAAGGTGCTGGCGATCGCCGGATGGAGGTCGATCGGCGGATGCGGGAAGGTCACCTTCACCCCCGCGAGCGTCGCGAAGATCTCGGACTGCGCGGCGTTCCCCGCCACACTCACCCGGATGGTATAATGGCTCGGGTCGTCGCCACGATTGACCCGCCCCGGCGCCAGGCCGATGACGTAACTGCTGTCCACCTGCGGGCCCCAGGGCGCCCAGAGCGCCTGATACGGCGTCCATTCGCTCGGCTGCACGGTCGAGCGAACCGCCACGTACACATTCGTGGCGTCATACCCGATCCAGAAGGACGCCTGCCGGGCATGCCGGACCTTGTCGAGTTGGTCAATCATCCCGGTGACCTCGGCCGCGCCCTTCCATTCGTCCGGCGCGAACTTGCCGTCGATCATCGGCGCTACGGGCAGCCGCGGAATCGCGAGCGTGGGCCCGGATTCACCGCGGGCGATGCTCCCCAGTGCCAGCGCCGTTGACAAGACCGTTACCATCAGCCGTTGTGTCGTTCTCATACTACTGCCTGCTCCTGCTCATTGGGTGCGTAGACCACTTAGTCGCTACACTTAGTCCCACACTTAGTCGGTTACACTTAGTCGCATCTCTTAGTCGACTAAGCGTAACCGACTAAGCGTAACCGACTAAGAGTGCAATTATCGTCTCCCGCTCCGTTCCATCCGGCCGGTTGGCCGGCGGTGCGCCTGAATCCTGAATACATCCCGCTGACAACAAACGGCCCATTGCCCAGGCTCAGACTCCCGGGCAACGGGCCGTCGAACTTGCTCACGTCAGCGTTCAGTTTCGGCGCGAAGCGATGTAAACTGCGACGCTGTGTTGGCGCCCGCTTCCTTCCTCGCTCAGTCCACGCCCGTCGGAAAGGCCGGACCTGGGCCCGAGCCTGCTCTATCGTCCACCGTTATCGTCGTCCGCTCGCGTCAACCGTCTCTTCCTCCGCCCGGTGGACGATAACGGGCGACGAGAACGGTTGACGATTGTCCGCTGTCTTTCCTTTCTCTCTCCATTCGCCAACACCGAGATCGCCGAGAAGGATGCCTGAGCCAGTTTCATCGCGTTCGATCCCGATAGCGATCCCGATTTTTGCTTCGATGGGGGCGCAGCCCACTTAGTCGCCACACTTGATCTCACGCTTAGTCGACCTGCTTAGTCGATAACTGCCTGTGGATCAATGACTAAGCAGTTGGACTAAGCGTATCCGACGAAGTGTGGGACGAAGTGTGGGACTACGTGTCTTCCTTCCCGATTCAACTGTTCCTTTTAGTGCCTTACGCCCAAGGAAGCGCGATTAGAAACAAGTTGTTTCTCCCCTCCCTCGCCCTCTGGGAGAGGGCCGGGGTGAGGGTTGCGGGCTCCGCCCGC
>CAZZCT010000081.1:0-20809 GCA_964652365.1 uncultured Lentisphaerales bacterium
GAAGTCCGGATTGTCGGTCGTTCTCGTCCTCGTCCTCGTCCTCGGGAATCGAGTACGAAGACGACGACGAGGACGCGGAAGATGCCTCAAACTGCGCGAGTTGCCGCCGAATCTGCCGCCCCGACATGCGCATGCCTATGCACTCACGGCTCACGAGGACGTTCGCCCTCCCGCCCCTGACCTCACCAGCGCATGGACCTGGGCTCCGGGAGGGCGAGGCTCCTGCCGAGCCGCCAGCGCAGGGTCAAGAGCACGAAACTGCGGCAGGCTGCGCGGCAACTCTCGCAATACAGGGACCAGGCTTGCGGCGTCGCGCCAGTTTCCTCTTGATCGAGCGGCCACGACAGGTAAACTGTGTGGGCACAAGCGGTGCTCATGCGCGTGCTGGAGTGGTGGCGCCGGCCGGTAGGGCCTGGCGCGAGGAGGACGGCGATGAAGGCGGTACGATGGGTCACGGGGGCCGTGTTCACTGCGACGTTGATAGCTGCCTATGCAGCTGACAACCGCGCTTCCGCGCCAGCCGGTCAACCGGTTGCGGCTAGCCGTGCCGCCCCCGCGATCAAGTTCCCGAGTCTGTCGATCGGGGCCCGGCAGCTCCGGGTCAAGTCCTTGTCCATCAATAACGGCGTGAGCACCGTGGGCGGCCACCAGGTGACCCTGAACAACGCCTGCTCGGGCTCGCCCACGCACTGCATGGCCAGTGAAAAGTCGAGTTTTCAGGGTGCGTTCTGGCAGGTCTACTCGACGGCACCCGCGTTCACGCTGTCGCCCAGCAACGGCACCAAGACCGTCTATTTCCGGATCATGAACGCTGCCGGCAAAGTCTCTGCCGCCGTCGCCGACACGGTCTACGTCGACGAGCCGCAGATCGACCGGTTCGAGATCAACAACGGGGCGGGCACCACCATCTCACGTGACGTCACGCTGAACAACACCTGCCTCGGCAGCCTGACGCACTACCTGGCGAGCGAAAGCTCGCAGTTCAAAGGCGCCGATTGGCAGGCTTACAGCACGGCGCCAGCCTTTGCGCTGTCCGGCACCAACGGTGTCAAGACCGTCTGGTTCAAGGTCAAGAATGCGTGGGGTGTCTCCACGCCGCGCAGCGACACGATCATGCTGAACGAGGTCCTGGTTCCGGAGGTGACGTGGTTGGCCATCAATAACGGTTCCGCCGCCACGACCACGCGCAGTGTGACGCTGAACAACACCTGCGCCAACAGCCCGACGGAGTGCCAGGCGAGCGAGAACGCCGGGTTCGCCAATGCCAGTTGGCAGCCGTACAGCCCGGCCGCGGCCTTTCTGATCACCAGCAATAACGGTCCCAAGACCGTCTGGTTCAGGGTCCGGAACGCGCGGGGCGAATCGGCGGCAGTTAGCGACGCGATCAGCCTGAATGCGCCGCCGACGCCGCCCGACATGGTGCCGATTCCGGCGGGCAGCTTCACGATGGGCAACAGCCAGGATGTTGGCGAAGGCTACGCGGACGAATTGCCGACCCACAGCGTCTACGTCATGGCCTTCCACATGGACCGTCACGAGGTGACCAAGGCGTTGTGGGACGAGGTGGCGACCTGGGCGGCGGCCAACGGATACGACCTGTCGGCCGGCAGCGGCGCCGGCAAGGCGCCCAACCACCCGGTGCAGTCCGTGACCTGGCACGCCTGCGTGAAATGGTGCAACGCACGCAGTCAGAAGGAGGGACTCACGCCCTGCTATACGAACGCAGACGGCAGCGTCGCCATGGCCGGCAACTTCACCGGCGGTTGCGACTGGTCGGTGCGGGGGTACCGGCTGCCGACCGAGGCGGAATGGGAGCGGGCGGCCCGGGTCGGGGCGGCTGGCGAACGTTTTCCTTGGAGCGCCGACACCATCCAGCACGCGTCGGCGAACTACTTCAGCAGCACGGCCTATGCCTACGACACGAGCGTCACACGCGGCTACAACCCCATCTGCAACGACAGCATCGAGCCCTTCACGGCCGCGGTCGGTTCGTTCCCGGCGACCAGTTACGGGCTGTACGACGTGGCCGGCAACGTCGCGGAGTGGTGCTGGGACTGGTTCGACCTGGACTACTACGGTGTCTCGCCCGCCAGCGAACCGCGGGGGCCGTCGACGGGCGTGCTGCGCGTAACCCGCGGAGGAAGCTGGTTCCAGGACGCCGCCTGGTGCCGCGTGGCGTGCCGCGGTCGAAGTGCGCTCGACCTGCGCAGTGACCGTCAGGGGTTTCGTACGGTGCGACCGGACAACCCGCTGGCGGTGGTTGCCTTCGCCGTCAACGGCGGTGCCGCGACCGCCACAAGCCGGACCGTGACGCTGAACAACACTTGCGCGGGCGGCCCCACGGAGTACTTAGCGAGCGAGCTCGCCACGTTTAGCGGGGCAGTCTGGCTGCCCTACGGCACGGCGCCTGTTTTTGCGCTCTCCGGCACGAACGGCACCAAAACCGTCTGGCTCAAGGTACGGCGATCTGCGAGCGAGGAGTCCACGGCCGTCAGCGATACGATCGTGCTGGCTGAGCCGTCGCCGCCCCGCGTGCTGTCGTTCGCCATCAACGACGGTGCGACCGCCACCACCGCACGGAACGTCACGCTGAACAACGTCTGTACGAACGGCCCACTGGAGTACATGGCCAGCGAGGATGCGTCGTTCAGCAACGCCACGTGGAAGGCCTACAGTGCGGCCCCCGCCTTCACGCTCCAGGGCGCCACCGGCACCCGGACCGTCTGGTTCAAGGTCCGGAACACGCAGGGCGTCTCGGCTACGGCCAGCGACTCGATCACCTTGAACGCCTCGCCGACCCCGCCTGATATGGTGTTAATCCCGGCCGGCAGCTTCAAGATGGGCAACAGCATGGACGCGGGCGAAGGCTACTTCGAGGAGCGTCCGACGCACACCATCCATGTCAGCGCCTTCTACGCCGACCGCCATGAGGTGACGAAGGCGTTGTGGGACGAGGTCGCTGTATGGGCCGCATCCAGCGGGTACGACATCGCCGCGGACAGCGCCGCCGGGAAGGATGCCAATCATCCGGTGCAGCACGTAACCTGGCACTCCTGCTTGAAGTGGTGCAACGCACGCAGTCAGAAGGAGGGTTTGACGCCCTGCTACACCAACGCGGGCGGCACCGTCTTCAAGACGGGCGACTTCGCGGGCGGTTGCGACTGGTCGGCGCGGGGCTACCGCCTGCCGACCGAGGCGGAGTGGGAGAAGGCGGCCCGCGGCGGTATAGAGGGACGGCGCTTCCCGTGGAGTGGCTCTAACATCCTGCACACGAGCGCCAACTACTACAGCAGCACGGCCTACGCCTACGACACAAGCGCGACGCGCGGCTACCATCCCACCGGCAACGACGGCGTCCAACCCTATACCAGCTCGGTCGGCACGACCTCGATGGCCAACGGCTTCGGACTCTACGACGTGGCTGGCAATGTCATGGAGTGGTGTTGGGACAGGTTCGATTCTTACTACTACGGGAGTTCGCCGGCATCGGACCCGCGCGGCCCCTCCGAGGGCTCGAGGCGCGTGCTGCGGGGTGGGAGCTGGTTCAACGACGCCTCCAGTGCCCGCGTCGCGTCCCGCGCCAGCAACACCCCGGATCTCCGCAGTGACCTCACGGGTTTCCGTTCCGTGCGGTCGGACCGGTTTTCCGAGCCAGTCGTGACCTCGTTTGAAATCAACGCTGGCGCTGACGCAACGACGAACCGCACCGTCACCCTGAACCACGCCTGTACGGGCAGCCCGACCGAGTACCTGGCGAGCGAAAACGCCGATTTCAGCGGCGCGAGCTGGCAGGCCTACAGCGCCGCGCCGCGCCGACGCTGAAGCTGACGGGTCTTAACGGCGTCAAGACCGTCTGGTTCAAGGTTCGGAATGCGGGTTTAGCTTCGGCCGCGGTCAGCGACTCGATCACGCTGAATGAAGTCCTGGCACCCGAAGTGACGTCGTTTGCCATCAACGACGGTGCGACCGCCACCACCTCGCGGAACGTCACGCTGAACAACGTCTGCACGAACGGCCCGACCAAGTACATGGCCAGCGAGGATGCGACCTTCAGCAACGCCACGTGGAAGGCCTACAGCACAGCCCCCGCCTTCACGCTTCAGGGCGCCACCGGCACCCGCACCGTCTGGTTCAGGACTCGGAACGCGCAAGGCGCTTCCGTGGCGGTCTACGACTCGATCACCCTGAACGCCTCGCCGACGACGCCCGACATGGTGTTGATCCCGGCGGGCAGCTTCACGATGGGCGACAGTCTGGGTGAAGGCTACCCTGAGGAACGTCCGATGCACAACGTCCATGTCAGCGCCTTCTATGCGGACCGCCACGAGGTGACGAAGGCGTTGTGGGATGAGGTCGCCGCGTGGGCCGCGACCAGTGGGTATGACATTACGGCTGATACGATATCGCGACCAACAGCGCGGATGGCAAGGATGCAAAACACCCGGCGCAGGGCGTCAGTTGGTACGACTGCATCAAGTGGTGAAACGCGCGTAGCCAGAAAGAGGGGCTGGCGGCTTGCTATATGATGTCATCCAACACGATCTACAAGACCGGCAACTTCGTTGGCTACTGCAACTGGTCGGTCGTGGGCTACCGCTTGCCGACTGAGGCCGAGTGGGAGAAGGCGGCGCGGGGTGGCGCGGACGGCAACCGCTATGCCTGGAGCGATGGGAACAACATCACGCACAACCGAGCGAACTACAAGAGCACATCGAGCTACGCCTATGACGTCAGCCCAAGCCGTGGGTACCACCCGGACTACGACGGCGGCGCGGAGCCCTACACCAGCCCGGTCGGCGCCTTTGCAGCCAACGGCCATGAGCTGTTCGACATGGTTGGCAACGTGTGGGAGTGGTGCTGGGACTGCCACGCGGATGACTACTACGCGCTTTCGGGGACTGCTGCGGACCCGCACGGACCCACCTCGGGCAATACTCGCGTGATACGCGGCGGCAGCTGGGACCGCGATGCCATGAACTGCCGGGTTGCCGCGCGTGATAAATACCCACCGGGCCAACCGCACCACAGTCTGGGCTTCCGGACCGTGTTGCAGCCCAGCCAGCCCTAGGAACGAGAAATCTAGCCCGGGTGGGGCGGCGGCACCGCGATCAGGCCCTTGTCCAGGCGCTGGCGGACTGCCTCGTAGAGCAGGATGGTCGTGGCGGCCGCCACATTCAGCGAGTCGGCCTGGCCCAGCATCGGAATCCGGACTCGCAGGTCGGCGGCATCCATCCAGGCACCGCTCAGCCCGAACTGCTCGGCGCCCACGACCAGGGCCACGCTGGCGGTCAGATCGACGTCGGTATGCAGCTTGTCGGTATGCGGCGTGGCCGCCAGGATCCGGAACCCGCGCGCCCGCAGGAAGGCCAGGGCGGCCGCGGTATCGGTCTCCACCACGGGCAAGGTGAAGAGGGTGCCGATCGAGGCCCGCACGACATTCGGATTGTGGATGTCGGTGCAGCGGTCGCAGACGATCACGGCGTGGACGCCGGCGGCATCGGCACTGCGCAGGATCGTGCCGAGGTTGCCCGGTTTCTCGATCGCCTCGGCCACCACGACAAGGGCTCGGTCCGGCAGGTCCAAGTCGGCCAGCGAGCGCCGCAGTTGGGGCCCGACCGCCAACAGGCCCTCGGGACGCTCGCGATACGCCATCTTCTCGAAAACGGACGCCGAGCAGGGATGCACCTCCGCGCCCAGAGTGGCGGCGCGGGCGACCAGCGCCGGCTCGTTCGTCCCCTTCAGATAAAGGGCTTCGCAGATGAAGAGGCGGGTGGGACGGTAGCCGCTATCAAGTGCGCGCTTCAGCTCGCGGTACCCCTCGATCAGCATCAGCCCCTGTTCGTCACGGTGTGAACGCTGCCGCAGCCGCACGACATCCTTGACGCGCGGGTTGGCGAGACTGGTGATCGTTTCCATTCCGGGTGCGATCAGTCTTCGTCCACGATGATCGCTGAGGCTTGAGACTGGCCCAGCGAGGCCTTCGGCTCGGACGGCAGGCTGAGCGTCACATAGAAGACCTCGTTACCCTCGTCGGCCGTCGTATCGTTGATGATCGTGATGTAGATCTCGGCGCTGGTCTGGCCGGCGGGGATGGTGACATTGCCGGTCTTAGACGCAAAATCGGCATTGGCGCTGGCGCTGCCGGCTACGGTCGTGTACTCGGCCGTGACCGTGGCACTGGACGTCTTGCTCAGTGTGACGCGGAAGATCGCAAAATCGTCCGCCTCCTCGAGATACGACCCTGCGTCGGCGATCGAGATCACCGGGAGTTCGGGATCCACCGGCGCGTTGCTCAAATGGACAATCCGGGCTTCGCCGCGCAGATTGACGCCGTTGGTGGCCGTGGCGATGACGCCGTCGGCATAGACGACCTGCGTGAATTCCTCTTCGCTGCCGGAGGCGATGGCCGTATAGGTGACCGTGTTGCCGGTCGTGGTAGAGAGCGTTCCGTCCGCCGGACGCGCCAGGCTCCAGCGGTAATCGCTCCAGCCCGAGGCGGTCAGTTGCACGGATTCCAGCCGGTTGAGCTCGAAATAGTCGGGAGTGATCTTCACGGTGGTCTGATCGGCCGAGTCAACCTCGCAGCCGGTGACGAGCGCAGTCAACGCGATGAGACCCAAGGCACGCTTCAGCAGCCAGAAGTCCGGACACAGGTTTGGCTTTTTCATGGTTGAGAAGTAAGGTATAGTACGCCTTCACGGTTTGTCAAGGTGCGACCGGCGAGGATTTCTATGCAGCAGGGCAAAATAGCGAGTGGCAGACGCGCGTGGTTGGGGCTGGTGCTGGGGTTGGGTCTGGTACTGGGCCGACGCGACCTGCCGGCCGAAACCAACGCGACCGGTCGGTTGCTGCTGGACGGCGTGGCGGCCGAAGTCGACGAGGAGACCATCACCATCGCCGAGGTCATGCTCGAGGCCCGGCGCCTGGCCGATGACTTACGGCTGAAACCCTCGGAGCAGGAGGGCCGCCTGCGCGATCTCTATGACCGCGCGCTCGAAGGCCTGATCGACCGTCGCCTGATGCTCAAGGCCTACACCAAATTCGAGCAGAAGATCCAGTCATGGGTGGTCGACAAGCGGGTCGAGGAGATTATCGAGGAGCGTTTTGACGGCGATCGCGGCAAGCTGGTCTCGGCGCTGGCGCGCGAGCACCTGACGATCGAGCTGTGGCGCAAGCGGCTGGAGGAGGAACTGATCCTGGGGGCGATGCGCTATGCGCAGGTCGAGCGGCGCGTGGTGGTCCGGCCCGCGGATGTGGCGAAATACTTCGCCACCAATGCGGCGGCCTTTCGGGCCGACGGTCCGGTCCACGTGGCCATGATCCTGCTGCCGCCGGGGGAGGGTGAGAGTGCCGCGGCGCTGGCCGCCCGCGCGGCCGCCCTGCAGGCTGAACTGGCGGCGGGCAAGGATTTCGGCGTGCTGGCCCGCAAACACTCCCGCGAGGCTCACGCCGCGCAGGGCGGCGATTGGGGATTCGTCGACCCGGCCGAGGTCTTCCGCCCCGAACTGATCCAGGCCCTGGCTGCGCTTCAGCCCGGCGAGTTGAGCCCGCCGCTGGTAACCGAGGCCGGCATCTACCTGTTGCGCAAAATCGCCGAACGGCCCGACCGCGTTCTGACAATCGATGACGTGCGTGAGCGGATCGAGGCCCTGCTGCGGCGGCAGGAGTCGGACCGGCTCTACCGCGCGTGGCTGGCCCGTCTGCGGCACGATGCCCGCATCCGGATCTACGAACTGCCCCGGTGATGAACCTGACCAGCCCATCGCAGGTGGCTGCCTGGTGTGCCGCACGCGGGTTTCATCCCAACCGGACGCTGGGGCAGAACTTCCTGATCGACCGCAATATCCTCGAAGCCCTGCTCGACGCGGCGGCCCTGCCTCCCGGCGCGCGCGTGCTCGAAGTCGGTCCCGGCCTGGGCGTCGTGACGGAGGGGTTGCTCGCGCGCGGCGCCCGCGTCACGGCCATCGAGAAGGATGCGCGGCTGGCCGACTGGTTACGCACCTCGCTGGCAGGTGACGCGGCGCTCACCGTGCAGACCGCCGATCTGCTTGATCTCGATCTCGATGTCCTGCTGGCGACGCGGTTCGACGCCCTGGTCTCCAACCTGCCCTACTCCTGCGGCACCCGCATCCTGATTGAAGTCGGTCGGCACCCGGCCGCGCCGCCGAGCATGACCGTGACGGTGCAGCTGGAGGTCGCCGAGCGTCTGGCCGCCGGTCCCGGCGCGCCGGCCCGCGGGCTGGCGGGCGTCTGGCTGCAGCGACTCTATGATGTGACGCTGGTGCGGGAGATCAAGCCAACCTGCTTCTGGCCGCGTCCCGAGATCGACTCGGCCATCGTGCACCTGGCGCGCCACGACCGCCACGCGCTCGACCCGGCTGCGACCCTGCGGTTTCAGGATCTCACGCGTCTGGCTTTTATGCATCGCCGCAAGCAACTGGGTTCCACGCTGCGCCACGCCCGGGCGCCGGACACGCTGGCGGCGAGCGAGGTGGCCGAGATGCTGGGCCGCTGCGGCCTGGAGCCGCGCGTGCGCGCCGAGGAGCTGTCGGTGGCGCAGTGGTGTGCCTTGGCCCAGGAGTTCGCTTAGGAGCCTGTCGGACCTGAGCCGACACGCGGCCAGCCGCGTGTCGGGTGAGTCCGCATGCCCAACGAATCTCACGGCGAGTGCAAGTACCGCGACGCCGCCGCTGACGCGGACCGCCAGCGCTGCGCCACGTGGGTGGCGGGCGCAATCGGATGCGAGCGAGGTGAGCATGAAGATCGTCATCAGCGCGCTGCACTTTGCCTGGCAGGACCTGACCGAGTGCCTGGGCCGGGCCCGCAACGCGTTCGGCCTCGACGGGGTGGAACTGTCGTGGCACTCCTCGTTCGCGCGGCCACACTGCACGCGCCAGGATCTGGCGGAACTCGCGCATGGGCTGGGCGGACCGCCGCTGGCACTGAGCGCACACATTTGGGAGGATCTGGCGCAGTCCACGCTGGAGGCGGGACGACAGCACCTGCGGGCCTGGCTCACCATGTGCGCGACCACGGGGGTGAGAGATCTGATCCTGCACGGCGGCACCTCGCCGGAACGCGAGGCCGGCATCGCGCATACCCGCAGGATACTCGAAGACGTGCTGCCGGAGTTCGAGCGTGGCGGCGTGGTCCTCAACGTCGAGAATCACTATGCCTACGACTACCACGAGGGCCACGAGCTGATGAGCGAACCGTGGGAGTTCGAGCGTCTCTTTTCCCTGAACAGTCCGTCGTTGCGTTTCTGTTTCGACACCGGACATGGCCACATGACCCGCAACTCGCGGCGGTTGCTCGGCGACCTGGCGCCCTGGTTAAACTACATCCACCTGGCGGACAACCAGGGCGTGAACGACGACCATGCCATGTTCCGACAGGGCACCGTGGACTGGGACGGCGTCTTCGGGCAACTCCGCGCGATTGGCTTTGACGGGACGTTCTGCGTCGAGTTTCCCGTCCGCGAAGATCCGGCACCGTTCCAGTGGTGCGTCGCTGAGATCCGGCAACGCTGGGCGGCGCCCGCGCGGAGCCACGTGGAGCCGTCATGACGCCGCTGAGGGAGCAGGCGGAGGCAGGCATTTTCCGGCTGCGCATGCGGATCACGGGGCTGCTGATGGCAGCGGGCGCCGTGGCCGTCATGGCCAGTGTGCTGGGGTTCTTCGGTCGATGGCACTGGTTTCTGGATCTCTGTTCGCATTTCCGCGTGCAGTACGCGCTCGGGTTGGTGGCCGTGTCCCTGACCCTTGTCATCCCGCGCAAGCGACGGGCCGCTGCGCTCTTCAGCGTGGTCGCCGCCGCCAATCTGTTGCTGGTGCTTCCGCTCTATACCGGAAGGGTTGCGTGTTCGCAGTCTGGCGGGCGCCCGATCCGCGCGATGCTTGCGAATGTGAACACGTCCTCTGGAAGCGCCGCAGCTGTCTCTGCGGCCATCGCCCGCTTCAGTCCCGACATCCTGGTGCTTGAGGAAGTCAATGGCCAGTGGCTGTCCAACTTGAGGGCGGTTACGCGACGGTACGGGCACGCCGAGCTGGCGCCGCGCAACGACAACTTCGGGATCGCGCTCTGGAGCCGGTTTCCACTCACGCGGTCGCGGGTGGTTGAGATTGGCGATGCCGGCGTCCCGTCATTGGTGGTTGAGGTCGATGCGCCGCTGGGCCGGTTCACGGTGCTGGCCACACATCCGCTTCCGCCCCTTGGCAAGGCGTACTCCGGGTTCCGGAACCGGCAACTGGCCGCGTTGCCGTGGTGGGTACGGACCGCCTCGTCGCCCGTGGTCCTGCTAGGCGACCTGAACGTGACGCCCTGGAATCACCACTTCAGGCGTCTCCTGCGCGAGTCTGGGCTGCGCGACAGCGCACAGGGCCGCGGAGTGCAGCCGACGTGGCCGGTCTTCAACCCGCTGCTGCGGATACCTCTCGACCACTGCCTGTATGGGCAGGGGATTGGGATCGTGGACCGCCAGGTGGGCCCGCCGACGGGTTCGGACCACTTCCCGATTATCGTGGAGTTTGTGGTCCGGTGATGGTCCGCTCGTGTGAAGGGCATGAAGCATATGAAGAACGTTCTCGCAGGGCAAAGGCGGGGGCGAGGTTAGACAGGATTAACAGGATTGACAGGATTGGGCGAGTAGAAGCGGGAGCTGCCACCACGAAAGACACGAAGAGTACGAAGGGCGGGGACCGGTCGGGCGGTTGGACGGTTGGACGGTGAGACGGTGGAGAGGGACGTGCTGCGGGGAGCCGGTTTCTTCCTGCCTATAACTTCAACGCGCCGCGGGCGACACAGGGTCGCCCCTCCAAGGGCGGCGGCCGGCCGATGGAGGGCCGGGCCTGTCCTGGCCGCGGAGGGGAAGTCGCTATCGAAATCGGGATCGGACGGCAATCAAACACGACGTAGCCCGATCGCCACCGCGTGGTGTCGTCGGCTACGCCGCCCATCCAAGTTACCCCCGCGAACATTCGCGGCGCAGCCGCGCGGCAGGCTTACAGATCGATGCCCAGCGCGGCCAGGCGTTGCGCGTGGACGGCGAGGCGTTGGGTGAAGCCGGGGTAGTCGCGGGAGGCGACCGGGGACCACACCACTTCCGAGACGGCGCAGGCGCGCGGATAGACCAGGCGTTCGATCTCCGGTTCGGTGGGATGGTTGTCGGTCCACATCTGCGCCTGGGCGCCCAGGATGTGAGCGGCTGCCTCGGCGGTGAGTTCCGGTGGCAACGGCTCAAAGCTGTAGACCTTTTCAAGCGGCGTCGTGGTTTCGGGGTAATCGAAATATAGGTGGCTGGTCAACGCCATGACCACGTCGTGGCCGGTCCGGGCGGCGATCGTGGCCGCATCCTTGCCCACGCGCCAGGCCATGACCGCGGCGTTGGGGGCGATGCCGCCCTCCAGGATCTCGTCCCAGCCGATCAGACGGCGGCCCCGGGAGTTCAGGAACTGCTCGATCCGCCGGACGAAATAGCTCTGCAACTCGTCCTCGTTCTGCAGCTTCTCCGCCTTAATCTTGGCCTGGCAGATCGGGCATTTCCGCCAGTGGTCCTTGGGGCACTCATCACCGCCAATATGGACGAACCGCGAGGGAAAGAGCTCGATCACCTGGAATAGGATGTCCTGGAGAAAACCGTAGGTCTGCTCGTTGCCGACACAGTACTCCCAGCGGTCCCACTCCCAGGTGGTGTGCGGCACGGGGCAGTCGAACTCGGGATAGGCGATCAGGGCTGGGGTGGAGTGACCGGGCATGTCGATCTCCGGCACGACCGTGATGTGGCGCGCGGCGGCATAGGCGATGATTTCGCGCACCTGGGCGTGGGTGTAGCGGCCGGGCTTCACGCCGCGCGGCGGTTCGCCCCGCAGGCGGGTACCGAGCGTGGAGGGATCCTGCAGTTTCGGGTAGCCCGCGATCTCGAGCGGGAAGGTGCCGAGGTCGGTAATGTGCCAGTGGAGGGTGTTGAACTTGTGCAGGGCCATCAGGTCGATGAAGCGCAGGATGAACGCGGCGTGCTGGTAGTCGTGGCCGGTATCCAGCATCAGGCCGCGCCAGGCGAAGCGGGGATGATCGCTGATGCGCACGCAGGGGATGTGCCATGCGACATTGGCGACCGGACCGGTGGAGAAGATTTGGGGTGGCAGGAGCTGGCGCAGGGTCTGAATGGCGTAGAAGAGCCCGGCCTGGGTGGGAGCGGTGAGGGAGACCTTCGCGGGCGTGACATCGAGACGGTAGCCTTCGGAGCCAAGGTCTGTGAGCGTCGCGTCCTGGCAAAGGGTGATCGCCGGGCAATTGCGGCCGGCTGGCGCGGCGATGGGCAGGGCCAAGCCGGTTGCAGGCCGGAGCGCGGCGGCGAGCTGGATCGCCGACGACTCGCTGGCCGCATCGGCGAGCAGGACCGTGTCGGCGGTAAGGACGAAGTGGCCGCTGCCGCAGGCGACCGACACGGGCATGGGAACCAGGGCTGGAGAGGCAGGTTCGTGCGCGGGGGCGGTGGGGCTTGCTTTCATGGGACGAGTTCTTCCTTCGTGTCCTTCGAGCTCTTGGTGGTGGAATCTGTCCGACCTGCCTGTGCTGGAAAGAGGCTGAAGGGACGGGGCATGTCGGCTTCGTCCGCGCGCTTGGTCAGACAGTTCTCGGGCGTGACGGCGGGGTTGCTGCGCAGGCAGCGCTCGCTGAAGTGGGCGTACTCGACCAGGGTCATCCTGGGCAGCGGCGGTTCGGCTTCGTCGCGAATGACCGGAAAGCGCATCATGACTGCAACTCCCGAATTCTGGCGCACAGCGCGTCGTACAGGGTGGGGGTGCCGAAGCGCTCGCACAGCGGCTGAAGATCCCGCAGGGCATCAAGTCCGTTCTCGATGAACAGGTGGACGATATCCGGAAAGTCCTTGTCCAGCCGCCGGGAGACGGCGGGAGACGACATCGAGGACGAAGTCGGTCTCGGAGTTCATCGTGCAGCGGAGTATACACGAGTTCAGGCCGGAGGGAAGCCTCGGTCAGACCGCTGCAAGTCGCTGGGGAGCACCCTGTGGGGCTTAAGGCGGGCTGGGCCCGCAACCCAATTCCCGCTCTCACAGAGACACAGAGAGCACGGAGGGTAAACGCCTGATGCGTGGCTCCCCGCGCGTTGCTATCGCGCCGGTTTCCAGCGGAAGAGGTTGTTCTTGCCGCCCCAACCGCTGTTCTCGGTGAGGACCAGGTATTCGCCGTTCCGGCGCTTGAACGCGCGCAGGCCCATGGCGGCGTCTTCCCAGGCACTCTGGCCATTGACCTCGGGCCCCATCGCGAGGATCTCGACGAGCTCGCCGGTGTTGCGGTCGAAGACGTGGACTTCGCCAAAGAGGTAGGCCATGAAGACATAATCGCCCGCGACCTGCATGCCCATGTAGCCGCTGTAGGGGTAGAGCTTGACCTCGTACATGAAGTAGTCGGGATCGGTATAGGGGGTGAGGACCCGGACCTTCCACGTGGGCACACGGTTACCCTGGCTCCAGTGGTCGTAGCGTCCCATGAAGTATTGGGCTGGCGAGGTGTCGCCTTCGCCACGGCGTGGCACGGCGGGGTAGACCGCCACGAGGGTATCGCGGTCAGCGTCGTAGTCCAGGCGCACGGCCATGCCCCACGCGTTGGTCTTGTCGCCCTCTTCGGGGAACCGGATGTCCTCATACCCCTCGCCGGCGACGCCGCTGTAGATCGGCACGCCCTTGGTATTCACACCCTTGAGGTAGAAACGGCGCATGAACGAACCCCCGGTAGTGGGCTGGCCGGTCCAGATGTCGCCCTTGGAGTCGACGCACAGCGCGGTAATCCAGCCAATGGACGAGCCCATCTTCGAGGTCTCGTCGGGCTCCGCCAGGCCGTTGCCGTTGGCATCGACCCACAGGGCGGTGCCTTGATCAACCACGCCGCCGGCCGGTATCGCCAGTTCGCCCGCGTAGCGGAAGATGTGGATGTCGCCGACGGTGCCCTGGCCGCTGGTGAACATGAACAGCCGCTGGTCGGCGCCGAGACGGCGGACGATGGACTGGGAGCTGCCGGCCCGGACAGGGGACTCGAAGTTGCGAATGTCCCAGTTGTAGCCGACATACGTCTGTTCGCTGCCAGGTTCGGACTGGGAAAGATCGAGCTTCAGGTGGTTATAGGTGCCGTAGAGATCCGCGCCATCACTGGCGGGATCGAAATCATAGGTGTTGCAGAACATGAGGCTGTTCACCATCCAGCCGAGTGTACCGTCAGGCGAGAACATGCGCAGGTCGGTGCCCTGAAGACCGCCGCCAACATAGAGGTTGCCCTGCGCGTCCACGCCCACACCCGCGATGCCGGCGAAGCGGGCGTAGCCGCCGGCGGCTGGATCGTGAACCAGGCCCGGGTTGTTGCCGGCGTAGATGCCGCCCGGCGCGCCGAATGTGCGGGCGAGGGCGGGTTGTGCGTCGAGGCCGGTATAGAACCGGACATTGAGATCAAGGCCGTTCTCGGCCACGAGGAGCTGATCCCGGGCGGCGTCATAGCCCAGGGCGCGTGGGTTGACCACGTCGGTGATCTCGCGACCCGTGAACGTACCGTCCGTGCGGTAGCACTTGACGGCGGCCGGGTACTTGGCGGAGGTCGTGCCGCCAATCGGAAAGTCGTTGCCGCGCTGGATGATCCACAGATTGCCGCGCCTGTCGATGGTCATGGGGCCGGGGCGCTCAAAGGCGAAGGCGCGGTCGACGAGCTCCTCCGATTCGCCCTTGAAGTCGCCGACCGGGGGACCGCCGCAGTTGACGGCAAAGGCGCGCTTGCCCGAGGGGTCGAGGAGTTCGAGCCCGCAGAGCGCGCGGTCATAGCCGCCGAACGCGACGACGACCTGGCCGTTGGTGTTCGCCTGGTAGCCCGTCAAGTCCTTCACGACCGGTTCCAGCAGTCCACCTGCCAGGGCCTCGACGCTGACGACTTCGTTGTCGCGGCCCAGGCTGAACCCGCGCGTGCCTTTCGCGTATGCGGCGAGATGGCAGCGGACCGTATACGTGGCGCCTGGGGTCTGGCCGGGGATGGTATAGAGAAAGCCTTCGCCCACGCGCTGGGTCTGGTAGATCGCGGCGGGCGCGAAGCGCGGATCGTTGGTAGAGACCCCGACGGGCTCCGGCGCCAGGGCCACGCCGAAATTGGCTGCCATCGCCTTGCAGTACAGGTGGACGGGGTCCAGGGAGGCCACGCGGATGAGGTTGTCGCGGGAGTCGGCCACAAAGAGTTCGCGGCCGCTGGCGGCCAGGCCGCTGACGACGGAGCGATTCAGCTTCTTGTCGAGCAGGCTGACTGAGAGCGCCAGGGGTCGCGGCGCGAAGTCGGACTTGGCCGGATCGAGCACGATGACGCGGTCGACGGCGGCGACGAAGAGATGCTGGCCATCGCCGGTGATCGCGCCCTCGGCGGTTTGCGGCGTGCCGATGGGCAGCCCCCGGGCCGCCTGACCGTCGCGGTACGACGTGACCGGACGGCCGCCTTCGTCCCAGTAGGCGCTTGTGTAGCACGTACCGTCGGGTGCAACCCACATTGCCGAAAGGCTGTTCGACACGTGCTTGTCGGCGTCGCGCGAGCCGAAGGTGTTGCCGACCCAACTGGTCTTGTAGCGCATCCGCGCGGCTCCGACCCGGATCGAGTCGAAGGTGGCCGTTACGAGCGTGTCCTCGGCGGCGCTGGCCACGAAGAAGCCGAAAGCGAGCCGACCATCAAGGGCGCAGGGACCTCCGCTGACGTTCGAGAGCATGGACCACAGGCGGCCATCGCGGGACTTGTAGACGGCGAAGTTACCGTCCAGGCGAACCATCTTGAGCCACAGCGGCAAGCCCTGGGCGAGTTCGATGCCGCCCGAGAGCACGCGGGGGCGCTCGTGGGGGACTTGCGCGGGGATCCTGGAGGTCCAGCCTGCAAAACGGTCCTTGGATCTGAAGAACAGCGCGGTCATGGCGCCGTTCGTCGCCGAGTCCGTGCGAACCAGGATGCCGGCCGTGGCATTGCTGCCCCCGCCGACATCCACGAGGCGCGCCACGACTTCGAAATTCCCGGCCTCGCGCGTGATGCAGGCAAACTGGCACTGGTCGCGGCCCTGGACGTCGAGCCCGAGGCCTGCGCCGGTCACGGTCAGGGTCTTCCCGTCCCAGGTGTGGCGGCCGGCCGGGACCGGCGCGCCGACGCCCACGTCTCGCCAGGTGTCGCCATCGCAGCCGGCAAGCAGGAACATTGCTGCCAACGCGGGCAGCAGTCCCTTTATCAGCAGGTGTTGTTTCATCAGGTGCGCTTGACCTTTCCGAAGTCCTCTTCGCACGGTACGCGCGTGGGCTCGGTTACATTTCCTTCCAGAAGTATCCCCAGGTGTTGCGGAGCCAGAGGGCTGCGCCGGCGGTCACGTCCATGCGCTCGATGCAAGCGGTCTCGGCCGCCAGGTCGAGGAAGAAGTCGTAGTCCCACCCGCCGTAGTCGATGCGGGCGTCGCAGTCGCGGAAGATGTTCTGGCTCCAGGCATTGACATACACGGTGCCTTTGCCCACTTGATGGCGGTACAGGAACGGCACGGTGCCGGCCGGGAACTTCGCGACGGCGATCGCCTCGGCACCCTCGGTCAGCCCGGGCACCACGGTGAACGTGTCGCCGTCCATGCTGCGAAATGCCAGCAGGGCCACGCGACTTGCCGTGGGAGAGCGGTGCCGGAAATCCGGGCAGATGCCCCAGATCACCCGCGGGAATGACTGCGAGTCGAGATTGGGCTCATGGGCCGGGTTGGAGCCGAAGGGCCAGTTGCGGCAGGCCCGGTCCGCGCCCGGCCAGTTGCGCTGACCGTGGGGGTCGATGCCCGAGAGCGTGCGCAGGGCCGGGCTCGGAAACGCGATGCCGTGTTCGTCCTTGAAGGTCTCCCAGCGATCGAGTGCCAGGCAGAGCGTGCCGCCCTGCTCGACGTAGCGCAGCAGCTTGTCCGGCATGTCGCGAAAATCGCGCTCGTACATGTTGTCGGCGATGACGATCAGCTTATAACGGCTGAGCGTCTCGGGCGCGACAGAGACGTCGTTCTGGGCCGACCAGAGGTAGTCGGCGTGGATGCCGCAGCGGGTCAGCGCGCCGTTGATGGCCGCGGCGGTGGGGTACGCGAGCCGGCGGAAGAGGTTGTAGTTGCGCGGGGCGCTGGAGAGCATCAGCACCTCGGAGGTCTGCGGCGGCGCGTTGCGCCGGGCACGGCGTGCGACTTCGCGCGAGTACATGCTGACCAAGGCGGTCACGGGGCGCGGCTGATCGTCGTAGTCGTACAGGCCCATGCTTTCGCCGTTCCAGTAGAAGTCGGTCGGGTCCGCCTTTTGACGGGCCAGGTGCGCCTGCGAGGACTGCCAGTCGTCGGTCCAGTCCCAGTAGTGCCAGCCGTCGCCGTCGGCTGCGAGGCAGGCGGCATTGACCCGGTCGACGAGGGCCGTCTGGTGCGCCGCCGATTCGGCCCCCTGGCAGCGGTACTCGAGCTGGACGCCGTGGCAGATGACCACGGGTTGCTGCACCGACTGCTTGAGGTAGCGGGTCATCATGTAGGCGGCGTTGTAGATCACGGGCAGTTCGTGCGCGAGGCGGCGGTGGATCACCTCCGGCGTGTGGGCCCACTCCTCGAAAGGTTGCACGGGGCCGACGCGCGTCACCTCGAAGTAGTAGTACTCCATCCAGATCGCGTGCAGCTTCTTGGTCTCGGGGCTGAAGCCGTCGATCATCGCCCAGGTGTTGGTGTTGCCCTCGAACGGCGTCCACATCACCTGGTGGGGTGCGATGCGCTGCATCTGCGCATCCCACTGCGCCTGCGTGTTGCCGATGCTCTGCTTCTGCCAGAGGATGTACTCGTAGCCGAGCGGGTTCCTCAGCGAGGCGTTGAGCGCGCTCTCCTGGGGCAGGAGCACCTCGTGGAACGCGCGGGGGTTGCCCTCGAGGGTTCCGCCCATGGCCACGCGCAGTTCATCCAGGGCCCCGTATTTCTGCTTCAGGTGCGCGGCCCACTCGTCCTTCAGGTTGAAGGGGATCGTGATGTTGTCGAAGCCCTTGTGGAAGCGGTCGATCCGGTCGCCGTAGCCGAGGACGGCGGGCTCGTTGCGGTAGCGCTCGGCCAGCCCCCTGGTCTGTAGCACATAGGCGTCGAACAGGGCCGGGTTGAACGCCGGCAGCCAGCGGTTGTCATACTCCCAGGCCTGGCCGGTGACGCGGCGGTACTCCGCCGCATCATCGATGAAGCCCCCCATGAACAGGGTGACACGGATACCCTGGCGCTTGGCGGCCTCGACGACGGTGTCCATGCGGTCGTAGCCCTGCTGGATGGGCTTGCCGTTGTCGAAGAACATGTCGGTTTTGAGGAACAGGGCGGCATGGTTCAGCCCGAGGGCCGCCATGCGCCCGAAGTCCCGGTCCAGCACGGGTGCGTTGATGGCCCAACTCTCGTCCGTGAACCAGTTGTTCATGGCTCCGGGATGGTGCCCGAAGTAGATCGTGGAGTTGCAGTACCAGCGCTGACCGTCGAGGGCGAACTGGCCATTGGGCGTGATGGTTACAAAGGAGTTCATGGTGCACAGGATCATGCCAGAGTGGCAGGGGGGGGAGCAAGCCGGGGTGTGCGGCGGGCGGTGAGGACGGTGGGACGGTGGGCGGTGGGGACGGTTGGGACGGTGGGCGGAGGGGGAACCAGTGGGCAGTTGGCAGTGGGCAGAGGTCGGAAGACCGTGGGACGGAGGGCGGACGGCGGAGGTCGGTGGTCAAAACGAGCTGCAATGAGACGAAATGCGACAGTTTTGAGGGCATTGTCGCACGCAGCAAACGCCATAACATACTGAGGGCGAATGACTTAGGAAAGACATGAGAGGTAAAAAGCGCGGTTTGCTGTCTCACGCCAATTCTTGGCGTACTTGGGCGTCCGCTTCAGCCTGGCGTGTCGTATCCAGAAGCGCCAGGTGTTGATTTTTTGCGTAGGGTAGATAGTGCGCAAAAGGCGCAAAAGGGGACAGCCATGTCAGAGAGTTTGCCAACAGATGCGAGCGCGGGTGAGGGCACGGGTGATCCGGTCGGGGCAGGAGGGGGCGGTGCAACGGCGGCGTCAGAGCCCGACGGGCAGTTGTCCGCAGATTACGCAGATTGCGCAGATTGGGAGGGGCCGGGGGGCAGCGAGCAGTGGCAGTGGGCAGTGGGCAGTGGAATACACAGATTCTGGGGGCAGTGGATGGGGATGCGGAACGTGGCGCTCCGGCGGTGTGGATCCGCCGGAGCGCTGGGGGGGATTGCTGGGAGTCGATGGGGCTGGCAACTGCAAAGGGCGGTGCTGCAAAACGAAAGGTCACTGCTCTGGCACGCGCGAGGTCGCACTTGAGGCGATGGCGCGAAGCCGCAGGATGTGGGGGGCCAGGCGGCCGCTGCACACGATGTTCGTACTGCGGCTCCACTTCTTCCATCGCGCGGTGTCCCATCTCATCGGCGAGTTCAGTTCGAACTCAAGGCCATAGCGCGGGCCAGTCCACCCCTTATAGCGATCGGTTGCAACGGTTGACAGTAGGCTGGTCGCCACGCTCACGACCTCAACGGCCTCCCGCGGGGCGAGAGCGCCGGAGGTTAGCGGGTACTTCGGCGCGCAAATCGCGGATCCGGCGTTTGAGCAGTCGCTGATGGTCGATCCGGTGGTCGCGCAGCCGGAGCTAGTGACGGTGCCGGGGGGCCACGGCGCAGTAGGGGCGGGAGGCCGGCTACGACGATGACTGGGGTGGCGAATCGTCAGTCATGCGGATACCAGTTGGGAGGGCGACGCAACAGTCTGCCTTCGGTGATCGGAAGCACCGTATGGAACCTGAGGGGGTCGTTCGGCTTGGCTGCTATGTTGAAATCAAAATTGCTCTTCTTGAGGAATACAGACTGATTCTCGTCCTCGTACACGACATCGATGGTCACGTGACAGTTGATGAATCCCGTACGCTTGGGGCCGTCCACCTCCACCGCCTTGAAGACAGTCTTGCGTGGATTGAGGTGCCAGCCCGAGGCGGCGAGTTGTTTGCAATCCATGACCATGTCCATGGAGTACTGCCCGTCGCCGTTCGTCCAGATGATGTTGCCTTTGTCGAAGAACTGCCGCGTGGCGGCATCGTCTAGTTTGGCTGCGGCTTTGAGGTACGCCATAACCATATTCTTCACGGCTCGCTTGGATGGTGTCGGGTTGAACATGGCCTGATAGAATTGGTACATGAGGGCCAGACCCATGACAGCACACACGATCCTGAGCTTCATCGTGATCTGAAGTTTCATTGGTCAGAGCTTCCGTTCAAGCGGTGCTTCCTACTTCCTCTTCCACCGGTAGCCACATGCCTTACAGCGGTTCTTCCCGAGCAAGGCGCTAAAGAACGTCCAGATGAGAGCAATGACCACGGGCAGAATTAAAGCACGCGGCGCAATGGTGGGCAAGGTGAATAGACTGAGTGGCGAGATGTGGCGCTGGAAGTGAGCGGCGCGCCCGGTTTGGGTCGGATGGATCACCTAGGGGAGTACGACCGAGATGAGTCATTGGGGGGCGGGCGGTGAGCCAAATGCCTTGGCGAGGGTTCGGAAGGCATTTGGCCCGGCCTGCAACGCCGCGGTAAGGATGTCGCGGGCGGTGGGCGGCGGTGACGCCCTTTGCGGGCGCAGAACGGATGGCTGGCGAGTTTCCTCGCGAGCCGGATGGGGGCGCGCAGTCGCGCCGACCCTGCCGCGTCAGAAAGCGATGGGGGCGCCGCCTTATGTAGGTGACACGCCGCCAGTTTGAGAACCATTGACGGACGATACTTGGGAGTGGACAC
>CAZZCT010000082.1:0-20690 GCA_964652365.1 uncultured Lentisphaerales bacterium
GTGCTGCCGACGTACTGGCAGCCGGCTCCGGACGGGGCAACCGACTTTCGCGTCCACCGCGTGGCGGTCTACACCAAGGTCGGTGAGGGGATGATCTTCCAGGGAGCAGACTCGAAACAGCCGCAGACCAAACCATGAAATGCGAACTGACATCAGTCGGACGAACCGCCCTGGCCTTCGCCATCGGGCTGGGAAACATCCTGGCCGCTCGCGCCGATGCGCCGCGTACGCGCTTCGAGTGCCGGGAGATCACGGGCCACGACTGGTCGCGGACCCTGGTGACCTACGCGGCCGCCAAGCCTGGCGGCGACGTCCGGTTGGTCGATGAGGCCGGCATGGAGGTGCCCTGCCAATGGTCGCGATCCGGCACCCGGTTGTCGTTTTACGCCGAGTTGAAGGCAGGCGGTGCCTACCAGTATGAACTGCAGCCCGGCAAGCCGGCCGCGGCTGCGGCGGCACCCTCCGCCACGACGGACAAGGGGCTGTTGACGCTCGACAACGGCGTGGTTGCCATCCGGTTGCCTGCAGGCACGCAGCGTTTTCCGAAGCCTCTGGCGCTGTGCAGAGACCATGCTCAGGCCGCGGCCATCAGCGACTTGGCGAAGGAAGGCCTGGCGCCCGGGCCGATCGCCGGCATCCGGCTCGCGGACGGCCGCTGGGTGGGCGGCAGCTACTTCTCGTTCGAGCCGATCGAGTCCGTGCGGCAACGCCAGGGCACTCTGAAGAATGTACCGGCCGATGCGTGGGATCGCGCCGTCGCGCACGCGCCGGGCATCACAAAGTACGAGAGCGAGATCACCGAGCAGGGGCCGCTCTTTGTCGAAGCACGCATCCGGTTCACCTTCACCAACGGCGGCCACTACCAACTCACGGCGCGCCTACTGACCGGTGAACCCGGCGTGCAACTGGACGAGGTGATGGATCTGAAGAGCACGTGCTCGCCCGACGATCCGCTCTATGTCAACCTCGTGCTGAATGACGGTCACCGGCCCGATGGCTGGCGGCCGGACTGTGTCTATGGCTACGCGCCGCGCAGCGACAAGTACCCGGCCCTGGATGCGGCGGTACATGCCCAGGCGATTGCCACCAAGACGCCGGATCTGCGGACTGCCAGCATTCCGATCGTGTATGACGCGAACGAGCATATCATCAGCGAGGTCACGGTGTTGTACCCATGGGGGCCGTACCTGCATTACGCCGGGCTGGTCGACACCGCCCAACTCGCAAAGGACAAAGCGGCGCCGTTCGTGGGAATTGTGCCCCGGCATGGCGGCACCTGGCGCGGGGCGGCGTTCGTGTTCCCGCCCAAGACACCGCAGTTGCATCAGCAGCTTCTCTCCCATGCCAATGGCGACGTGACCATGCGCTGGACGATCCGCAATCAGCCCCACGTACAGAATCTCCTGCACACTGGCGAGTATGATCCCGAGTTTGGGCTGACCGGCATGCGTCGGCTCTGGAGTTTGGTCGGCGGCCCCTTCCAGTACCACGATGCGCTCTACGCCCGGCGGGTCAACGACGGGTTCGTCAACCTCGACAACTACAAGGACTGGACGCTGGCCTGGTCCGACGATACGCGCGCGGCCCTGCAGACCACGGTTGACCCGAAGTCCCGCAACACCGCTCTGGACCAGTTCCGGCGCGGTTTCGACGGCAATGACGACCGCGGCATGAAGTGGTGGAGCCATTTCCGGCAGGCCGAGGGTATGGCCTGGGCGGTTGAGATGCGCAAGACGCTGGCCGATCCGGCTGTGCCGGCGGAGCAGAAGGGGCTGTTGCGCGCGCAGATCGCCGCCTTCTGCCACCTCATGGCGGAACCGGATTTCAACACCCGCGCCAGCGCCTCGCACCAGGGCAACCCGAACATGCCGGTGAACCGCTTCTACGCTCTGCCGTTTGCCGCCGTGCTGATCCCCGACCATCCGCTGGCGACGCGGTGGCTGGACGTAACCCGTGCGTACGTGCAGTACGAGCTGGGGCTCAACCTGACGCCCGGCACCGGCTACAGCGAACTGATGACCTACTATGGTGCCGCTGCGCCGACCTACGTGCATGCCGCGCTGGTCTGTCAGGAGACGGGGCGGATCGACGACGCCACCCGCCGGCTGGCGCTCGGACCGGTCGAGTTCCTGCTGCCGTTTCTGACGCCGCCGGATGCACGGTTCGGGTTCCGGATTGTCCCGGGGTTCGGTCACGAGGGCGTGCTGCGGTTCAACGTCTGGCTGCCCGCCGCGGCGTTGGTTAAGGCGGTCGACCCCGAGCGGGCGAACCTGTATGCCTGGGCCTGGAAGCAACAGGGCCAGCCGGACGAGCGGCAGCACTGCAACGGGTTCGCCCTGTTGAGCGCTGCCGAAGGGGCACGGGCCGCGGCCGTGAGACCGGAGACCATCCGTGCGGCCCTGAAGAGCGCCTGGATTCCTGGCATCGGCGTCGCGCTGCATTCGCACCCGGGCGACCCGCAGGAGACCTACCTAGGTTACCGCCAGGGCTATTTCTCGAGCCACAGCGATGCCAACCAGGGTGATTTCGTCCTC
This sequence comes from uncultured Lentisphaerales bacterium, assembly GCA_964652365.1. Taxonomy (GTDB): domain Bacteria; phylum Verrucomicrobiota; class Kiritimatiellia; order RFP12; family CAZZCT01; genus CAZZCT01. Next base: position 2,535 of record CAZZCT010000082.1, read on the forward strand.
TACGCCAAGGGTGCTCCGCTGACCGTGCTGAGTTCGTTCGCCTACGGCATCAGCCAGAAGAAGAGCTACCGCGACGCGTTCAACGAGTTCGGGTGGCACAGCGTGGTGCGCACCGGCGCCCAGAACAACAACGCCGGCTGGCCCGGTGGCGGTCCGATCAGCGGCGTGCACCGCCACTTCTTCAGCGAGTCGATCGATTACCTGCGCGGTGTGGGCGACACCAGCAACGCGCGGGTTACGGGAAACGACATTGCCCGCGACCTGACCGCGCCGGACGCCCAGCGCTGGACGCGCCAGATCATGTTCCTCAAAGGTCGCGCGCCCACCAGCCCGAACTACTTCATCTTCCGCGACAGCTTTCGCAGCCTGCACGACGACGCCTCGAAACTGACCCCGACGTGGTGGTACCAGCGCACGCTCGGCGGCAAGGAACTCGTGCAGCCGAACGAACGCGGCTTCGCCTACACCAGTCCCTATGGTCCGAAGCTGGCGGTGCATTTCCTGCAGCCCGAACGCGTCGCGATCGAGTCGCGCACCGTCAATGAGATCGGCTCGGTTGGTGGCGGCGGGCTTGGCGGGTTCATCACCAACAACATGGCGGAAGCGCTGACCATCACCGCCGCTGGTCCGGTACCAGCCGGACAGGACGTACTTGTGGCCATCTATCCCCGCGCTGCCGATGAGGCTGTGGCCAAGTTCGAGAGGCTGGGGGAAGGCGTGGCCCGGATCACCACTGCCGAGGGTGTCGACTATGTGTTCCTCAACCCGGCGGGACTCACCTTCAGCCAGGACGGCATCGCCTTCACGGGTGTGGCCGGCGCGCTGCGGATCCTGGCCGACGAGGTCCATCTGGTGGTCGGCGAAGGAGCCGGGACGGTCACATACAAAGGCTGCACGCTCCGGGCCGGCCAGCCGGCCACCCGGGTCGTGCCGCTGGCGGATCTTGCATCCGGCCGGACCATCGATGTGCCGGCCGACCCGGTGACCATCCAGTTCGCGCTTGATGAGCGGGCCGGGGCGATCACCGTGGTTCAGCCCGGCGTTCGGAAACAGCAGCAGGCTGGCGGCGTCGCGTGGCAGTTCGACTCGGCTGAGCCACTGCGATTTGCCGCCGAGGGTGTCGCGTTCGAGGGGCGCCGGGGCGGGATCTTTCAGGACACGGCTGCCGGCACGGTCCGGCTGGTGATGCTGGACGGCACGCGCATCGCCTGCGGTGAGGCAATGGCCGAGGTAGCTGACGGTCCGTATGACCTGACCTACCACCGCGACAAGGTCGTCGGCGTGGCCGAAGGCCCGGCACGTCTGCTCTATCTGAGCAAGCCAGCCGGCCTGGCCGGCATGCCGTGCTTGACGATCGACGGTGCTAGCTACGCGCCCGGTGGCTACAGCGGCAACGATGCGCCCTACTGCCGGCACCTGAACGCCGAAGATGCCATCATTCCGTTGCTCGGGGGGCGGCGCATCTTCACGCTCGAAGCCCTGAAGCAACCGCCGGTGTTCAGGAGTTGGCAGTACTGGTGAAGCCCGGCACCGGCATCCGGTTCCGTCCTGTACACCGGCGTGTGCATGCACACTGGAGGGTTTCCGCTGACCATGAAGCATTCGATTCCATGGCTGGTTCCCGTGGCTCTGCTGGCCGCCGCGCTCGGCTGCCGGGGGGCCGAGTGTCGGATTGTCGCGTCTCAGGGCCGCCCCACGCTGGCCCTGGACGGGGTGCCCGTCCCAATGTCCGGCTACAGCCCGATCTTCTGGGAGAAACGCTGGGTTGCGAAGCACCTGCCGAACTTCGCGCCGCACGAGCTCGGCTACGTCTTCTCGGGGCTGCCGAAGATGCATGGAACCAAGGCGTTCTGGGCGGACGGGACCGTTACCGAAGACCCGGTATTCATGCCGCCGAACTACAGCGGCTTCGCCACCATCGACGAAGGTGTCCGGATGACGGTCGACGCCCTGCCCGGGGCGCGTCTGATCATCCGGTTTGGACTCGACGAGCCCGAGACCTGGCGTGATGCTCACCCCGAACAGTGTGTGCTGACGGAGACCGGCGAACGGCTGCGCGTGCCATCGCTGGCTTCGGATCTGTTCTGGGGCAACTCCGCCGCCAGTGCCGCCGCGCTGGTCCGCTGGTACGAGAAGCAGCCGTACCGCGATCGTATCGTGGCCTACGCCGACTTCTGGCGTTGCGAGGGCACCCACGAGTCCACCATCATGGGCTGGTTGTCTGACCGCAGTCCGGTAATGGTCGCTGCCTGGCGCGCGTACCTGAGCAAGACCTATGGCGGGGACGAGACACGACTCCGGGAGGCGTGGGGCGATGCCGCGGCGACGCTGGCCGGCGCCATGCCGCCGGCCGACCGCCTGCGCGGTCCGGTGCGCGAGGTTGCCGCGCTGTCGTTCTGGCAGGCGGGCAAGGACAATGCGCCGCTGCGCGACTGGCTGCTCTGCCTGCAGGGGCTCTTTCATCAACGCGTGCGTCAGGTCGCCGGCGCCATGCAGCAGGGGTGCCAGGGCCGGGTACCGATCCTGCACGACATGCTCAAGCAGCCGATGCAGGGCTGGAACATCGGCGACTTCTTCGACACCAGGCAGCCCATGCAGCCGTTCGGACTGGAATTGATGGGTGGTTGCGGATCGTCGGGTGCGGCTGCGCTGTTCGATGCTCCCGGCGTGGACGGCCTGATCACGCCGCACGACTACCAGGCGCGCGGAATGGGCGGCATCTTCGAGCCCGAAGGCGCCGCCGACTCTTGCGTTGTCCGCGGCAAGCTCTTCCTGTGCGAGATGGACACGCGCAGTTATGCCGGCAACTACCGGGGCAACGACTACGCCATGGCACGCGATCTGGCGGAGTTCGAAGCCGTCACCTGGCGCAATGTCGCCACGGCGCTGTCGCGCGGCTGGTGGCCCTACTGGATGGACCTGCATGCCGACTGGTTCAGCGACCCGGCGATGGCGCCGGTCATCGCCCGGCAGGCGCAGGTTCTCAACGCGGCTGCGTCCTGGCCGCATCACGACGAGCCGGGCATCGCCATCGTCATCGACGACGCGGCGATGCAGGACACCAATGGGGCCGGACGGTACCCGTTCCTGGCCGTGTCGGAGCAGCTTCGCCTTGGAATTGCCCGTTGCGGCGTGCCCTACCGCATCTACCTCATTGAAGATCTGGCGCTGGCCAGCTTGCCGCGCCACCGGTTGTGGTACTTCCCCAATCTCTTCCGTTGTGATGAGCGGCGCCTCGCGTTGCTGGCGCGCGTGCAGAAAGACGGCAACGTCGTCATCTGGGGCCCGGGCAGCGGCATCAGCGACGGAATCGCGGTCGGCGCGGCTTCCGCGACCCGTCTGACCGGCTTCGCGTTCGACCTCGTACCGGGCAACTACCAGCGGCGCGGGTTGTTTCGTGGCGGGCACGAGCTTACGGCTGGCCTGGCCGGCCAACCCTTCGGCGACGGACTTGGTTACGGTCCGCAGCTCTATCCGAAGGATGGCAACAGCCTGGCAATGGTCTGGGCCCAGCAGGGGGTGAACCGAAGTGCGCTGTCCGTGAAGGCGCAGGAGGGGTGGACAAGCATCTTCGCCGCGGCGCTGCCGCTGCCCGCCGGCTTCTGGCGCAATGCGGCGCGCCTGGCCAAGGCGCACATCTGGTGCGAAAGCGACGACGTGCTGGTTGCCAGCCAGGAGATCGTGGCCTTGCACAGCATCGTGCCAGGTGTGAAAATCATCCGACTCCCGCGCCTGGCCAAGGTCGTGGATCTGGCCACGAGCGAGACCGTGACCGAGCGTGCTACGGAAATCCGCTTTGAGTTGACCCAACCCGCGACCCGCGTGTTCCAACTGGCTCCCTGCGCCAAACCTTGAGAGATGTCCTATGGCTGCTCCGTCAGAAGATGAACCGGCCCCACACTGGGACTTGGACGTGCTGGGTCGGACGCCCGCCACGTACCCGGCGCCCGAGTTCTCGGCACCCGGCGTGCGTGCGCTGTTCTACGAGGGCGCGCCCTACCGGGGCAGACCGACGCGGGTCTTCGCCTGGATGGGCGTACCCGAGGTGGAGCCCGGCAAAAGCTGTCCCGGGATGGTGCTGCTTCACGGCGGAGGCGGGACGGCCTTCGACGAGTGGGTCCGCCTCTGGAACCAGCGGGGTTACGCGGCGATTGCCATGGATGTCTGCGGCGCCCGTCCCGCACAACCCGTGGTCTGCGACGGCGGCCCCCATGAACGGCACGCCTTCAGCGGCCCGGCCGGCTGGGATGCCTCGTTCGGCCAGACACCCGAGCCGATCGCCGACCAATGGACTTTCCATGCGGTCGCGGCGGCGGTCGCCGGTCACTCGCTGCTGGCTGCCCAGCCGGGTGTGGACCGCACGCGCATCGGTGTGACCGGCATCTCATGGGGGGGATACCTGACCGCCGTGGTGGCCGGTGTCGACTCCCGCCTGCGGGCCGCCGTGCCGGTCTATGGCTGCGGGTATCTGGGTGACGACTCATGCTGGAACGACAACACGTTCCCGAAACTCCCGGCCGCCCAGATTCAGCGCTGGCTGGCGCTCTGGGATCCATCGCGCCACCTGCCGCGCGCGCGGATGCCGATGTGCTGGGTCAGCGGCACGAACGACTTCGCCTACCCACTGCCGTCGTTCCAGAAGTCCTACCAACTGCCATCCGGGCCGCGGACGCTCTGTATCCGCGTCGAGATGCCGCACAGCCATCGCGACGGTTGGGCGCCCACCGAGATCGGTGTCTTCGTGGACAGCCTGCTGCTGAGCGGCACGCCGCTGCCGCAACTGCGCGCACACGGCCGCGCAGGTCCCCGGGTCTGGGCGGAGTTTGAGGTTGCCTCTCCCATTTCGCGGGCCGAGCTCTGCACGACCCGGGCCCTCGGTCATTGGACCGATCGCAGGTGGTCTGTCGTGCCAGCCCGCTTCGACGCGGTCACCGGTCGTGTCGAAGCAGAACTCCCGCCGCGCGCCACGGCCTGGTTCATCAATGTCTTTGACGACCGCAACTGCGTGGCGAGTACGCCACATGAGGGGGTCGCTGCCGAGGGAGCGCGAACTGCATGAGCCAACTACTTAGATCGATTGCCGGACTGACCTTGGTGCTCGCGGTTCTCGGCAGCCTGGCGGGGGAGCCGCCGTGGGCTGAGATTCCGCCGGCTCAGTGGAAGGGCTCGCTCGCAGCGGAAGTCCCGGCACTGAAGCGCACGGCGGCGGCAATCGTGGCACTCCCAGCGAAGGACGCGCAGCCGCTGACCGCGACTACCGCTGCGGCTTTGCCGTCCGGAGTCTACGAAGTCCGGCTGACGCTCCGCCCGTCACACGTTGCCAACGCGGTGGCCTTCAACGCCGGACTGCGCGTGGCTGGCGATGGCGAACCGGCCGCCGAATGGGTCGGCCACTCCTTTGCCCGCGTGCACGAGCCGGAAACGCGCACGGCGCGGATCGTGCACAATCGCAGTGGGCCGCTGGCGGTGCGTCTTGATGCCTATGCCGACGGCCAGATCGTCGAACGCTTTCGCGTGGCGGCGGACCTGAAGAAAGGCGGGCGGGATCTCGAAGACGGGACGAGTGGGCTCGGGGGTGGCGATGCGGGACTCGATCTCGATCTGGATCTGAGCCTTGCGCCGGAGCGCGCGGTCTATTACCTAGTGGACAAGGTCGAGTTCCGGCCGCTCTCACGGAGTGGCCGGGTCGCGAAGGTTGAGATCGACCGAATCCGCTACCTTCCCGGCGCGACCCTCAAGGGTGCCGCGATCCTTGCTGATGTGGGCGGACGTGGCGGCACGGGGGCACTCAACCTGCTGCTTGAACACGGCCTCCAGGAGCGCGTGCCGGTGAAGAGCCTGCCGGTGACCCTCGGGCCTGAGCCGCAGACCCTGGCTTTCGAACTGCCGATGCCAAGGGACGAACTCGGGTACGCCCTGGTGGCTGAGTACGTCTCCGCCGACGGGGCGGATCGCTCCGAAGCCTCTGAGTTCTTCAACATTGCGTCGAATTTTCAGCGCGTGGCGATCTTCGGCGGCGGTCTGGCTACGCGCGACGCGGTGCTGGACGACGAGACCGTCCGACGCGGCCTGTCCGAAGCGCGGGCCGGGTACTTCAACGCGACGGAGTACTTCGCCTGGGCCGAGGACGACATGGTCGAGATGAGTCCGAGTGCCGACTTCTGGTCGTCCGGCCAGACCAACTACCGGATGCACAAGCCCACGATCCAGCGCCAAATCCGCCTGGCGCACGAACAGGGAGTGGCCGTGGCCACCTACGGCAAGTTCGTGATGTCTGGGCTGCCGGGTTGGGAGACCGCCTACGACTACCCCAACGACCACCGGGGCCAGTACTCGTATCCCGTGGGTATGTGGGATGGCGTGAATGTGCCGGTCTTGGACCGCCGCTGCAGCCTGGACTTCCGCGTCTACGGCAAGTCGCCCCACGTGGTCGGCAACCCGTTCCAGACCTGGTGGGCCGAGTTCCTGCCGATCAACCCCGACGCCTCGCCGCGCATGGTCCGGATCGCGGCCGAGGAGTGCGTACGGTCGATCGAGATGTTTGGCTGGGACGCCATCCGCTGGGACGGCCACCCGCGCGGCGCCGGCTGGGTGCAGTGCGGGCGGAGCGGCAAGTACGAGGCCTGGGCCGCGCGGCGGACGCAGGCCCTGGTGCGCTACTTCAAGGAGATCGTGGCCGCGAAGCACCCCGACTTCCGGCACGGCTACAACTACCTGCTGATCGAACAGGACAAGGCGCCGGCGTGGGCCGTGGAGGACTACGAACTGGACGAGCTCTGCCGTGACGGCGGCCTGTTGATGAACGAGTCGATCGGCAACGCCTCGGAGGGGTGGACCTTCGCCCAGATTGCCCGCAACCTGCAGGTCGAGGGCGACCTCTGCCGGGAGCGCGGGGGCTACTATCTGGGGATCTGCTTTGCCAAGTCGCCGCGCGACGTGCAGATCGAGAGTGCGCTCTGGGCGGCGGCCGGTTGCCGGCCCTACAACGCCGCGATGAGCCGCGAGGTTCGGCGCTACTGCACGCGCTATTCGCAATACACCTTTGACGAGCGCCTGCGCCGGCTGGCGACACCCGAAAAGGTCTTGGCACCGCAGGGCGAGACGCGGCTGTGGTGGCAGCCGTTCGTCTACGAGACGCCGCTCGCGGCCGGCCGGCGCCAGTTGGTCGTGAACCTGCTGAACCTGCCGCTCGAGGACAAGCGGCCGCCGCGCGAAGGCAAGGTGGAACCGAAGTGGGAGATGCCGCCGGGAACCGATCCGGTGGCCTTCAGACTGACCCTTCCGCCGGGTATGCGTGCCACGGGCGCCAGCCTGCTGGATCCCGAGACGCTGGCGGTCAATGCGCTGCCGCTGGCCGACAACCGTTTCGAGGTGCCGTCGGTGGCCTGCTGGCGCGTAGTTGTGATCGACCTCGCGGTCGAGACCGGGGCGCCCGCGTTGGCATCGCTGTATGGTGTGCCCAAGACGTTCGGTGTGGCACGGACCGACGTCAAGGAGACCGAGCGCAAAGCGGAGGTGGTCCTCGACCCCGGCGTGGAGATCTGGGAGGTCAACAAGCGCATGTCCGGGTTGACGCCGGAGTGGGAGGTGAAGCGCACGCAGGAGCAGGCGGCGATCGACACGCTGGAAGGCGCGGCCTACGACCAGGCGCTGGAGGGGCGGCGCACCCCGCCCGAGACGCTCCTGAAGGAGTGGTGGAAGGGGGCCTCCCTGCCGGACGACCTGGCGCTGCGCAGCAAGGCGTTCGATTTTGGCGATCTGACACCGCGCCGCGACGGTCGCAACGACATCTTCTACGCGCGGGGCGCCATGGACTACCGGCTGCGCCTGCCCCTGGCCTTTGCGCGTCTGGCGCGGTTCCGCGTGCACGATGCGGCCCTGGGCGGCGCGGTGCGCCAATCACCGGGTATGTGGCTGGCCAATGGCATTCCGTGGCGGCGCTATCCGGAGTTCGACCTGCTGGTCTTCACCGGCATTCCGCACTGCGCCATCGGCGCCGAGAACAGTTACGCGCTGCCGCACTACATTCGGGCCGGCGGGGCGGCCTTCTTCACCGGTGGCGAATATGCCTTCGGTAAGGGCGGCTACATGTACACGGTGCTGGAGCGCGAACTGTTACCAGTGGTGTGCGCCGGGATGCAGGACACCGTCTACGCCGAGACACCCGCGCCGCTCGAACCGGGGCCGGACTTCGGCGAACTGGCCGTGAAGGCTGATTTCACGGCCCAGCCGCGTTTCTGGGTGCGCAACCAGGTGGTGCTCAAACCCGACGCCAAGGTCTTTCTGAAGTCCGGGAACCGTCCGGTTCTGGTTGGCTGGCAGCTTGGCAAGGGGCGCGTGGCCTGCCTGCTGATCGACCATCGCGGGCGGTCGGACCAGAGCGTCACGGCCTTCTTCGATTGGTCGGAGTGGCCCAATCTGGTTGCGGCGGTGATGACGTGGTTGGCGCCGGAGGCCGGTCGCAGCGATCCGCCGGTGGCTACGGGAGCCGGTGTGAAGGCCATCGTGGAGCAACTCCGAGGCGCGGGTGACGAGGACGATCTGGCCGAACTGGGCAAGGCACCTGTCGGCGGCGGCCTGGACATGCCGGGCGCGGGCGGGGCACGGGGCGGGGTGGAGCTGGGCGGCGACGCGCTCAAACAGCGCTGCGCACTGATCGACCGGGCGCTGGCCGCCGGGGGCCCCGAGGTCGCGGCCACGTTGGCCGGGCAACTGGCGTCGGTCGGCAATCTGCCCCTTGCCGTGCGACTGCGGACCATCGGGTTGCTGCGGCAGGAGCGGCCGGCGGCGGCCGCGGCAGCCGGGCGAACGTCGCTTCAGTCCAGCGTCAGCACCCTGCACGGCAACGGCTACCTGTTGTTGGCCCTGGCCGGCGACGGCGAGTTCGCGCGGCAAGTGGCAGACCCCCAGTCGCTCGCCGGTGAGGGCGATGCCCTCGCACAGGAGCGCCTGCGCGACCTGGCCCTGGCGGTCGCATTGTACCCGGGCGCGGATCTGGTTGATGAGGGGCGCCGGCGGGTTGACGCCTGGAACCGCGCGGAAGAGGCCAAGCGGGCCGAGTTCGCAGTTGTCTGCGGCCCGGACACGGCCATGCTGGCGACGTCGCCCTATCTGGATGCCGAGGCGATTTTTGCGCGCGTGGCGTGGTTGGCCTACCTGGCGCGGCAGGACGGCAAGGGGTACGTGGCGCCGTTTATGCGGCAGTGGCTGATGCTCGGTCAGTACCAGGACTACTGCGCGCGCAGCATCGATTACATCCGGTCGGATCAGAAGCTTACCGGCAACGTGGCCGCCGCGCGCGTCGAGTCCTGGAGCAGCCTCTCCGCCCGCCTGGGCGCTTTGCGTGACTTCACCCGGCCGGATGTAGAAGCCCTCTTGATCAGCCGGCCTGCCGAGGCTGCCGCCGCGCTCTCGGCGGCGCGGTTCACGGCCGAGGTTCAATCGGCCATCAACCTGCTCGGCGATCTGGACCGTGACGCCGCCGCCGCGGTGCTCACACCACTCAAACAGGCACACGCCGCGGATCTCGCCGCCTTCGCAGCGGCCCGCGCGCCCTGACGGGCGTCGCAACAACACCAGGGCGGGACGGCGCGGCTAGGTTGGCGGCAGCTTCGGGAGGGTGGGGGCTTCCTGAGTGCGATGCCGCAGGCAGAGCTCCCAGAGCTTGGCGTACTTCACGAAGGTGCCGAAGGCCACGTTGGTCGCGATGATCAGGCCCGGCACACCGTCCAGAAAGCCAAACTTGCAGATGTAGCCGCGGATGAACCGGAAGACCGGGCGGAACACGAGGTCCACCAACCGGAAACGGTGACCTTCGGCGAACCGGCTCTCGGCGCTGATGCCGGAGAACCGGTTCAGTGTCGCCATCTGGTCCTGGATGCCGGTATAGGTGTAATGGTGCAGCTGACCTTGCAGGCGCTGGATGCGGCCGGCGACGAACACCCGGTCGTGCGGCTCCTTGCCGCCGCACTCACCGCGGGCCTTGCGAAACAGGCGCAGCTTGATGTCCGGGTACCAGTCGCCGTGGCGGATCCACCGCTCGAGGTAGCGCACCAGCCGCGGGAACTCGAAGGCATCGATGTCCTCCGGGACCGGTCGGGAGAACCAGGCTTCGATCTCCGCACGAAGCTTGTCCGAGACCTCCTCGTCCGCGTCGACGAACATGATCCAGGGGCTCGAGGCCATGTCCTTGATGAGTTTCTTCTGTCCGATGTAGCCAAGCCACTTGTGTTGGTAGACCCGGTCGGTATACTTGCGGGCGATGGCGACGGTGTCGTCGGTGCTGAAGGAGTCGACCACCACGATCTCGTCAACCCACTGGACGCTCTTGAGACAGCGTTCGATGTTGCGTTCCTCATTGCCGGCGATGATGCAGGCTGTGATGGGTTCGCTGTGGGTGCGTCGATGCATGGTGGCAGGGACTTTAGCGGGCTGGCGGGCGTCGTGGAAGCGCAAATATCGGGCAGCAGCCGTCCGATCGCTGCAGGTTGGCAGTGAACGGGTCGCGTCCCGACAGTTGAGGAGGCAAGATGCGGTGCGATCAGACACAGGCGGCCGAGCGCATCGGCGGGCCGCCGGGGCGGGTCCATGCCATGGGGGTCTGCGGCGTTGGCGTGGCCGCGGTGGCGGCCCTGCTGGTTCGCCGCGGGTGGCTGGTGTCGGGGTGCGACCCGGCCGCCGGCGCCATGGCGGAGTGGCTCCGCGGCCAGGGCGTGACGGTCTCGGACCACCATGATCCGGCCCACGTGGCGGACTGCGATCTGCTGGTCTGCAGCGCAGCGGTTGGCGGGGATCACGCCGAGATCCAGCAGGCGCTGGCGTTCGGAGTGCCGGTGATGGCCCGCGGTGAGGCCCTGGCTGCCCTGGTGGACGATTATCGGGGGGTGGCCGTTTGCGGTACGCACGGCAAGACCACCACGAGTTGTTTCACGACGCGCCTGCTGCAGGAGTTGGGCGAAGACCCGAGCTGGTGTATCGGCGGCCAGACCGTCACGCTAGGCGGGGTCTTCGGCCACGGGAGCGGGAAACTGCTGGTGGTCGAGGCCGACGAGAGCGACGGCACGTTGGCCCGATATCGGCCGGCGGTGACCGTCCTGACCAATATTGATCTGGACCACATGGAGCACTTTGGTGACGAGGTCGCCCTGCTGGCATGCTTCGAAGCGGTTGTGCGGCAGACGTGCGAGGCCCTCGTCTATGGCGTGGACGACGCCCGCGCGTGCGCCGCGGCGCGCGCGGCTGGAGGGGCTGTGGTGGGGTTTGGCTTTGGCTGCGAGGCGGATCTGCGGGCCGGGGCCGTGCAGCTGAACCCGGCTGACGTGCAGTTCGAGCTCTGGTGGCGGGGTGCCCGACTCGGAACAGTGCGCCTGGGCGTTCCTGGCCGCCACAACCTGCTGAACGCCTTGGCGGCCGCCGGCGCGGCACTGGCCCTTGGCCATGACCCCGCACGTGTGGTGGAGGCGCTGCCGCGGGTGGTGGAACTGCCGGCCCGTCGCTTTGAGTGCGTGGCCAGCCGCGCCGGCATGCGAGTGATCTCGGACTACGCGCATCACCCGGCCGAGATCGCCGCACTGGTGTCGGCCGCTCGCCTGCAGGGCGCCCGTCGCCTGCTGGCTGTCTTCCAGCCCCACCGCTACACGCGCACCCGGGCGCTCGGGCCCGAATTTCCCGCAGCTTTTCGCGGGGTCGACGAACTGGTGCTGCTGCCGGTCTATGCGGCTTCCGAGTCGCCCGTGGCAGGCGGCACATCCGCAGACCTGTATGGTTGGTTCCGCGAGGCCGGCGTCACGCCCGCCCCGCTGCTGGCGGCCTCACTTGAGATGGCCTGGGGCTATCTGCGCCGGCAGTTGCGCGACGGCGATCTGTTGCTGATCGTGGGGGCCGGCGATGTCGTGCGTCTGGCGGGTTGGGCCGCGACGGCCTTTGAGACGGGGACCGTCGGGGGGGCGGCACCCGTGTGTCTCCAGGGGTCGGACCGGGGCCGTCAGGCCCTGGGCCTCGATCTGGCAGGGCTGGACGGCCTCGTGGTCGAGGCAGACGCGCCTGTCGGCCGCCAGACGGGCTACGGCGTCGGTGGTCGGGCCGACTGGCTGGTGGCGGTGCAGACCGAGGCCGCGCTGGGATCCCTGCTGCGCTGGGCCGGTGCGGCCCGCCTGCCGTGGGCCATGCTGGGTGCCGGCATGAACACGCTGGTCAGCGACCTGGGGGTGCCCGGAGCGGTGATTGGCCTGGTCGGGACCGAGTTTCGCGGCCTGAGTCGGCAGGATGGCCAGGTCACGGTCGGCTGCGGCTGGTCAGGGCCGGCCTTGCTGGATCGCCTTGAGCGCGAGGGAGCGGGGGGGTTGGAGTTTCTCGAAGGCATTCCCGGGCAAGTCGGTGGATGGCTGGCCATGAATGCCGGCGCGCACGGCTGCGAAGTGGGGTCGTGGGTGGTTCGCATTCGTTGTTTGAACTCTGACGGCACGCCCGCTATAGTCCCTGCTTCACAAGCCGGATTTGGCTACCGGCGGTGCGAGGGTCTCAGCGGCCGCGTGGCGGTGTCGGTCGATCTGCGGGTGCAGCAAACTGCTCCGGAAGAGATTCGGCTCAAGCGAAAGGCCTTTCGCGACCGGCGGCTGGCACTGGCCGGCTTGCGGACGGCCGGGTCGGTCTTCCGGAACCCGCCGGACGAGGCGGCCGGCCGGATACTCGAGGCCGCCGGGTGCAAGGGGTTGCGGGTGGGTGGGGCGGAGGTGCTGGCGCGGCATGCCAACGTGATTGCGGTGGGTGCCACGGGCACGGCTTCGGACGTGCGTGCGCTGATTGAGCAGATGCGGCAGCGTGCCGGTCAGATGGGCGGTGTGGTGTTGCAGCCCGAGGTGCGTTTCCTCGGAGAAGGTTGACCATGGGGCAGTTCAGGAACGTGGCGGTGCTGATGGGCGGCGTGTCGAACGAGCGCCAAGTCTCGCTGGTCTCGGGCGCCGCGGTGGTGGCTGGATTGCGCGAACTCGGCCACATTGTCCAGCCCGTGATCCTCGAACGTGAATCCGTGGATGCGCTGCCGGCCGGCATTGAGGCGGTTTTCCTGGCGCTGCACGGCGGCTACGGCGAAGATGGCCGTATCCAGGCCGACCTCGATCATCTGGGTCTGCCCTACACCGGCTCAGGATCCCGGGCCAGTCACCTGGCCATGGACAAGCTGCTGACCAAGCGGGTGTTTGTCGCACAGGGCATTCCCACGCCGGAGTCGGCCGTGGTTTCGGCCGGCGACGAACGCATGCCGTTCGCTCCGCCGCTGGTCGTGAAACCACCGCGCGACGGCTCCAGCGTCGGCGTGGTCTGCGTGCAGCAGGCCTCCGACTGGGCGCGAGCGTTGGCCGAGGCTCGCCGGTTCGACTCCGAAGTCCTGGTCGAGCGCTATATACCCGGTCGCGAGTGGACCGTTGGGATCGTGGGCGAGACCTGCCTGCCCGTGGTCGAGAGCCAGGCCCCTGATGGGTGGTATGACTTCCGCGCGAAGTACACCAAGGGTATGACCACGTATGTCTTTCCCCAGCAACCGGAGGATGCCGCCCTGCGGCGGCGCTGCCAGGATCTGGCTTGGTCGGCGTTCCAATCTCTCGGTGCGCGCGGCCTGGGGCGCATCGACCTGCGGGTGACGCCGGACGGCCATCCCTACGTCTTGGAACTGAACGCGTTGCCGGGCTTCACGCCCACGAGTTTGCTGCCCAAGGCCGCAGCCCACGTCGGCATCAGCTTTGCCGCGCTGTGCGACCGGGTGCTGCAGAACGCGCGCTGTGATCCGCCCGGGGCCGCGGCCGTGCAGCCGGTTCGAAACAAGGCGGGCTGACATGCTCGGATGGACCCATAGAGCGGCGCGTCCCCTGCGCAGCCGGTTATATGCGCGGACCACGGGCCGGGCCGGCTTCTCGCGCGGCCAGCGGCTGGCCCTATTCTGGGGCCTGGGATTCCTGGCTGTGGCAGGGGCGGCGTTAGGACTCGTCCAGTTGGGCCGACTCTACCTGCTGGCCAACGCGCACTACCGGCTGCGCCTGGTGACGATCGACAGCGGCGAGACGCTCCATCCGGATCTGGTGCGCAGCTACCTGAAGATCGAGGAGGGCATGCCCCTGTTTGGTCTCGACATCGTGCGCCGGCGGAGCGACCTGCTGCAGAATGCCCCCACGATCCGCGAGATCATCATCACGCGCCACCTTCCCGACCGGCTGGGTGTGCGGATCGTCGAGCGCCTGCCGGTGGCCCGTTTCGGCCGCACCAACAAGGTTGTCGACAACGAAGGGTGTGTCTTCATCCGCTACGCCGGGGTGCAGACGCTGCCCACGCTCACGGGGTTCGAGGAGTTGGTGATCGAACCCGGGTCAAGCATCTACGGGATGGCGGTGGCGGCCCTCGAACTGCTGGAGTTGTGCCGCACGGGCCGGACTGCTCTGCCGGTCGCCGAAATCGACATCTCGCACGAGGACTACCTTCTGTGTACCATGACCGACCAGCGCCAGGTTCGCTTGGCGTGGGATGAGATGGGCTCGCGTTCCGAAGGCTCGCGCACGCAGCTCGATGCCCGCGTCCTGGAAGTGATCAGCGCGATGAACGACGAGCGAGCCCGGAACAGCCGGCTTTTCGATGCGACTGTCAAGGGACGTGTCTACGCGCAATGACTGCGCCGCCGGTTCTGTGCCGGTATTCACAGCGGGGACCGATCCATGCCTCTGCCGCCAATAGCTGCGATTGAAATCGGAACCACACGCACCGTCGTGCTGGTCGGCGAGTCCTCCGATGAGGGGCGCATCAACATCATCGGCATGGGTGTCTATCCCTCGACCGGCGTGCGCAAAGGCCAGATCATCGACCTGGCGCTGGCCAGGGGCGGGGTCGAGGTCGCCATCAAGCAGGCGGAGGAGACCAGCGAAGTCAAGGTGCGGCAGGCCTTGCTGGCCGTTACCGGCGGGTACATCGAGGCGGTCGTAAACCATGGGGCCATCCCGGTTCGTTCGCGCGATCGGGTGGTCAGCCGCGAGGATGTCGACGAGGTCATCGAGATCGCCAAGGCTATCTCGCTGGCCCCCGATCGCGAGGTGCTCCACACGATCCACCAGAACTTTGCCCTGGACGATCAGGGCGAGATCCACAAGCCCGAGGGCATGCAGGGTGCCCGTCTGGCGGTCGACGTGCTGCAGATTCACGGGGTCCGCAACCGGCTCGACAATGCGATCCACGTGGTGCGCGGCCTCCAGTTGGAGGTTCAGGACGTCGTTTTCGGCGGGCTGGCAGCGGCCCTGGCGGTCCTGACGCCCGAACAGAAACGCAGCGGCGTGGCGGTGATCGACCTGGGCGGCGGCACCACCAGCTACCTGGCCTATGCCGGCGGCGTGGTAGCCGCGGCCGGTTCGTTCGGCGTGGGCGGAGACCACATTACCAACGACCTGGCCCTCGCCTTCAACATCCCCATGGCGCGAGCCGAGGATATCAAGCGCCAGGAGGGCTGTGCGCTGATCGATCCGGAGGCCGGCCAGCGCCGGGTGGTACTGCCCCAGGAGGTCGGCTTCGCCGAACGCAGCGTCAGCCTGAAGGCGCTGCATACCGTCATCAACGCTCGCCAGGAAGAGACGCTGCGCCTGGTCCGTTCGGCGTTGGATGCCGGCGGCATCCTGCCGCATCTGGGGGCCGGGCTCGTGCTGACCGGTGGCGGAGCCCATCTGCGGCGCATACCGGAGTTAGTCCAGCGCGTGTTCGGCCTGCCGTCCGCACTGGGCGTGCCGGCGAACGTGACGGGGCTGACCGATGTCGAGGCGCCGGCGGCGTTTGCCACCGCCGCCGGGCTGGTGCTCTACGGATTCAAGACGATTGACGAAACCGGCATGCTGTCGCCGATCCGTAACTGGTTCAAGGGAGTCTTCAAGCGATGAGCGGAAGCGATCCGGGGCTGATCCTGGTGGGCGTGGGCGGCGGCGGATGTCGTCTGGCCGCGGCTGCAATGGGCGCGTTCGGCGCCGGTCTGCGCGCCGTGGGTTTCGACACCGACGCGCTCGAAGCACGCGCCGTGACCGGCATGCGCTGCGCGCTGCTGGGCGTGCCACGGCTCGATGGCCACGGCACGGGTGGCGACCGTGTCAAGGGGCGCCTGGCGGCTCAGGACGACCTCGACCTGGTGCGCAGCAGCCTGGCCGACGTCCAGATCGCCGTCGTGGTCTGCGGTCTTGGCGGCGGTGTTGGCGGCGGAGCCACGCCGGAGGTGCTGCGCCTGATGCGCGAGATGGGGATCGCGACGCTCTGCTTCGCCACACTGCCGTTTGGCTTCGAGGGTCGCATGCGCCGCGAGACCGCCGATCGCGCCGTACCCGTGCTCGAGGAGAACGCCGACGCGGTGGCGGTGGTGGCATTGGACGATCTGTTTCACGACGCGGGCGGCGAGGGGCTGGGCGAGGCCATCCGCCGTGCCAATGCCACGCTCGCCGCCGGGCTGACCCTGTTGTGGCGCCTGCTGCTGACACCGGGTTTCGTACGGTTCGACCCGGCGCAACTCCGGACGATGTTGCAGCAGGGCGGGGGCCGCTGCCGCTTCGGTATGGCCTCGACCGAAGGCGAATCGCGTGCCACCCGGGCCGTGGAACAGCTCACGCGCGGGGCGCTGCTGCGCCGGGGCGAGTCGCTCGTCAGCGCCCGGGCCGTGGCCTTGGGCGTGCTGGGCGGCGACGATCTGCGCTTGTCGGAGTTGAGTGAGGTCACCCAGGGGATGACCGCTGTCAGCCGCCAGCCGTGCCAGCTGCGGATGGGTACGGTCCTCGACGCCCGCTATGCCGGCACCCTCCAACTGGTGGCGCTGGCATTTGAGAGCTGGCAGGATCCCGCGCGTGAGGCCGCGTCGGAGGCGCCCGCCGAGGGCCTCGTGCCCCGGCCGCGCCGTGCCGGCCATGGCCGGGCGGCCGGTCAGTCGAAGCTCAGTTTTGGCCCAACTGGTCGCGGCCGCTTCCGCGGCATCGAGCCGACGCTCCGCGACGGCGAAGATCTGGATATTCCCACCTATGTGCGGCGCAGCATCGTGCTGCCGCGCTAGATTTCTCGTTCCGAGTAATCTAGTGTTCTTTGGCTGCAGTTTCAGGACGCGAGTTTGAGGTTATGGATGGGCTCTTCACGGCACGGTGCAGAGCACCGTGCTACGGCCGCTCCGAGCGGCGCGCCGTAGGACGGTCATCCGGGTCGTCCGTCCCGACGCAAACAGCCCAGTACCAACCACGTATCGGTAGGCTCCTAAATGGTCATCCGCCGAAAAGAAGGTGATAGGCATGCATGAATCCGAGATTCTCAAGTTCCTGACCGACACTGGCGCCCTGTTGAGCGGTCATTTCGAGTTGCGGTCCGGGCTGCACAGCGACCGCTACTTCCAGTGCGCCAACCTGTTGCGCTACCCGCGCGTGGCGGCGCGCCTGTGCGCTGAACTCGTGGGCCGTCTGCGCCAGGAGCACGGCGAGGTGGTCGCCGACGGCGTGATCGCGCCGGCCCTGGGAGGCATTCTGGTCGGCCACGAGGTCGCGCGGGTTCTGGATGTCCGCAGCATCTTCGCCGAGAAGGCGGATGGCCTTCTGGTTCTGCGTCGCTTCCGGATCCTGCCGGGCGAGCGCTACGTGGTGGCCGAGGATGTGATTACCCGCGGCGGGCGCGTGCAGGAGACCATCGACATTGTGCGGGCGGCCGGCGGCGTGGTGGCGGCCGTGGTCGTGCTGGTCGATCGCAGCGCCGGGACCGTGCAGTTCGATTGCCCGACCGTCAGCCTGCTGCAGATGGCGCCCCAGACCTGGACTGCGAACGAATGTCCGCTCTGCCGTCAGGGGCTGCCGGCTACCCACCCGGGTTCGTAAGGCGGCCGCGTGGTCCGATTACGGATCGCCGATCACGGACAACTGCTGTTTCTAGGTTCACCAGTCGGTGCTTGACCGGCGTCTGCGCGCACTGATGGCAGCCTTCCCGTCGCCCACCGCCGCGTGCGTCGAGGACTGGCTGCTGGACGTTGCGCACGCGCGCGGCGCGTGCATCGTCGAGCGCCCAGCCCCCCGGCGAACGTTTCCAGGCGCCGCCGGACGCGACCCTGAGCAACGAGGATCTTGCCTATAACTTGAAACTGCCGTCCGCGGTTCCCGCGCATTTCGGTTCAAACCGCGGCAG
>CAZZCT010000083.1:0-20623 GCA_964652365.1 uncultured Lentisphaerales bacterium
ACCCTGACCATCTTGACCCCTTTCAAGAGTGTCAATCTATATCAGGACTCCACACGGCAACTGCACATCCGACCTCCGACCTCCGTCCTCTGGCTTCTGGCCTCGGTCCTCCGACCTCGCCTTTTCCTTGGTCGTCAACACCGCGCCGCTGCGTAGCTTCTCCAACACGTTGTACATGCCGGTCAGCGTCAGGCCCGGATGCGCCGCCTGCTGCCGCTTGCGGTGCGCGTCGAGGTCTTCTCCCAACGTGCGAATGCGGGCGGTTTGCGCTGGCGCGATAACCGGTGGTGGAAGGTCACGGTGCGTTCAAAGACATAGGCGTTGGCGGCATCATCCGGCGTGGTGGGGTCCGGCCGCGGCACGCCCAGCAGGTCGCACAGTTCGGAGAGAAAGAGTTGGTAGTTGGCGCGTTCGGCCGCGCCGGACTTCTGCCAGCGGGCGATGAACGCGGCGGGGTCGCTGGGGCGGGTCAGGCCTTTGACCCGCCCGACGGGTGCCCCAAGGGCCTGGGGCGCCCCTACCACGGTGCTGGCACAAGTCTCCCGGCTTCTGGCCCAGGACGCGGTTGCGCAAGACATCCGCGGCGGTTCGTGCTACGCTCGATTTCCACCCGGCGGCGGAGTCCTGTCGGGGTCTGGCGGGGAAGGAGTTCGGCATGGCGGTACGAATTGCGGTGCTGGGGTTTGCCCACGGCCACGTGGGTGGATACCTGCGGGTGTGGCGGGAAAAACCCGAGTTGGGCGTCGAAGTTGTCGCCGGCTGGGATCATGATGCCGCGCGGCTGGCCGCTTCGGCCAAGGAACACGGCGTGCCGCCGGTGACCGACCTGGACCACGTGCTGGCGCGGCCCGACGTGACGGGCGTCATGATTGCGGCCGAGACCTCCTGGCATGCCCGCCTGGTCGAGGCCGCGGCGGCGGCCGGCAAGGCGATCGTGCTGCAGAAGCCCCTGGCCCTGACCCTCGCCGAGGCGGACCGGATCGTGGCGGCGGTCGACCGCGCGGGGGTGCCCTTCACGCTGGCGTGGCAGATGCGGGTCGATCCGCAGAATGTCGAGATGCGCGCGCTCGTGACCGGTGGCACACTGGGGCGGGTCTTCATGGTGCGGCGGCGCCACGGACTGGCCACCCACCGCTGGGCCGGCTTCGTCGACCTCTGGCACAACCAGCCGGAACTCAACCGCGACATCTTCGCGGACGACGCGGCCCATCCGATCGACTTCCTGTACTGGATCTTCGGGATGCCCGAGAGCGTGACCGCCGAGCTGACGACGCTGGCCGACGCGCGGATTCCCAACGACAACGGCATCGCCATCTTCCGTTACCCGCAGGGGCCGCTGGCCGAGGTCTGCTGCTCCTTCACCTGTGCGGCCGCCGAAAACACCACCGAGATCGTGGCCGAGCGGGGGGTCATCATCCAGAACTTCGGCGACGGCCCGGCCTGTGCGGCGCCGCGGCCACCCGACGGCCGTGGCTTGAAGTGGTACCTGGCCGATGCTGGCACCTGGACCTACAGCACGACGCCCAGTCCGGCTGGCCACTTCGACCGGATTCTGGGCTTGGCGCCCGTGCTGGCCGAGTTCCTGCAAGGACGGCGGGGGCCGATCGCCACCGCGGCCGAGGGGCGCGACGTCCTGCGCATGGTGCTCGCCTGCTACGTGTCGACGCATGACGGCCGGCGCGTCCGGCTCGACGACCCGGCCATCGCCGAGGTGTGAGGTGCGGCCGTGGGGCTGCGTTTCCGAACGAACAGGCCGGCCGGCTGGCTGCACACAGCGGTACGCACTTCGCGACGGAGGTTTGCGCAGGCCCATCGGTGTTTTCCCCTGCCGCAACGGAGGCAGGCCACCGGGCACGCGCTGGCCGTGCGTGCGCCGCCGCCGCGCGACATAGGCACAGTTCCTGCTTTCAGATACGACTCGACAAGGACCAGAGAGGGGATTTCCGTTGTGAAAGGCTCAGTTCTGAAGGCCCGATGGGGCATGGGGGTCGCGCTGCTGCTGGCGGGCGCAGGCCTGGCGCAGGAGATTCCAGAGGTATCGATCACGGCCGACGACTACAAGCGGCTGGACGCCTTTGAAGCTCAGGTGCTGTCCGGGGCCGACAAGGTGTTCGCCGCGCGCGAGTATCGTCGGGCCGCGGCCGGCTACGAGTCTTTTGTGCAGCAGTTCCCCAAGGCGGCGGCGGTCGCCTACGCGTTGCTGAAGAAGGGGCGCAGCACCCAGCTGGACGGCAAGCGCTACGAGGCGATCCGGATCTACACCGAGGTGCTGGACTACTTCCCGGACACGGTGGCCTACGCGGCGCCGGCCCTGTACTACATCGGCGAGAGCCACTGGCAGAACGGTGACGTCAAGGCGGCCATGAAGGCTTGGGCCGAGATGGCCGACGACGTCGACTACAGCAAGCATTACCTGGCGGCGCCGGCGCTCAATGCGCTGGCCAAGAATCTTTCTGACCAGGGCAAGCCCGGCGAAGCCGTGAAGTACTGGTGGAAGGTGGCCGAGACCTTTCGCAGCTCGTCGCGTGATCCAGCCCGTGAGGCGCTGCGTTCGGTGGCGTGGTACTACGTGCGGGTGGAGCCCAACGAGGCCAAGCTGAACGAGTTCTACAAGCTGGTGGGCACCTTCGAGCACGACCCGCGCGATGCCAAGGACGAAGGCCTCTACTGGACGCGGGTGATCGAACTGATTGCCCAGCACAGCCAGTTTACCGAGGCCCAGAAGGACCTGCGTGAACGCTACTACGGTTACTGGGCCAAGGCCATGGAAGGCAAGTCGCCGACCTGGGACTTCTTCCAGTACAATCGCATCAACTACCTGCGCGCGGTCGACGGCAACGACGCCCAGTGGATTCAGCGCATCGATGAGCAGTTCACGCGCCATCAGACCCCCGAGGCCTACGACCGCGTAGTCAACTTCCTTGAGTTCTACGCGCGCGACCGCAAGCGGCCCAAGTTCGACGAGTACTACGCCAAGATGAACTTCGCCAAGACGTCGCCGGCCGCCATTGAACGCCTGGTGCGTTTGATCTACGACAACGAGGTCGGCAACGACATGGGCCGCAACACGTTTGCGCGCCTGCCGCTGGACAAGCTCGACGACAACACCAAGTACCAACTCGGGCGCTGGATGTGGCACAAGGATGAGATGCCGCTGCCCGCCCTCTATGCCGGGTTCCAGAACCGTGAGCAGGGCCAGATGGAACTGCTGCGCTACTACCACTGGCGCCGCAACCTGGAGAAGGGGCCGCCGCTGGCCGAGGAGACGGCCAAGGCCTATCCCAACCAGTCGCGCGAGGCGCTCTACATGAAGGGCGAAATCCAGCAGCACCACCGCAAGCTGGAGGATGCCATCCGCACCTACCAGGCCAGCGACTATCCGCCCCACAGCATCTTCCGGATTGCCGAGTGTTACGTGGGGCTGGGCAAGCCTGACTCCGCGATCGGACAGCTTCGCGAGATCGAGAACTTCTTCAAGGATCAGGCGCCGGAGGCGGCCTTGCGCATCGCCTGGGTCTACCGCGATGTCGGCGACTCGAAGAGCTTCGTGGCGGCGTTGCGGGGGGTGCTCAAGAAGTATCCCGGCAGTGGGCAGTCCAGCGCCGCGCATCAGGAGTTGGAGCGTCTGGGAGTCAAGATCGGTGGCGGCGTCGATGCCGAGTAGAGGGGTTCCGTGCATGGCAGCGGAGTGGAGACCTTGCGCAGTATGAAATCGAGTGTGTTGATCGGACGGATCGTCTGTATCGCCTGGTTGCTTTTCGGCGTCAGCGGTGTGGGGCGGGCCCAGCAGGTGGCGGTCGCGGTACCGGCGCCGGTGCCGGATGCGCGCGCGGAGGCGTTCGACGCCTTCCTGAAGGCCGTGCAACGGGACCCGGGCGGCATGGCACGCGACGCCATGCTCAAGGGGCTGGCGCTGGGGCGCGAACTCGGCCGGCCGAACTCGGCCGCCGCCGTGGCCAAGCTCTACCTGAACCAGACGCCGGCCCCGGCCCCCGAGATCGTGCTCGCCACGGCGGAGGCGGCGGCTATGGCCGGCGATTTCCGCACTGCGGCCGGCCGCTACAAGCAGTACCTGGGTGTGGCGCCCGCCAGTCCCGCCAGCTCGGCGATTGCGGCGACGCTCTACACGATCCTGCTCGACTATCTCAACAGCCCGGATGAGACCTTCCGGTTCATGGACGAGAGCGGCGAGCGCCTGCGCCAGGACCTGGCCGCCCGCAAGTTCGACGGCTGGTTCGTGCAGGCCGCCCGCAACCAGCGCAATTACCGCGCCCTGTCTCGCCGTCTGGCCGTCATCCTGGCCGACGGGCTTCCGTTGAGCATGGAGCGGCATGCCTACTGGGGTCATATCGACTGGCTGATGGGCGAGGTCGCCTACAGCCGCCCGGAGATGTTCGAGGCGCTGCCGCACCTGCGTCAGATCGTCGAGCGGTTGCGCGACAACCCCGTGCGCAAGGCCCGCTATAACTACCTGATCGCCCACATGACCTATCGCGCCAACTCCGCCGGCAAGGACGCCGAGGGCGTCATGAAGGAGTTCGAGCCGGCCCTAACGGCCGCGCGGGCCTACTTCGACGCCGTGCCGCAGCCCGACACGTTCGAGGAGATCTTCCGCACCTGGATGGGCGGACCGGGGCAGTGGTCGGTCGACTGGTACAACAAGACGCCGACTCAGTGTCGCACACTGTTGGCATATGCTTTCGACCGGGTTGACGACGCCGGCCGCACGACGATGCTGAACCGGTACGTTCAGCACGGGTGGCTGGCGACGTTCGACGACTGGAAGGCGCTGGGCCTGAAGTACCCGGAGGTTTTCAAGCGGAACTGGACGACCAGCCTGCTCAGCTTCAACTGGCAGGTCAACGATCTCGCCTTTCACAAGAGTTCCGCCACGTTTCTGCAGGGGGTGCCCTCCCTCCCGAGCGCGATCGTCAGCAGCCTGGCCTCCAGCGACGACTTCTGGGCGGCCGTGCAGCACATGGTGCAGCAGTACAGCTGGTTCATGGAGCCGCAGCAGCCGCGCGAGATGATGCACTACATGTGGAGCTGTTACGCCAACTTCCCGCGGCCCGAGACCGCCAAGCTGGCGCCCGACCTGTGGGAGAATACCCAGGCGCGATTCGCCCGCGAGTACATCCTGCTCACACCGATGGTCATGAACCGCGATGTGGCGCGCGACACCCTGGCCGTGCTTTGGCGGCAGCCCGAGGACCGGCTCAAGTTCGTTGGCTGGCTGCAGGCCTTGGACTGGGTGCCCTTCTCCGCCGACGACCGCAAGCACGTGCTGGGCGGCGCCTATGACCAGTTCCAGAACTGGATCAACTGGGCCCGGCAGAACGAGACCAATCTCAAGAACGCACAGGCCGCCGTCAACAACGAGCTCGCGCAGGCCAAGACGGCCCGCGAGGCGACCACCAAGGCGCTGCAGGACAACGCCAAGGCCAAGACCGACGCGCAGACCGGCAAGCAGCAGGCCCAGGCCGCCAACGACGCCGGCAAGGTGCAGCAGATGGACGCCCAGCTCGCGCAGCTCACCCAGCAGGAGACCGAGGCCAAGACCCGTGCGCAGCAGCAGGACGCGCAACTCGCCGACCTGACTCGCAAGCTCGACGAGGCCACCAAGGCGCTCACCGTCGGCACGGCCGAAGTCGCCAAGATCAGCCCGCTGGAAGTGGCTTTCCGCACGGCGCAGGCCGTCACCGGCGATCCGGCCAAGGGCCCGACCCCGCTCTGCCAGGCCCTGTCCCGCGCCACGCTGGCCGTGAACAGCGGCAACCTGAACGAATACCTGGCCGCGGCGCGCGCCGCCTATCCGCTGGTCCGGACCTACGAAAGTCAGAAGACGCCGCTCGGGGCCTGGTGCCTGCGTTGGCTGGTCGCCAACCGGCTGGACAAGTTCGACACCATCGATTTCCAGTGCGAGGTGCTGGCAGACCAGTATCAGCTCTACATCCAGAACGGGATGGCGGGCGGCGTGCATGCCGCCATGGGCACCCTCTGCAGCGGACGTCAGGGCTGGAACGGCTGGTGCAGCATGCGTGCGCAGGACCGCGACGCGGCCAAGAAGCTCAACGACGTGCTCGCCAAGGCGATGCAGAACCAGACCAGCCGCGATCTCTTCTGGGGCGATCTCTTCACCTGGTTCCGCAACACGCGTACCTTCGAGGGCGGGAAAGTCGAGCACGCCTGGAACCCGGAAGTCTACGAGCAGTTGATCCTGAAGCGCACCTTCTTCAAACACACCGGCTTCCGGCCCGATACCGCCAGCGCCACGATGGCCTACATCTGGCTCGTCCGCAACGAGTGCAACGTGCTGGATGCCAAGTACCCCGTGGCTTCGTGGTTCGACGCCATGTACGCCGACGAGGTGCGCGCCACCAAGCTGCCGGAGAGCCGCTTCTGGGACTACAGCCCCGACACCGAGAAGAAGGCCGTCACGGCGGTCATCGAGATCTTCGGCGCCCAGGCCGGCTATCCCCTCGGCGACGAGGCCCTGCGGCCGGCCATGGACCGCGACAACTACTGGAACGTGATGTGGCGGGTCCATGAGCGCAGCACGCCCGAGGCCCGGGCCGCCCTGTACGCCAAGTACGCCGCTCAGTTCGGCCAGACCCGTTTTGACGACTATGCTTCTGGTGTGCATGGCATCGGCGGCTTTGCGGTGGACAAGCCTGAGGAGCGCAAAGCCTTCTTCGAGCGCGTCAACGCCTATCTCGATCGCGTGGCGTCGCTGCCTTGGCGCAGCACGCCGCCGCCCCTGGGCGCAGTGGCGGTGATTCCGCATGAGCAGGCCGCAACCGTGACCGACGCCGAACTCGACATCCTGGTCCGCGCCTTCCGCGCACCGCCCTACACCTGGCCCGCCGGCTGGAACATCGAGCATACAACGCTCCTGCTGCAGAACGCACTGGTGACCAAGGGCCGGTTCGCCGACATCTTCAGCATCACGCCGCAGTGCTGGAAGGTCTACCGCGATAATCGCAACGGCCAGTACTGGGAGTGGATGGCTGGCGTGGCCGCCCGCATCGCCGATGCCGGACAGCCTGAGCTGGCCACCGTGCACGCCGGCATCGGCCTGAACATGCTGGGTCTTGATCTGCAGGAGAACGTGCGCAACACCCTGATGGCCGTGCGCTCGAAAGCCATGGCCAGCGTGGGCGGTGCGATTCCGGTCGAACGTGGTGACCGCCGGTATCCGGTCTTCGCGGCCCAGGCCGACTACCTGTTCGGGAAATTCGAGACGGCCTGGGCGCAGTACCTGCCCCAGCGCGACCTGTTGCGCAGCATCATGAAGGAACTCGATCCGGGTTTCGTGCTGTGGGTCATCCAGCGCCACACCGACGTTGGCGACTACAAGTCGGCCGAAGACGTGGCGCGCGACATGTTGACGTGGGTCAGCGGTTCGCCGCAGGGCTTCGACAAGGAGACACGCGCCAGTTTGCAGATGGCCTATGCCGACATCGCCAAGGCCCGCCAGGAGTACCCCAAGGCGCGCGCCCAGTATGAGCAGATCGCCCTCTCGAAGGATTTTGACGACACCACTGCGCAACGCCAGTCCAGCCTGCGCGTGGCCGAAGTCGACCGTCTCACCCGCCAGTACGACCAGGCCATCGAGCGACTTGAGAAGCTGGCCAAGCAGCCCGACGCCCTGCTGCAGGCTGAGGCCTTCTACCTGCTGTCGGTCATCAAGTATGATCAGGAGGAGTACGCCGATGCCCGGAGCAATCTCGAGAAGGTCTTCGCCGCCTTGCCGGGCCACACCAACGCGCGGATACTCGAGGGTCGGTTGCACCTGCGGATGAAGAAGCTCGTGGAGGCCACCGAGGTCAACGTCGGCACACCAGGCAGCCAGATGACCCTCGTACCCGGCCGGCCGCTCAAGGTCCAGATTGAGGACCGCACGCTGGCCGTTGTCGGTCAATCGTCGGCCATCGAGGTGCGGGCCTGGACCGCGGCGGGTGATGAGGAGTTCTTCAACCTGTTGCCCTTCGGCGACTCGAAGACCAAATTCGAGGGACAGGTGGTCACGCAGTTGGGGACGCCGGTCAAGGGCGACCGCATCCTGCAGGTGCGCGGCGACGACACGGTGCACTACGATTTCTCCGACCGGTTCAAGAAGGCTAACAAGATCACTGACTCCCAGACCGTGGCCATCCGCGTGGTTTCAGACGGCGAGCTGTTCGTCTCCTCCGGCCGCATCCTGACGCGCGAGGAGCAGGACCAGCTGGCGCTCGAGCAGATGATTCGCGAGCGCCTGCGTATGCAGGGGCTGGAACGCGAAAGCCGTTCGCTGAGCTCGGTGCGCAAAGCCAATGAGATCAAGCCCGGCAACCCAATCAGCGTGCGCGTCATGGATTCCGACCGCAGCCTGACGGATAAGAAGGACAAGCTGACCGTGCGCGTGACGACCAGCAGCGGCGACCGCATCGACCGCTTCGAGCTCGAGGAGACCGAAGGTCACTCGGGCGTGTTCGAGGGCAAGGTTCCGACCCAGTCCGCGCCCGCGACGGCCTTTGCCTCCGATACCGAGGAGGGCCGCGACCCCGTGCATGTCATCGCCAAGGGTGAGCACGCGCCCTGGGTCGGACAACCCGACAACCGCCGGCCCAAGACGTTCAGCGTGGACCTCAACCGCATGGTCGAGCTTGGCCGCATGGATATTACCGCGGCCGTGGCGGGACGCCGGCCCCTGCGCGTGCTCGTCCAGACCTCCCCCAGCGGTCGCGAGTTCGAGACCGTGGGGGCCTGGCCCGCCAATCTGCCGGGCACGACCTCGGCGCCCTGGTTCGAAGTGGTGCGGTTCGCGGAGATGAACCGTCTGCCCGGTTCGCTGCAGGAGTACCGCGACTACCTCGATGCCGGCTATGCCGTGGCGAATGCCGTCAAGCTGTCCGCCATCACGCCCGTCATGGCGACCAATTTCAACGACAAGGTCAACGGGCAGGCCGAGGCCCTGGGCCTGGCTGCCGACGGCGTCAACGCCTGGTATGTCGGCCGCCTGGGCGCCTCCTTCTATCTGCCGCGGCGCCAGACCTGCATGCTGCGGATCGACCCGCTGGGCCGCCAGAATCAGATCGGTTACTGGCTGTTGGTTGACGGGCAGCCGTCCGAGCCACGCCAGGGACGCCCGGCCTCGCCGCTCGAGATCACGCGCACCCTGGCGCGCGGTGTGCATCGCGTCGAGATCTTCTTCGGCGCCCATCGCCGCGCCTCGCCGGCCTTCGCGTTGCTCAGCGACGTCGAAGCGCCGCCGGAACTGCAGCCCTGTTCGGCCGCGATGTTCAGCCCGGCCACAGCCCCGGAGCTGGCGGCGGTCCGGTTCGCCCCGGCCCAGATCGTGGCCACCAACAAGGGCGATACGCTGGCGGTCACGTTCGCTCCCGGCACGAAGGCACGGACCGTGCGCCTCTACCTGGCCGACTTCGAAGGCCAGGCCCCGGCGATCAACCGCATTACGCTCACCGATGCCGCCGGTGCGGCTGTGTTGCCGCCGGAGACCGACATCCTTGGACTTAAGCAGAATGCCACCCTCGAGATCGTGCCGGGTGACCGCATCACCGTGGCCTACGAGGATCCCTCGCCGATCGAGAAGGCGCGGGCGGTACGCGAGACCCAGCTGACCGCCACCTTCCGCAATGCCGTCGTCACGGCCTGTACGATTGAGTCCTTCCTCAACCAGCACGGGGTTCGTGAGCCGGTCTATATTCCCCTGCGGCGCTTCACGGTGGTGGATTCAGTCGCTGTCTTCATCGAGGATCCGGACCGCGACACCAGCGACCAGCCCGACAAGGCAACGTTCCGTGTGACCTGCGGAAACCGCACCACCGCGGCGCTCGAGGCGGTTGAGTCCGAGCCGCATTCGGGGATCTTCGTCGGCCGCGTCTTCCCGGTGACGGCCGAGGCGGCGCGCCCGGTTGAGATCCGGGTTGGCGACGACGAGGACCTGACAATCGTCTACCTGGACGAAGAGAACACCGATCCCGGAATTCCATGGGAACGCCGCGCCACGGTTGAGCAGACCGTCGGCGATGCCCCCGAAGTGCGCGTCTACACGACCAGTTCGCGTCTCCTGACGACCAACGAACTGGCCCGCCTGACGAAGAGCGAGCAGGCCGAGAACCTGCGCGACGAGATCGTGCCCGTCTCCCGCACGATCGCGGCGCTGCGGCCCACGCAGGGACGCGTCGATAACGTGGTCACCTCGCTGCTGGTGGCGCCGCTGGTGATGGAGATCACACACCCGAATGCGGCCCGCACCACCGAAAGCGAAATGGTGATTTACGTGCAGACGTCGGCCGGCCGGGCCAAGGCGGGCGTTGTGCCAGCCGAGGGCGAGTTTGACATCCGTGTGCCGGGCACCGTGCGGTTCGTGGCTTACCCGGGCAACATTCCCGGCACGAAGACGCCGGTGGGCTATCGCGAGATCGCGATCCACGGCAATCCCTACGCGGGCGATCCGCTGGATGAGGGGCGCTTCGGATTTGCCGTGCCCATGAAGCTGGCCGAGGTCCCGGCCAACAGCCCGGCCGTCGAGCTCGAGAAGAAGGCCCTGGCCGCCAAGAAGGACGGCGAGTACCGCCGTCGCTACGAGCGCTGGGATGCCGAGTACGAGGAGCAGTTCCTGGCCGTTCGCGGCGACGACGAGATCTACGTCGGCCTGCCATACCAGAAGACGGACGGTACGATGGCTTGGGTCACCCGCCGGGTGCGCCTGACCGCCGATCCATTCCTGCATGCCATGGAACGGCGCTACCGCGAGCCGGTGGAGGCCCTGCATGTCGGCGAGACCCTCTACCTGCGGGTCATCAATCAGGTCCTCGATACCACCGACGACAAGGACGTGGTGCGCGTGACGGTGGCCGCCTCGTCCGGGGCATCGCGCGAGTTCCAGCTGATGGAGACTTTCGCCCACTCCGGCGTCTTCAAGGGCTCGGTCATCCTGGCCTTCTCGGGCGATGCCGAACGGGCCCAGGATCCCCTGGCGCTTGCCGCGGGGCATGGCGACACGGTTACGGTCTCCTACGCCGCGCCCAACGTGCCCGAGCCGCTGATGACCCGTGTGCTGCTCTTCAAGGGCGCCGACGGCTCGCTGGCGCCGTTCACCAAGCAGTTCAAGGACCCCGAAATTGCCATCCAGACCCAGTTCACCATGGCCGAGGCGTTCTTTGAAATGGCCAAGAAGCACCGCGAACTCGGGCAGCGCGAAGTTGCGCGCAAGGAGATCGGACAGGGTCGCAAACTGCTCGAGGAGGCCCTGCGCGATGCGCCCAAGTCCGAGGCGCGGGCCCACGCCAACTACCTGCTGGCCGAGCTGGCGTTGCAGTTTGCCGACGAAACCCCTGACACGACCCAGAAGAACAAGCACTTCCTGGACGCGGTCGCCCGGTTCACCGACATCGTCGCCTCCTATCCTGACAGTCCGTACGCGCCGAAGGCCCAGTTCAAGAAGGCCCTCTCGTTTGAGAAGATGGGCGCCATCGACCAGTCCTGCGAGGAGTATGTCAAACTCTCCTACCGCTACCCGGACAACGAACTTGTGGCTGAGACGATTGCCCGTCTCGGGCAGTACTTCCTGAACAAGAACAAGGACTTGGTCGAACAGGCGCGGGCCCAGGCCGACCTGGTGGCGCGCGAGACGCTGATGACGCGCGCGCGCGACATGGCGCGGACCGCGGCGCAGGTCTTTGGTCGCATGCACGAGCGCTTCCCCGATCACGCGCTGGCCTGGAAGACGCTGGTGCTCGCGGGGCAGTGCTACATGCGCGCCGAGGACTACGAGAAGGCGGTCGAACTGCTGGAGCGAGTGGCCGACGAGAAGAAGGCTGAGAGCGATCTGCGCGCCCAGGCCATGTACTGGTGTGGCGACAGCTACGTGAAGGCCGCCAATCTCCAGAAGGCCTACCGCATGTTCAAGAACCTGACCTGGAACTACCCGGAGTCGATCTGGGCGAAGCACGCCCGCGGCCGGCTCTCCGAGGAGGTCATGGCCAAGATCGAGGCCGACGAAGCCGGCGGAAACTAGGCACCTGTCGGGGCTTCGTACATGCGGCCGCAAATCGTGTGCTGTATCTTCGACTCCCCGGCAAAATGCCTGCGCTGATCAAAATCCTGGCCGTGTTTGGCGCCGTGCTGCTGGTGGCGCGGCTGCGGGTGCCGCTCGGACTGGCGCTACTGGCCGGCGGCCTGCTGCTGGACGGATGGGCTGGCACACCACTGGCAGACATCGGCCGCCACCTGCTGGCCGCGCTGGCGGCCCCGGAACTCGGGCTGGTGCTGGTGATGACCGGCCTGATCGTCGAGGTCGGTCGCTTCGTTACCGAGACCCGCAACGCCGACGAGATCCTGAACCTGGCCGCGCGCTGGGGAGGCCGGCACGGCCGGGCCTTTGCGTTGGTGTTGATGCCGGCGGCCATCGGCCTGATCCCCATGCCAGCGGGTGCACTCTTCTCAGCGCCCTTCGTGGGTCAGGCCGCCGGCGACGCGCACGAATCGAGTTGGAAGACGACCGTCAACTACTGGTTCCGCCACATCTGGGAGTACTGGTGGCCGCTCTATCCGGGCGTGATTGTGGCGATGTCGGTCTTTCCCGTTTCGGCCGTCCGCTTCGTCGGCGCCGAACTCATTTTCACCCCGGTGGCCCTGATCGCCGGCTATTACTTCCTGATCCGGCCGCAGGTGAAGGCGCTGGCTGGTGACGCGGCCGTCGTGAAGAAGGTTGATCCTCGCCGCGCCTGGCTGGCGGCCTCGCCTTTGCTGGCGATCCTGGCCGCCTTGCTGCTCTTTGCGCTGCTGCCGGCTGCGTGGCGGCCGGGTGGCCGCAGCGTCGCCGGGCGGTTGTTGCCGGTGATTGCGGGTCTGGTGGTCGCGATCGGCGTGATCGTGTGGGACGAGTGGCGGCACGCCCGGGCGGCTGGCCGCAGCGGCTGGCCGCGGCTGGTCGGTTCGACCCTGTTGCAGCGCAAGTCGCTGGGGGTCTACGGTTCGCTGGCCGGCGTGCTGGTTTTCAAGTCGATGCTGGACCAGTCCGCCGTGCTGCCGCTGGCGGCCCGTGAACTGGCGGCCAGCGGCGTGCCGGTGGCGTTCGCGGTCGCCGGCTTGCCCTTCCTGGCCGGGATCGTTACCGGCGTGGCGGTGGGCTTTACCGGTATCTCGTTTCCGCTGGTGGTGGCCTTGATGGCCGCGCCCGGGTCCGGCCTGACGCCGCTGTCGACGCTTGTGCTGGCCTACGGCTGGGGCTACACCGGCATGATGCTCTCGCCGATCCACCTCTGCCTGCTCGTCAGTCGCGACTACTTCAGCGCCGATCTGCGGGCGGTCTACCGTCGCACGTTGCCCTGCCTGGGGGTGATCGTCGCCACGTCGCTGGCGGCCCATCTGGTGCTGGGACGCCTTGGGATCTGAGCCGGGATGGAGCATTCGGCGGCCTGCCTTTGCAGCCGTCGGCGCCTTGTGGTAGGATTGCCCCCCATGGACAACGCGACCCTTGAAGCCCAGTTGAAAGAGATGATTGTCGACCGGCTGTTCCTGAAGATCCCGCCCTCGGAAGTCCGCACGGATGCCTCGCTGATCGACGACTACGGCGTCGACTCCGTCTGCCTGCTGGAGCTGGTCGTTGGGTTGGAAGACGCCTTCGGCATCGTGCTTGAGGACGGCGACTTCCAAGTCTCCAACTTCGAGAGTGTGGCCGCCCTGAGCACGTTCGTGCGGGTGCGCTTGCCGGCCGACAAGGCCTGAGCCCCGTCTGGAGATCTGCCATGCCCGCCTTCGATCCGACCCTGGCCCAGCGCATTCGTGACGCCGCCAACATTGCCGTGCTCATTCTGGATGACGCCGAGAAGGCTGTGCCGCTGGCCGAGGCCTTGCTGGCTGGCGGCGTCACCGTGATGGAGCTGACGCTGCGCACACCGGCCGCGTTGATTGCGCTGGCGCGCATCGCACGCGAGGTGCCGCAGATGACCGTCGGCGCCGGTACCGTGCTGACGCCCGAGCAGGCCCGCCAGGCGCAGGAGGCGGGCGCCGCCTTTGCCGTCGCACCTGGGCTCAACCCCCGCGTCGTGGAGGCCGCCCGCGCTCTGGGGCTGAGCTTCGCCCCCGGCATCATGACCCCCTCGGAGATCGAGCGCGCCATCGAACTCGACTGCCGCCTGCTCAAGTTCTTTCCGGCCGAGACCTGCGGCGGGCTGTCCGCGCTTGCGACCCTGGCGGCGCCCTACCTGCACCTCAAGCTCCAGTTCATCCCGCTGGGCGGGCTGAAGCCTGACAACACGCGTGCTTACCTGCAAAGTCCGCTCATCGCGGCCTGCGGTGGCTCGTGGCTCTGCACCCGCGAGCTGATCGCCAGCAGTAATTGGGCCGGTGTGCGGGCCAACGCGGAGACCGCCACCCGGCTGGCGCGCGAGGCGCGCACCAAGGCCTGAATGGTCGGTCATCCGACACGCGCTCCCATCTCACCCAACGTGACACCCCAACGAAAGAACACCATGCCATCCAAGATCGTTTTCATCGGCGCCGGTAGTCTCGGCTTCACCCGCGGCCTGGTCCGCGACTGCCTCACTTTCAGCAGCATGCGCGACGCCCACTTCGCGCTGGTCGACATCCATCCCGGCCGGCTCGAACTCTCCCGCCAGGCCTGTCAGAAGATCATCGACGCCGGCCATTACCCCGCCACGCTCTCGGCCACCACCGATCGCCGCCAGGCGCTGGAAGGAGCGGATGGCGTGATGATCACGATCCTGAGCGGCGACGTCGACATCTGGCAGCACGACGTCCTGATCCCCAAGCAGTTCGGCGTGGACACCAACGTCGGCGACACCCGCGGTCCCTCCGGCGTCTTCCGTGCCTTGCGCACGATCCCCGAGATGCTGGCCATCTGCCGCGACGTCGAGGCGCTCTGCCCCGGCGCCGTGGTGTTGAACTACACCAATCCCATGGCCATGCTGTGCCAGGCCATGCAGAAGACCACCCGGGTGAACGTCACCGGCCTGTGCCACAGCGTGCAGGGCACCGCCCACATGCTCGCCACGTGGGCCGGCGTGCCGCCCGCCGAGGTCGATTACGTCTGCGCCGGCATCAACCACCTCGCCTGGTATGTCAGCTTCCGGCACCAGGGACGCGACCTCTATCCGCTGCTGCGCGAGAAGGTCCGCAACGACCCGGCCGTCTACAACGAGGAGCAGGTCCGCAATGAGATGTTCATGGCCTTTGACTACTACGTCACCGAGTCCAGCGGCCACAACTCCGAGTACAACTGGTGGTTCCGCAAGCGCCCGGAGCTGATCGAGAAGTACTGCACCCACGGCACGGGCTGGAATCCCGGCCGCTATGCCTACATCCTCGACGAGTACCGCAAGCGCGCCACCGACTGGGAGAAGGGCTTCAACGACTGGATTGCGAGCCCGGATTGGGAGGATGCCGACAAGCTGGCGCAGAAGCTCGCCCGTGGCCATGAGTATGCCTCGCACATCCTGCACGCCTGGGTCTCCAACGAAGGGTTCCGCTTCAACGGTAACGTGCTCAACACCGGCCGCATGGTCACCAACCTGCCGGCCGACTGCTGCGTCGAGGTGCCCGTGCTGGCCTCGCGCCGCACCATCCAGCCCATGTATGTGGGCGACCTGCCGCGCCAGGTCGTGCCGCTCACCAGCCTCAACGCCACCTGCGAGACGATGGCGGTCGAGGCGGCCATCACCGGCAACCCGCGGCTGGTCTACCAGGCGATTGCCTCCGACCCGCTGACCGCCGCGGTGCTGTCGCTGGCCGAGATTCGCACCATGGTGAACGCCATGCTGCAGCAGAATCGCGATTACCTGCCGCAGTTCCGCCACTTCGAGGCGTGAAGTTGGCGTTTTCGCCTCTGCGGTCGCCAAGGCCGCCGGGGTGTCCCGCTGTCGCCGGGCGTCCAATGGCGCCAACGGCGGGACAGTCCGCATGCCTTGTTGCTTGAATCAGGGTCGCCGGGCGCTTATGATAGCAACCCTGCTGGCGAAATGCGGAATTCTGCACACAGCAAGAGGAGCGCGACGATGAACCTGTCGGTGAAAGTATGGTATGCGGTACTGGTCATCGGTTCCGTGGGACTGCTGGTCATCGGACCAGGCTGCGGCAAACCGAAATCCCAGGCCAAGGATACCTCGGACGCCGCCGAGACCACGAGCCCGACACCGGAGGCCGATCCGGTTGACGCCCTGTCGGCCCAGATCGACGAGTTGTTCTGGAGCGGTAAGACCAACGAGGTAGTGGTCCGGATGGACCAGGCCCTGGCCGATCCGGTGTTCAAGCCGCACCGTCAG
Source organism: uncultured Lentisphaerales bacterium (assembly GCA_964652365.1). Lineage (GTDB taxonomy): Bacteria > Verrucomicrobiota > Kiritimatiellia > RFP12 > CAZZCT01 > CAZZCT01. The sequence continues at coordinate 16,290 of CAZZCT010000083.1, forward strand.
CGGGTCTTCGGCGTGCTCGTGCGCTTCCTGTTGTCGGTTGAACGCCTGGAGGAGGCCCAGCAGCGCATGCTGGAGGCTTGCGCCAAGGACATCGAACTGGCCAAGGGCGGCTTTGGTCTCGTCTATGGCCACCTCAACGAGCGGGGACAGCACGACGCCGTGCTCGCCTGGACCGAACAGGTGCTGGCGATCCCGAAGCTCCCGGCCGAGATGCAGCGCCACCTGCTGGAGTGGACACTGGGGGCGCATCTGGCGCTGCAGCACGACGCGCCAGCGGCCGAGCTGGCCGGGCGGATCCTGAAGGCCGTACCGGGCGCCGATGGCACCGCCATCGTCGAGCGGGCCATCGAGAACGCGTTCGCGGGCGGCCGCCTGGCGGCGGTCGAGGCGCTCCTCACGGTGGTCGCCGACGAGACGCCGCCGCGCGCGGAGTCGCGCGACTTGGTGACGGTCACCCGCATCCGGCTGCAGGCCGCGCAAGGCCAGTGGGATACACTGGCGGACGCGTTCCAGGCCGCCGCCGCGACGCTGCCCGACGCGCGGCTGCAGTCACTGCTGCGGACCGTGGCGGCAAGCGCCACCAAGGCCGGCAAGCTGGCACTGGTCGACACGCTGTCGGAATCGGTCGTGTTCAAGCAGGGCGACCGCCCGCAGTCCGTCTCGGTCGCGTCCCGGCTCTGGATCGAGACCGGCATGGCCGCGGACCCGACCACGCTGCCGACCCGGCTGGACGCCCTGCTGCGCGCCAAGGTGCCCGCCCGCCAGGTCTGTGGGCTTTACACGCGCTATTACTACGATGTGATCAACAAGGCGCCCGTTCTGGCCGCGATGATGGAACTGGGGGAGCGTTTGGCGCCCCTGGCGGACGAGGATGAGACGCGCAACTTGATCCGCACCATGCTGCTGGACGGCAGCTTTGTGCGCGAGGATTACACGACCGCCATTCGTCTGCTGGAGGGCGGCATCCCCGGCCGCGACGCGCAGTGGCACGCCATGGCCCTGAGCAAGGTGCGGGCCCACAAGGCCATCCAGGATGAGAAGCCGCGCGACGCCGTGAAATACTTCCGCGAGTTCATGGTCAATCTGGCCGGCGCCAAGGATGAGGACACGGTCGATCCGGAGAGCGGCATCCGGCACACCAAGGAGATGATCCTGGGCCGCAACGCCAAGCGCATTGGCGACATCCTGGCCGCCATTCCTGACGCCGAAGCCGCCAAGCAGGCCTATGCCGAGTCGCGCGACTACTACGGCAAGGCGCTTGAGAAGACCAAGGACGAGCCCGAGGCGCGCAAGGTTCTCGAAAAGGAGATGGCGCTGGTGCCGTAGATTTCGCGGCAGGACCTCAGCCATCCACGCGGGCTACGCCGCGAATGTGCGCCATTCAACATCGAACGTCCAACATCGAACGTCGAATCTGGAAACGCACTCATCGTTGAGCGTTCGATGCTCAGTGTTTGATGCTCCCGCTGCTCCGGCCCCCTGACCCCTGCCCCCTGAACCCTGCCCGCTCCTCACCGGTTGCCGGCCTATTCCGTCTCGCATACCACCGCGCCGTAGCCCACGACCCACTCGCCGCGGCTCTCCGGGAAGTCGTCGCCGCTGTTCCGGTAGCACAGGAGCGTGCCGTTCGGGCAGCCGCGGAGCGTGGCGTGCGCCAGGGCCGTTGCGACCGCCACAACCCCGCAGAGCGGCTGGTGGTCCGGACTCCAGTTCGCCAGCAGGCCGCGCCAGTCGAGTGCGGTCACCTGTGCGAGGGTCTGCCGGTCGGTGGCGCCGACCTTGGCATAGTCGGGATCGTGCAAGAGGTCCGAACTGGCGACGACCACGAAGTCCCGGTCGCGTGCCAGGTCGGCCAGCACCTGCGCCACCCGTTCAACCGTCGCCGTGCGGTGGTCGCCAAAGAGCCCCAGCAGCAACCGGGCCTCCGGAAACACGGCTTGTACGAACGGGATCTGGTTTTCGACCGCGTGCTCGCCCACATGCGGCCGCGCATCGCAGGCCACGCAGTCGCCGGCCTGCTGCTGCAGACTCGCCAGCAGTTCGCGATCGATCGCGCTGCGTCCGATCGGTGTCTCGAAATGAAGGCAGTCGAGCAGGGCCAGTCCCGGGAATGTGAAGCGGTGGCTGCTGCCCAGGATCACCACGGTCGCGGGCGGTTGGTCGCGGCGTCCATCGCGCAGGGCCCGGTAGGTATGACCGGCCACCTTGCCGGAGTAGTCATACCCGGCGTGTGGTGCCAGGGCCGCCACCGGCAATCCGACGGATGCCGGAACCACGGCGGCCTCAAGCGCTGCCATAATCTGCGCCCGCAAGCGGGCGGTTTCGGCTGGGAACCAGCGGCCGGCGCCGGTTGCCTCAAACGTGTCGATCGACGGAATGGAATGGGGCATGGCAACTCCTTTCACCGGCAACGCGCACTCTGCGTTCAATAGTGTACTTGCCGGGCAGGCGCCTGACAACACCGGCGATGCGCGCGCGTACGCCGGATCCTTGTGAGGCTCTTGCTAGCTGGACGTACCGCGTCTGGCGGAAGACTCTTGGCGGTACGGCTGGGGTGTGCTACAAATGACGGCATTCTGGTAACAGCCGGTCGTGGCACCGTGCACACCATGAATGAGGGCCGCGCGCAGGGCGAGCGATGACGAGTGAGGCGCAAACACGGGCAGACCGGATCGACCGCCAACTGGCACGCGCCGGCTGGGCCGTTCACTCCCGCATGGTCCTGACTGAACACTGGCTGGCCGGCCACAAAGAAAACTCGGGGCGCGAGGCAGCGCCAGCAGACACGTGTTACGGCAGTGAAGTCCTCGACTATGTGTTGCTGGACGTTCATGGGCGCCCCTTGGCCATCATCGAAGCCAAACGGACATCGCGCGACCCGCTGGAAGGCGAACGCCAGGCCTCAGATTACGCCGACCGCATCAGGGCCGTCTACGGCGTCGATCCGTTCATCTTTCTGGCCAACGGGGACGAGATCTATTTCTGGCATCGTCGCCTGTACCCGCCCCGGCGGGTCAGCGGGTTCTTCACGCGTGAGGATTTGGAGCGAATGGCGTACTTGGACCAGTTCCACACGCCGCTGAGCAACGCCCAAGTTGATGCGCACATCGTGGACCGAGGGTATCAGGTCGAAGCCGTCAAGACCGTGGCGGACCACATGCTTCGCGCACAGCGCCGTCTCCTCCTGGTGCTGGCAACCGGCACGGGCAAGACGCGCGTGGCCATAAAGATTGACGAGGAATTGGATGACCTGCGGGGCCAAGGCGTTGACCACGGCCAACTCGGCACGCTGGCGATGTTGGAGGGCAATTTGGCTGAGGCCGCCGAGCGACATCGTGCCGCCCTCACGCTGTTCCAGCAATTGCGCGAACCCGCGGTCGAGGCAGGGGGTTGGCATCAACTGGGCATGGTGTTCCAAGAAGCGCGGCAGTGGGACGAAGCCGAGCGGCACTACCGGGAGGCAGCACGAATACGCGAGGAATTAGGCCTGTTTGGCGGAAATGACAGCGTTTGCGCAACATGGAACCAATTGGCTACTCTCAGCATGTTAGCGGGCAAGCCAGGGGTGGCTGAGATGTGGTATCGGAAGGCGATTGATGGCAGGCGAAAGACAGGAGACCTTCTGTCGACCTCACGCGCCCTCCACAACCTCGCCAGCCTTCTGCTTTCCCAGCCTGGCCGCTTGACCGAGGCGCGGCAATTGGCGGAGGAGGCGCTGGCCATCTCCAAGAAGCTCGACCCCGGCGCGGCGGAGATATGGAAGACCTACAACATCCTCGCCCAGATTGCGGAGCAGGAGGCGTTGGGAGTCCCGCCTTCAGACGGTGCGGGCGGGGAACCGGTTCAAGCCGGGACTCCGAACCCAGCCCGCGAATACCGCCGCCTCGCCCGCGCGGCCAAGCGCAACTTCGCCGGCACCCGGCATGAACTTCGGCGGCACGCGCCGTTGATCCTCGCAACGTTCACGGCGGCCCAGGACCCAATGCAGCAACCCGTCTTGGATGGTGTCCTGAAGCGGTATGCCGACACGAGTTGGAAGGAGATGGTCGCGGCCATCCATCGGATTGTTGCCGGCGAACGCGACGAGGAGTCCCTCCAAGAAGGCCAATACGGCAACGGTCCCATCATCCTCGACGCCATCCTCGCCGGCCTGGCCGACCCCTCGACGCTCTCCGATCTGTTGCTCCCCGAGGAGTCCACGACGTCTGGTGCAGAATGAGGAAGGTCTTCACACAAGGAATATTCGAGGCGAGAGTGGGGCTTGCACTGAGAGTCGTCTTCGCCTTACGAGCCGATCAAGCCATTTTCGTGAGGGTCGGATCGCACGAAGATGT
>CAZZCT010000084.1:0-20555 GCA_964652365.1 uncultured Lentisphaerales bacterium
CTCGGCGTCCGGCACGAGCGGCGGGCACTTGCGCAGGCCATAGCGCTTCTCGGTGAAGTCCAAGACGGTGCGAACCACGTCGGCCGAGGGAAATGGACCGAAGTAGGAGGCGCCGTCGGACCGCACGATGCGGCAGGCCGTCAGTCGCGGCAGCGGCTCGCGCGGATCGGCGCGCAACGCCAGGTAGCGCTTATCGTCGCGAAAGAGAATATTGTAGTAGGGCTTGTACTGCTTGATCAGTTCGCCCTCGGTCAGCAGTGCCTCGGCCTCGTTGCGGACCACGATCCACTCGAGATCGGCCACGCTGTTGACCATGCTGCGAAGCTTGGGCGAAGCGTGCCGCAGCGTGGACGCCCGGAAATAGCTCTGCACGCGCTTACGCAGCGAAGTCGCCTTGCCCACATACACGATCCGACCCTGACGGTCGCGCATCAGGTAGCAACCGGGACGGTCCGGCAGGTCGGCCAGTTTCTGTCGTAGCGAATCGGTCATGACAAGCGGTGTGTGGTTATCATTCTGGGGATCTGCAGGCGACGCAGACTGACGCAGGCAACGTCATTTGATTATAGCACCGGCCGAGCCCTCCGTGTTGAGCCAATCGGCAACATCGGACGCAAAAAAAATCCGGCCCCGGCAATCTGCCGGGGCCGGTGGGGTGTATCAGGAGGGTTCTATTTCTTTTGTTTGGGTGGGGTGTGGAAATTATGTTGTTGTGTTGGGGTGGGATAACTCACACGGGTGAGGGGGCACCCGTGGAGGGGGGAGATCACGTTTCGGGACGAATGAAGACAAACCAACTTCCTTCCGGGCTCTTCACGCGCATGCGGATCAGGCGCTCGCCTTTCGCCTCACGCAGAGCCTGCTCGAAATCCTTGGGCGCAACAACGTCCTTGCGGTTCACGGACTGGATCAGCACGCCCGGTCGCAACCCGGCACGCATGGCCGGCCCATTGGGAGCAACGTCGGATACAATCACGCCGCGTTCGCCTTGGTAATCGAAGCGCTCGGCCAGTTCCGGTGTCAGCGCCTGGACGGCCAGGCCCAAGTCCTTGCCGACGGCATCGTCGACCGGCGCCTGGTTGGCTGCGACCGCGTCCGGGAACTCCACCGTCTTGACGGTCACCTGGGTGCGTTTGCCGTCGCGAAATACCTGCAGCGCGGCCTCATTTCCCGGTCGTATGCGGGCGACATCGTTGCGAAACCCAACGCTGTCCTTGACCTTGGCGCCATTTAGTTCGACCACGATATCCCCAGGCTTGAGACCCGCTATGGCGGCCGGGCCATCAGGGGTCACGCCGGCGATCAGCACGCCGCCCGCTTCCGAAAGACCAAAAGACTTGGCCACTTCTTCGTCCACGTCGCCGGGATTGAGCATCACGCCCAAGTACCCGCGGGAGACGCGTCCATCGCGGATCAGTTCGTCCCGGATGGCGATCGCCATGTCGATCGGAACCGCGAACCCGATACCCATGTAACCGCCGCTGCGGCTGAAGATCGCGGTGTTGATACCGACGACCTGGCCATCGATGTTCAGCAGCGGTCCACCGGAGTTGCCGGGGTTGATGGCGGCATCGGTCTGAATGAAGTCCTCATAGTCCGCGATGCCCATCTGGTTGCGGCCCTTGGCGCTGACCACACCCACCGTCAGGGTGGCGCTGAGGCCGAAGGGGTTCCCGATCGCAACGACCCACTCACCGATCCCCAGCTTGGCGCTGTCGCCCATGTCAACCGTCGGCAAATCGTCGGCGTCGATCTTGATGACCGCCACCTCCGTCTTGGGGTCGGCACCGATCCGCTTGGCCGTATACTCCTTGCCGCTGCTCAGGCGTACCCGGATCTTGTCGGCATCCCCGACCACATGCGTATTGGTCAGAATGTAGCCGTCCTTGGAGATGATGAAGCCCGATCCCTGCCCGGTCTGTACAAACGGCTGCCGGCCGCGCGGCCCGTCGAACCGCCGTGGGAAGCCAAAGAAGCGATCCATCAGTTCATCGCCGAACAACTCGAAGGGATCGTTGAACGGCACCGGCTGGCCGCCGCCGGGCATGGGCATGATAGTCTTCTCGACTTGGATGAAGACCACGGCCGGGATCGCCCGCGTGGCGACATTCGCAAACCCGTGTCGCAGGTCCACACCCGTATCGCTCGATGCGCTTGGTGCGGCGCAAGCCATCCACGCCGTCACCGCCAGTATGGCAGCCGTCCGGCAAATCCACTGACCGATCTGTCTCGTCTTGATGCAACGGCCGCACGCATGCGTTCGGTGCTTTCGGGCAGGTCGGATTGTACGTGAGCCGTTCATGAGTCTTAGAGCAACTGTCTATCGAGCATATTGACCATGGCCCCGTTTCAGGATGGGCGCACGCGTGTTCGCCGACGAAACCGCGTAGCGGGACCATGGTCGCACGGACCTGTTCTGCTACCGAACCCATCCTCCGCCACCAAGCGGGACCGGCTTCGTCGCCTGCCAGGTAGTACGCACAAGGCGTGCCAAGGCCGTGCCGGGCTAAATTCAGCTGAAAAACGTTCTTTCTCGGGATGATCTCTGCTTCGTGCGGAGCCAAATACTGAGTTTGGCGCCTATGGCCATGTGCTGCGTGCAAAGTTGTCGCCGCTTCGCTGGACAAAATGTCGCGCCGCGGGCCGTGGACGCTGCTCGGTTGAATCGGGCGAGTGGCGGTTGGGTCGCTGAACATAGCCGGATCGTCCAGTCAACCCGTGAATAACGCATCTGCCGGCGGCGTCAGAATGATGTGGCGGGTATTGGTCACCGACTGCGGCCAGGCTCGGGGCCTGGCAGTCAACTCGTTGGTTTAGGGTTGCAGTTCTGGCGGCGGTGAACGAGAATCCGGCCTGAATCTCACAGGAGCAGTCTATGAAATGGATGCAGATGGTGGTTGCGGCAATGCTGGGCGGTCTGGTTCTGGCGGGTTGCGCCTCAAGTCGTTCGGGAACGACCTTCTCGCGCAACGAAGCGCTCAAGCCGATGACGACCTCCTACGGGGTGGTTGAATCGGTGCAGGATGGCCGGATCGAGGGGACCAAGACGCCGATTGGCGCCGTGGCAGGTGGCGTGCTCGGCGGCGTGGCAGGCAATGCGGTTGGTGGCGGCTCGGGTCGCGCGATCGCGACCGTGGCAGGAGCGATCGTGGGCGCCGGAGCGGGTGCCCTGGCCGAGGAGGGCCTTACCTCCAAGAAAGCCATCTCGATCACGGTCAAGATGGAAGACGGTCGCCTGATCACCGTGGTTCAGGAAGCCAACGTCATGTTCCAGGTGGGGCAGCGGGTGGCGGTGCTTGAGGGCGAGGGCAAGACCCGCGTTTCATTGCCTTGATGCGCCGACCGGTTGACGCTCGGCGTGCCCGTCGCTGAGCGGGTTAGGTTTGCCCGCCAGAGCCTCAAGCGAAGGCGGGCTCCGACACTGGCACCCAGCGCACCCGCACCCTGCTTGGGGTGGGTACGGTTGTGTGCGGTGCATCTCGCACCTGCCCACATTCGAGTGCATTCGGCTAGGTGGTTCCATAACTTGGACGCGCCTGCAAAACCTCCGGGTTGTGCACGCAGAAGGTTCATGGTTCGGAGTTCATTGCCGCCTAAACCCTGACACCCTGAACCCTGTTTCCCTACGCATGCAGTATAAGATGATGCTGGCTCGCTGGCATGCGAACTGCTAGACTGCCGACCTTCATCGTGATTCTCGCGGCGTAAGCGTCGCACGGCAGATTGGCGTCAGGGTGGCATTCCGGGGCGGTTCCGCTGAGGCGTGGGCCGCGAGTCATGTTTTCGGGTGTGTCGGCAAACGTGGGGTTTGGCGCATGGCGCAGGATTCGCGTTACGAGGCTGGTCTTACTGCCAAGGGTTTGGCGGCCTGTCTCTTGGGACTGCTGATTGCCGGCATCATGACCCAGTACTGGGATGTGGTGCTGGGGGTGCCTTTTGCCTCCGAGCACACGATCGCCCTGCCGGCGGTCTGGGCCCTGCTGGCGATCGGACTGGTGGGCGTGCTGGGGCGGGTTCTGACGCGGGCGCGCATCTTTTCGCGAGCCGAGTGGCTGTGCGTGACCTTCGTACTGCTGATTGCCGTGCCGCTCATGACGCAGGGGTTCTGGCACCGCATTGTCGGCGTTCTGGCGACGCAGCCGCGCATGGCCGACTTTGCCAAACTTGATGCGATGAACGACCGGTTATGGCCGCACGGGCCGAACCTGTTGACCGGCGCCTGGGATTCAAGGGTGCGTGAGACCCTGGCCAGCAGCGGCACGGTCTCGTGGGCCGAGGCCGAAGTGGCCCCGCAGCGGCGCGTGACCTGTCCGGTGTTCGAGAACCGCGACGAGAACGAGGTTTCCACGCTGCGGTTGCGCGTGCCGGCCGCGGAGGTCTCCAGCGCGGACAGCGCGGTGCCGGGCGAACCCTACCTGATCAGCGTACTGGCCAGGGCCACCGGCTTTGGCCCGCGCAGCTCCTACTTCTGCCGCGCCTGGTCGGACGAGCGCACGTACACGGACTTCTTCGTGTCGTCCCAGAAGTCCAGCCCCTCCTTCCAGCACCGCACCGGGTTTGTGCGGGTGGGCGCCTATGGCGCCAAGTTCCTCGCGGCGCCGCGCGGGTTCGTGATCCTGGAGTTCGGCCTGGTGGGAACAGGGCGTCTGGAGCTCACCGATCCCAAGCTGTTCAGCGTCAACTCCCTGGAGTCGGTCTACAAGGGCAAGCGGCTGGTGACGCCCGCCGAATTCGCGGCCACGCCGGTCGAGACGCGGGCCAACCTGCTCGTGCGTCCGGAGCGGATGTGGAGTTGGCAAGGCGCCCGCTTCCTGCTGGCCGGCTACGTGCCCTGGGGCGAATGGGCCGGACCGTTGACCGTATGGACCTCGCTGGTGCTGCTGATCCTGGCCTCGGCCTTTGCCCTGAACGTGTTGCTGCGGCGGCAATGGATGGACAACGAGCGCTTTCAACTGCCCGTGGCGCGCATCCCCACCATGCTGATCGACACCGAGTCCGAGGAGGGCAGCATCTGGCGCAACCGTCTGATGTGGGCCGGATTCGCGGCCGTGCTGATATGGGATCTGCTGAAGGCCTGGCACACCATGAATCCGAAGGTGCCGGACCTGAGCGTGAGCGTCCGGTTGGGTGAGTACTTCAGCGATCCGGCCATGCGGGCCTTCTTCAACCGCGTGCGTTTCCAGGTCGACGGCATCTTCCTGGCCATGTGTCTCTTCATGGAGCTGAACGTGCTCGGCAGCCTGATCGTGGGCTACTTCCTCTTCTTCCGCAGCCAGGCCTGGCTGGGCGAGATCACGGGTTGGCGGGCCAACCCCAACTACCCCTGGCACAACTACCAGGCCACGGGCTCCTACCTCGGCTATGGACTGATCGTGCTGGTCTTTGCGCGCAAGTACCTCTGGCGCGTCTTGCGGGCCGCGGTGCTGGGCGACCGCCAGGCTTCGGAGGGCGAAGCCATGTCCTACCGGGCGGCCCTGCTACTCTTCCTGGGATCCTTCGGCGGCGCGGCGCTGTGGGCGCGCTGGCTGGGCATGCAGCCCGGCAGCATCCTGATCTTCTTCGGTCTGATGGCGCTGTTCAGCGTGGTGAGCGCCCGCTTGCGCACCGAATGCGGCACGCCGTGGGGGTACTTTGCGCCGGGCAGCCTGACGCCGCTGCTGCTGCTGCTGGGCGGCATCTCGGTGTTCGGCTCGGAGTCCATGCTCTTCTTCTTCATCATCAGCTTCCTGGTCGCACCGACGGTCTTCTTCCTGATTCCGGGCGCCCAGATGGAGTTGATCGAGTACGGGCGGCGCTGGCGCGTCCAGCCGTCGCACCTGTGGATGGCGGCGCTGTTGGGCGCGGTCGGCGGAATGGTGGTCGGCGGCTGGGTCTTCCTCTCAAACGCCTATGCCCTCGGGGGTGAGACCCTTCGCTACCAGTGGGCCTTTGACACCAAGTGGTGGTACTTCTTCCCCTACAACCAGGACATGAACCAGGCCACGCTGGACGTGCTGGGCAAGGGCGCGACCAAGGTGGCGGGGCTGGATGCCGCCTGGTGGGCCTTCGGCGCGGCCGGGCTGGTCGCCATCCTGCTGGCGGTCCTGCGTCAGGTCTTTGCCGGCTTCGCCTTTCATCCGGTCGGCTTTGTGTTGAGCAGCGCCAACTTCACGGACTACATCTGGGGCAGCGCCCTGGTGGCTCTGGCCATCCGCGCGCTCGTTCTCTGGATGGGCGGCGCCGCCACGGTGCGCAACAAACTGCGTCCGATTGCCATCGGCATCTTCCTGGGCGAAGCGGCGGCCTATCTGCTGCTCGGTATGCATTCGGCCTGGATGAAAGCCCAGGGCATCGACTCGGTCTACGGGATTCTGGTACCACCATGACCATCCACCGCACTGCAATGCGCTGGCGCCCGGCCGCGATCGCGACGGCCGTGTTGGCGCTGACAGCTCTGACCGGCGTGATCTTTCTGCGCACCTTCGCGCCTCGGCCTCCGCCCGGGCGGGTCGACGCGTTCGAAGGGTACAACCGCGGCCTGATGGACGCGCTGGTGACTCCCGAGGCCGTGGGCCGGGAGCAGTCCGCAATTGTCGCCGACGGCTCGCGCCTGCCTGGTCAACCGGGCCACCGACTGACTGAAGCCCGCCTGCACCGCGAGCTGACCGCCCTGGGTGCCGAGGTGTTCACCTATCCCGTGCACCTGGCCGTGCCCCACACCGAGCGCAGCCAGATCCGCGGCGCCGACGGCCAGTCGCTGCCAAACGTGGCGATCCACCCCTTCCTGCCGAACCACTTCCAGCCCATGGTGACACCGGCCGGGGGACTCACCGGCACGCTCATCCACGTCACGGAGTCGCTCCTGCTGGAGCGGACGCGCTTTGATGACGCCATCGCCGTGGTGGACGAATCGGATCCGCCGCGCTCCTTCGGTCTCACCTGGAGCCGCTACGCGCAGGTGGGCTTCCGCGCCCTGATCGTCACCCACAGCAACTCCTGGAGTTCGCTGCGGGCCAACATCCGCGCCAGCACGCCGGTCAACTACGTACGACTGGCCGCCTCGCCCGAGATCCTGAACCACCTGGGCGAGACGGTCACACTGGATGTCCGCACCGCCTGGTCGAACGTCGCCACCACGGTCTTCGTGGCCCGCCTCACGGCCGGCACGCCGGCCCGCGAGGCCGTGGCCGTGGCCTGCTGCAGCGATGCCTGTGGCGTCCTGCCCGACCGCGCCTATGGCGCCCTGGGGGCCGCCGGCATCGCCGAAGCGCTCCAGACCTTCCGCGGGCTGGCCGCCAGCCGCGCCACCCTGCGACGCGACGTCTTTTTCGTGGCCTATGCCTCGCAGTTCATGGCGCAACTGGGCGCCGACCGGCTGACCGCGCTGCTGGGGCCGGCGCTGGAACACGGCGTCGTCGGCCGGATCCAGCTCGAACGCGAACGCGACGCCAACACGGCGTCCCGCCAGGCCGTCCATGCCGCCCTCGCCGCCGTGCTCCAGCCGCAGATGCTGCAGGATGGGGCCGCCACGCACGCGGCCATCGACCGGTTGGATGGGGCGGCGCGCGCCACGTTCGATGAGCAACTGAGCTATGTGCTGAACACCAAGGTGATGGAGCTGTCGGGCGTGGCCCTGGAGACGCGCCTGGCCTTCCTGCGTGCCAACGAGCAGACCGACTCGCCCACCTTCCCGGCCTACCGCCAGGCCAAGGAGCGCTACGACGAGGCCATGAATGTGGCCGGCTATCCGGCCGTCAAACTGGCCGCGACCCGCGCCGCCTTCGTCCAGCGCCATGCCATCCCGCAACGGCTGGTGGAGCGCCTGCGTGAACTGGCCGCCTGGCACGACGCCCGCCAGGCCGAACTGGAGGCCGGGTTGGCGATCAACCGGACCCTGTCGGCCTACGACCGCGTGCTGGTGATGAGTCCGCTGCTCCTGCCGGCCGACCCGAAACTGACGCCCAGCGGCGAACGCGTCACGTTCTGCATGGGCCGGTCGATCGAGGATCTGCGCGAGCTGCAAGGTCCACCCCTCTACGAGGTCCTGGCCCTCGTGCGCCAGCGCATGGACGCAGCCGAACCCGTCAAGCTGGACGGCTACAGCGGCCGCAACCAGAACAACCGGGCCAGCGGCCTGATCAGCTCGCTGCCCCTGGACTCGTCGCACTGGAACCAGCACGGTTATCCGGCCTTCACGCTGGTCAACTCGGACCGTCAGGACGCCTACGGCCGCCTCGGCGCGCCGGTGGTGCTGCCGTGGATGACCAACCTCACCCCGATCGCCTCCTCGCTGCGCTTCATGGGACGGACCGCCCTGGCGCTGGCCCATGGCGACGGACGCTTCGAGCCGCCGGCCAAGGCGGTCAGCGTCGGCAGCATTGGCGGCCGCGTCTACGTGGCCAACATCGGCAAATCGATCGTCCCCAACCACCCCCTGGCTGGCGCGCTCTTCGGCCACAAGGGGCAGTCAGGAGCCTTCGAGCAACCCGGCTACTACCAGCACCCCTTCCTGTTCACGGACGTCTACGGCCGCTACCAGCTGGCCCTGACCACGGCCGAAGTGCGACCGGTGAACAATACCGGCGCCTACGCGCCCGAAGCCGTGGCCTTCGGCGCCGACGGCCTGATCGCCTATATCAAGGACGAGGGTCCCCAGGGCCAGGCCGTCTACCGGTCCATCAACCTCGGCTGGGACAAGTCGCGCGCCAATGTCAACATCGTGGCCTTCCGGGCAACGCCGGTGGCCGTGCTCGACATGATCAACCCGCAGAACCTGAAGGCGTTCACCGGCTTCGGATTTGTCACGCGCGAAGGTCTGGCGCCGATCGCCAAGCAGAATGTCTTCCAGGGCGTCAACGACACGGTCTGCGCGTTCCTCGAACCGGACCGCCGCTTCTACATCACCCTCAAGGCCGGCTCCCCGGATAACGACCTGATCCAGACCACGCGGGCCTTCACCCTCGGCATCCCGCCCGGCGCCGCCCCGGCCGCAACGAGCCGTGAGATTGACGGTCCCGGCTACCTGGCCGCCGACACGCCCTTCCTCTACGAGATGCCCGGCCAGGTTGCGCGCGCCATGCTGGCCGTCAACGGCCGCCGCCTCGACCTGCAGCGCCGGCACGGCATGGCCGACGAACGCGTGGCGTCGTTCCATGATCAGGGCGAGGAACTGCTGAAGCAGGCCCAGACGCGCACGACTTTTCACGCGGCCCGCAACGATGAGCGCGTGGCCGCCACCTATGCGATTTTGAACCACCCGGTGCTGCGCCGCTCCATCTGGGAGGCGGTGGTCGGCATCCTCTGGTACCTGGGACTGCTCGTGCCCTTCGTGTTCTTCTTCGAGAAGCTGGTCTTCGGCTTTGCGGACATCCGGCGCCAGCTGGCGGCCCAGGCCGCCATCTTCCTGGTGGTCTTCATCCTGCTGCGACTGCTGCACCCGGCTTTTGCCATGATCCGCTCGTCGCTGATGATCCTGCTCGGCTTCGTGATCATGCTGATCTCCGGTGGCATCACGGTGCTGTTTTTCGGCAAGTTCCAGGAGAACCTGGACGAGCTGCGCCGCCGGCGCGGACAGGTCGCCGGCGCCGAGATCAACACCATGGGGGTGCTGGGAACGGCGTTCGCGCTGGGCCTGAACAACATGCACCGCCGGGCCGTGCGCACGGGACTCACCTGCGCCACGCTGGTGCTGATCACCTTCGCCATGATCTGCTTTACCTCGGTGCGCGACGACGTGGTCAACTCCGCCACCGCCATCGGACGCGCGCCCTACCAGGGACTGCTGGTGCGGGGCCGCGACTTCCAGCCGATCCAGGAGAGCGAGCTGTTCGCCTTCAACACGCGCTACGGAGCCGACTTCAAGGTTGCGGCGCGGCGCATGCTGGTGGGCGTCCAGACCTGGGACCAGAATCGCTACAACCCCCAGATCGAGGCGGTCTACGAACCCACCAACGGCCCGGCCCGCCGGGCTGAGGTGGCCTCGATCATGCAGTTCAGTCCGCACGAGCCCCTGCGCGACCGCATCGCCTCCGTGGCCGGGGAGGCCTGGTTCCAGGAGCAGACCCCCGGCTCCGAGGAACCGGCGCCCGTGCTCGTCCCCGAAGCGCTGCTCGCGGCCCTGGGCCTGACGGCCGCAGACGTGGCGGAAGGGCCGGTCACCGTGCGTCTCAACGGCACGCCCGTGCGCATCACGGGGGTCTTCGAGGCCGCCGCCCTGCGTGCCTTGCGCGACCTGGACGGTCGCGATCTGCTGCCCTTCGATATCAGCGCCATGCGCACCGTGCGGCTGGAGGGCGACTCCGTGCTGGCCGCCGAGGACGACCCGCGCCTCGACGCCGATGCCATCGTGCTGGCGCGGACCGACAGCAATTTCCCGGGCGTCGGGTACGCCAAGAACCGGCTGGTCTCGGTGGCCGTCGACCTGGGCCCGCTGGGCTACCGCGCGGCGCGTGACGTCGTGGACCGTTACCTCGAGCAGAGCGGCCAACCGGCCTACTACGGCATCGACGAGGTCGCGTACCTGGGCAGGCGGGCCCGCGAGCGCAGCCTGGCCGGGCTGCTGGATCTGCTGATCCCGATGATCATCGCCGCCATGACGGTCCTCAACACCATGCGCGGTTCGGTCTACGAACGGCGCGACGAGATCTTCGTCTATAATGCCGTCGGTATCGCCCCGCGCTATATCTTCGCCATGTTCTTCAGCGAGGCCTTCGTCTACTCGGTCGTCGGTTCCGTGCTCGGCTTCATCCTGAGCCAGGGCACGGGCCAGATCCTGACCGCGATCGGCTTTACTGGCGGCCTCAAGATGACCTTCACCTCGCTCAATACCATCTATGCCTCGCTCGCCATTATGGCGGCCGTCTTCATCTCCACGCTCTTCCCCGCGCTCTCGGCCATGGAGATCGCCGCGCCCGCCGAGGATTCGGGCTGGCGGGTGCCGGATCCGGTCGGTGATCGCATCCGCATGGTGCTGCCCTTCACGTTCGACAAGCGCGATCGCGTGGCCGTCGTCGAATTCTTCCGGCGCTTCTTCGAGGATCACGGCGAGGGCAGTTCGGGTCCCTTCTTTGCCGGCCCGCCCGCCGTGCGCGTCGCGCCCTCCGAATCCGGGCCCATCCCCGAGGTCGACGTCACCGTCTGGCTGCGCCCCTTCGATCTGGGCGTCTCGCAGCGCATCCGCATCGACCTGCCGCCAGACCCTGAGACCGGCGAATACCTGGCTTGGGCCACGTTGGAACGGCTCTCCGGCAGCCGCGAGTCCTGGGTTCGCCTGAACCATCCGTTCGTCGGCCGCCTGCGCCGCCAGTTCCTGCACTGGCGCGCGGTCCAGCCGGCCGAACGGCAGAACCTTTTCGCCGAAGCCCGCCAGCGGCTGTCGGCTAGTGTTTCCCCCACACGGAGTTGATGGCACATGGCGCGCGCGAACGGCGACCGCGAACTGGATCTCTACCGCAACCTGCTGGCCACCCCCACGGAGTTCCGTGACGGGTTCGGCTGGTCCACGGTCATCGGTATCCTGTTCTGCGGCTTGGTGATGATGCCCGGAGCCATCTACTTGGGGCTCATGACCGGCGGTGGCATGGGCGCCGCCGCCACGTGGGTCACCCTGATCCTCTTCGGCGAGGTCGCGCGGCGCGCCCTTAAGAGCATGACGAAGCAGCAACTGGTGGTGCTGCTGCATGCCGCCGGCGGCATCATGGGCGGCCAGGCGCTCTTCGGCGGCTTGGTCTACCGCGCCTATCTGGTGACCAGCGAAGCGGCCCGCGATGCCGGCATGCGCGACTTCTTCCCGCGCTGGTTCGTGCCGCGGCCCGACAGCGCCGCCATCCTGGAGCGAAACCTCTTCCACCACGACTGGCTCGTGCCGATTGCCATCATGGCGGCCCTGATGGTGATGGGCTTTGTCAATCGCTACACGCTCGGGTACTTCTTCTTCCGGCTGACCTCCGACATTGAGAAGCTGCCCTTCCCCATGGCGCCCATCTCCGCCCAGGGCGCGCTGGCCCTGGCCGAGGCCGAAGAGTCCCGCGGCAAGGCCACCCAGGGCGCCGAGGCAGCCGACGGCGCGGCCGCCCTGCTGGCCATGAAACGCGGCGAGCGCAAACGCAGCGACCGCTGGCGGCTGTTCTCGATGGGCGTCACCCTGGGCATCGCGTTCGGCGTGATCCAGGTCGGCATCCCCTCGATCAGCGGGCTCTTTCTGGACAAGCCGTTCTTCCTGATTCCGCAGCCCTTCATCGACACCACCACGCTGACCGAGTCGGTGCTGCCGGCCACGCCCACCGGACTGACCGTCGACGTCGGACTGATGCTGGTGGGCCTGGTCCTGCCCTTCTGGGCCGTCATCGGCACCTTCTCGGCCGTGGCCTGCACGATCTTCGTCAACCCGATGCTCCACCACGTCGGCGTACTGTCGCGCTGGCAGCCGGGCATGAACGCCGTCAATGCCTCGTTCTCCAACAGCATCGACTTCTGGATGAGCTTCGGCATCGGTTCGGCCTTCGCCATCGCCGCCGCATCGATCTACCAGACGGTCCGCGACGTGCGGCGCCGCACGCGCGACCTGCGGCTGCAGCGCGACACCAACGCGCCCAAGACCAGCCTGTGGGCCACGCCGCACACCGGGCGCGGGGACTACCCCATGTGGCTGGCCCTCACCGGCTACCTGGTCGTGGCGACCATCCAGATCGCGCTCTGCTACCTGATGCTGCGCGGCACCGGCACCGCCATGCACGTACTGCTCGGCTTCCTGATCATCTTCACCTTCATCTACAACCCCTTCATCTCCTACGTCAACGCCCGGCTGCTCGGCATCTCGGGACAGTCCGTGGACATCCCCTTCATCAAAGAGACCGCTTTCATTCTCTCGGGCGCCAAGGGCGTGGAGGTGTGGCTGGCGCCGATCCCGATCGCCAACTTCGGCGGCCAGGCCCAGTCCTTCCGCGTCAACGAACTCACCGGCGTGAGCTTCCGGTCGCTGATCAAGGCCGACCTGGTGATCCTGCCGGTGATGTTCCTGCTGTCGTGGTTCTTCTGGGGCTTCATCTGGAAGGGCAATGCCATTCCCTCGGATGTCTTCCCCACGGCGCAGATCAACTGGGAGCTGCAGACCAAGAATGAAACCCTGCTGTACAGCTCCACCTTCACGCCGCCCGGTGCCTCCGAGCGCAGCATTCTCGACAGCGAATTCATGCAGGCCGTGCACCCCGGCGTGATCGGCGCCGCCTTTGCCCTGATCCTGTCGCTGTTCGGCTTCCTCAGCGCCATGGGCTGGCCAACCCTGTTCGTCTACGGCGTGATCCGCGGCCTGGGCAGCTGGCCCCATAGCATCGGATTCGAACTGGTCGGCTGCCTGCTGGGCCGCTACTACTTCCAGAAGCGCTTCGGCCGCGAGAATTTCCTGCGCATGGCGCCCACAATCCTGGCCGGATACTTCACCGGTGTTGGCTTGATCAGCATGGCCACCATCGCCGTCCGCCTGATCCAGTCGGCCGTCTCAGCGGCACCGTTCTAGACCACCGCGACACGAGTCACACTGACATGACCCCTGGCACGACAAACCGCACGATCCACCACCAGGTCCGATTGCCCATGGCAACGGCCTTTGAAATCGTCATGCAGGGCATCCGCATCCGGCTCGGACGCTCGCTGGTCACGCTGCTCGGGGTGGTCCTCGGCATCGCCTTCCTGATGTCGATCCTCACGGGCGAGGGGATCAAGGACGGCGTGGCCCGCGAGACGGAACTGCGCACGGAACTGCGCCGCATGGAAAGCTTCCTGGTCTCCGAGACCGGTCCGTTGCGCGAGCGCACCGTCGCGGTGCTGGCCCTGGGGCCGCTGCGCGAGTCCGAGCAACGCCTGCTGGCACGGCTGGCCGAGGCCACCGGGACCCCGCTGTCCTGGGCTGGCGTCGCGCCGCCGGAAGGACTGCTGCCGGCCGCCTCGCTGCGACCGGTACCGTTGGCGTCACTGGCCGCCGGGGCCGTGGCCGTGGTCATCGCCGGCGACGGTAAGCTGCCCGCCGGGGTCGAGCCGGTCACGCTACTGGCCGACGCCCGCCAGAAGGTCCTGGCCATCACCCGGCACGAACTGCAACTGGCCGTCCCGGACGGCGTCACCCTGGTGGCGCTGGAACGCGAGCTGCGGCCCGAGGAACTCGCCGCCTTGGACCGCGAGCGTGAACGCGCGGCCTTCCGCACGGGCTGGATCGTGGTGATCTCGCTGCTGGTGACGGTGATCGGCATCAGTAACGCCATGCTGATGTCAGTGACGGAACGGTTCCGCGAGATCGGCACGATGAAGTGCCTGGGCGCCCTCTCATCCTTCATCCGGACCATGTTCTTCCTCGAGGCCAGCCTGCTGGGAATTGTCGGGTCAGTGGCTGGCGGCCTGTTCGGGTTCGGCTTTGCCTGCGCCGCCTACACCGTCACCTTTGGCGGTGGCCTGGTCTTTGCGGCGCTCAATCTCGTGCAACTGCTCGGCTGGTACGCGCTCAGTGTGGCGGCCGGCGTGGTGCTCTCGGTGGTGGCCGCCATCTACCCGGCGCGGTTCGCCGCGCGCATGGTGCCGGCCACCGCCTTGCGCAGCACAATCTAGAAACCCGCCCGCCGCGGACCAGGGCACGTCCTGGGAGATGGCGTCCATGACGCGGCCGGCGGGTTTCTGAGGCCTTGCTCCGCAAGGCGCCCGCCATGGAGTTTTGGAAATCGGCCCGCCGGCCTCGCGCCGGCGAGCCACAGGAAATGCGACGAGACGTTATGGACCCGCAGTTACTTGGCGACCTCTTTGACCTTCCCGCCGATCAGGGCCGGCGTTGCATCATCCGCGCCGTGGATGTGCGCAAGGTCTATCGCATGGGTGCCGTCGAGACTCAGGCCCTGCGCGGCGCCACCCTGGACATCTTTGCCGGCGAGTACCTCTCGATCATGGGCCCCTCCGGCTCCGGCAAGAGCACGCTGTTCAACATGATCGGCGGCCTCGGCAAGCCCACCGACGGCAAGGTCTACATCGACCAGGTTGACATTGCCCAGCTCGACGCCAACGAACTGGCCTGGCTGCGCTGCCGCAAGATCGGCTACATCTTCCAGAGCTACAACCTGATCCGCGTCATGACCTGCCTCGAGAACGTCACCCTGCCCATGAGCTTCGCCGGCATGGACGCCGAGGAGGCCCGCGAAAAGGGCATGGCAATCCTCAAGCTGGTCGGCCTCGGCCACCGCCCGCTCCACAAGCCGGCCGAGCTCTCCGGCGGCCAGCAGCAGCGCTGCGCCATCGCCCGCGCGCTTGCCAACAGCCCCGACATCGTGCTGGCAGACGAACCCACGGCCAACCTCGACCTGCACACCGGCGAAGAGATGATCGAGCTCCTGGCCGAACTGCGCGACCGGCTGGGCGTCACCATCGTCAGCGCCACCCACGATCTGAAGATGCTCAAGCGCTCCGACCGCATCCTCTGGATCGAAGACGGCCGGATCGTCAAGATGGCCCGCCCCAGCGAGATCGACTTCGCGGGCGGCGACTTCCACTAGCCAGGACGCGCGGTAACGATGTTCGGCTTCAAACGCAAACAGGCCCCCATTGCCCATGTGCGCCACGACCCGCTGGCCGCGGTGCCGCTGGTGCCAACCGGCGTGACCGCGCAGCCCCTGCCGGACGGCGGCGTGGAGCTCTGCCGCGTGGTGCCACCCAAGTCGCGCCTCTATGCCTGGGTCGCGCGGCGCCTGCGCTACGACCAGACGGTCCGAATCCGCCTGGACGCCCGCGGCGCCGCCTTCTGGACGGCCGTGGACGGTCGCCGCAGCGTGCGCGGCCTGGCCGAGACCCTGGCCCCGGGCCTGGAACTCGATGGCGAGGCCGCCCGCCAGTGCGTCGTGAAATACATCGGCGAGCTGATGCGGCGCGGCTGGCTCCTGCTGAAACTCGATCTGCCGGCCCAACCCGGCGCCGCCCCGCGGCGCACCGCGAAGTAAACCACCATGGAAGACGACATCATCATCCGCTCCCTCAACGTCAAGAAGCGTTACGTCCTCGGCGACGAGGAGGTCTGGGCGCTCAAGGGCGTCTCGCTGGAGATCCGGCGCGGCGAGTTCATCTCGATCATGGGCCCCTCCGGTTCGGGCAAGTCGACCTTCTTTAACCAGATCGGCGCCCTGGACGAGCCCACCGAGGGCCAGATCTTCTTCGAGGGCCGCTCGCTGCTGGAGTGCTCGGAGTCCGAGCAAGCCTGGATCCGCTGCAACAAGATCGGCTACATCTTCCAGACCTTCAACCTGATCACCGTCATGTCCGCGCTTCAGAATGTGATGCTCCCGATGGTGTTTCAGGGCACCTCCAAGCCCGAGGCCACCGCCCGCGCCAGCGCGATCCTCGAGCGCGTGGGGCTCGGCCACCGCCTGCACCACAAGCCGGGCGAACTCTCCGGCGGCCAGCAGCAGCGCTGCGCCATCGCGCGCGCCCTGGCCAACACGCCCGACGTGGTCCTGGCCGACGAACCCACCGGCAACCTCGATACGCATACCGGCAGCGAGATCATCGACCTGCTGCGCGAACTGAACCGCGAGAAGGGCGTGACCGTCATCTGCTCCACCCACGATACCAAGATGCTGGCATCCTCCGACCGCGTCTGCTGGATCCGCGACGGCCTGATCGAACGCGTGGCCACCGGCCAGGAGTTCCACGTCGAGGAGATGGCCAAGGACACCACCGGCCGCAAGTAGTCGCCCCCACTTACTCGTTCTTGCCCCAATCCTTGTCGCGAGCTTTGTCGACCATCGCGCCCTTCAGTCGCCCTGGCCTGTCGGCCCCGTAGGCGGGGGTCAGGCCCTTGACCCCCGCGTGTGGCGCGATGAACACTCGCGGATCGCGCACGGCTTGGTTTACGCGAATCCGCGAACCAGAGAATCTCGACGAATCGCCCGGCAGCCGACGTGGCACGGGCTTCCAGCCCGTAGCCTGGAGAACCAAAAAACCGTATCCAAGGGGGCGCTTTCCCGCACCCAAACGAACCGCCAAGACGCCAAGAACGCCAAGTATGCGCGTTTCCTTTGGCGCGCGTGGCGCCTTGGCGGTTCGTCTTCTTGTCAGTCACCGCCGCTGCCAAAGCTCGATCTTGAGTCGCTCGAATACGTTGAAGACGATGGGGCAGACCGAACAGTTGCAGACGGTCTGCGCCAGCCGGAACACAAAACCTTCTTTCTGGAGGTGAGGGTATGATCGGCAAGCCTCCGGACGGTGCTCGTACACCCGGCAGCGGTTCCCGACGAGGAACGGACAGGGGCACCGGTTGAAGGTCAGTTCACCCTCGTCGTTCCGGGTGAGGTAATCTGCCGCGACCGCGCTGGGGTTCGAGTTCACACCCGCGGCCAGCCTGTCCACATCCGCGTCAGCCAGGGTCGGGAGAATCTGGCGACAGCAGTTCCCGCAGGCACAACAATCGATCTGGCTTGCCACGTCCTCCAGATGCCTATGGACGATGGCATCCAGTTGCGCAGACTCCAGGTTGTTCTTGAGGAAGGCCCGGAACCGCCAGTTCTCGGCTTCCCGCTCCGCTGCGAGTTTCGCGACTACTTTGGGGTCTGTCAGCAGTTTCATCCTTCTCTCTCGCAGAGTGAAGAGGGTTCAATCCCTGTGGTGACCATGACATCACCCTGCATGCGATGTCAAGAGGATGGCTCCTCAAGCAGCGCCGCGCCGGGATGAACAGGTGCTAGCGCCTTCAGCTCAACACGCTCATGCACGATTGCGGCCTACTCCAATTACCCCGAAAGGCATCTTGAATATCTTGGTCAGATGCGCGAATTCCCTTCGTACTTTCTCAAAATGTATCATGCCGCTGTATGCATGCCTGCCTTTTGCCATCGCCCGTTGTCGCCCCACTTCACACAGTGAGCGTGCGAACGTTTCGGTCGGCACAAGCAGCAGTCCAAACCGCGTCACCCTGCTAATGTGGGCCAAGGCGAACTTGATGTAGTCCTGGTAGTAGGTTCTAGCATTGCCAAATTCAACTTCTACCAACACACCATCCTTCATGAAATCACTCTTCAGGGGAAGCTCCGGAATCACTTGAATCTCGGCTGCCCAGTTCCACAATGCGAAGGACTCCGCCAGCGCAGTATTGTAGAAGTTCTGCCCAGCCAACGGATCGAAGGTCACACTCTGAACAACCGCCGGAATCTCTTTCACGGGAAGGAAGCGCTCTGCCGTACTCCTCGTTACGCCATGAAGCATCCACTCGGAGATAACAAGTCGGTCTTCATTCTGTGCAGCTAACGGAAACGCGCCCACACTGTATTCGTCTGAACCGATCTGATGAATCTCAATGTACTCGCCGGCTATGCCACTGGATGCAGCCACAAACATGGATGTCAACCATTGTCGGAAAGCGATGCACTTGGAGCCCTCGTACTTGATCTGAACATTTCCCCGCGCATTTGCGATACGCCGCAATGTGGCTATTGTTTGCGTTCCGTTGAAATGCAGGACAATGTCCCGCTTACACCCGATTCCCGGTGCGTTAACCCACCCTTCGAGAGACCGAGGCACCGCGATCCCCTCAGTCAACGTCGACTTGCCCACAACATGCTTGAGCACCGTCTGATTCATGCAGACACGCACCAACCGATGAAGTCGACTTCGCGAGAACAGCTAGCCGGAAGCGCCACCAGCTTTCGTGTGATCGTACCCGCCAGCAGCCCGCAAGCGCCTGAGAGACAGGCACCCGCCATTCGTTTCCGTACGCATTGTAGTCTACCCTCCCCCCCTTCGATATGCAACCGGAACGACGCTTACGCGGCCTGGCGGCCTTCGGACATGACCGCCAGGCCGGTCCCGCTACTTCTCGCGAGTTTTTTCTGCCCTTGCCTGCGGTCAGGCTACTCCCCACCACGGGAGCGTGGAGCGATGAACTTGACGCAGAAGATTTTCGAGGAACAGGCGGAGTTCGGCGGCGTCGTCGTGGTCCAGGGCGTGATCGGCGCAGGGGAACGGGTCACGTGTGCGTCTTCCTGCCTTTCCGTTTGGTGGCGGGTTTCTTCCTGACTGTCGCCAGCGTCTTGGCCGCCGACTCGAGATCCTCAACATACCGCTTTTCGGCGGTTTGCTCGGCCAGCAGGCGGCGGCGCTCGGCGAAGGCATCGTACTGGGACTCGGCCCATGACCGAGCGTCCTCCTGACTGACCGTACCGGACCCTTCCAGCACGGGCAGCTCGGTATCGCGCAGAAACTTGTCGAGGAACGAGGTCCAGTCCCGCATCTTGATGTCCTGCCGACGCTGAGCGCGAAACTCGGCTTGATCGAGAAACATGACCACGATGCGGTTGAGCGTGTCGATCTCCCGCTCGTCCAGGTAGTTCTTGGCCGTTGGCACGTCGCGCTTCAACACGCGGCCGCCGGTCCACGCGGTCAGGCCCATGTTGGTGCGGGCGGCGTCGGCCCGCCGGCGCACGATCTCCGCCGCGGTCAGGCCGGTGGCAGCGTAGTGCATCTTGTTCTGCATGGTCGCGAAGAACACCTGCGCATCGTGCTCGCCCTCCCTGTAGTCAGTCGCCAGGGCGAAGATCTCACGAATGCGCTGATACAAGCGCTTCTCGCTGGCGCGGATTTCGCGAATGCGAGCCAGCAGTTCGTCGAAGTAGTCGGCCAGCCGGTCACGCCCCTTCAGACGCTCGTCGTCCAGGGTGAAGCCCTTGACGATGTACTCGCGCAACCGCTCCGTTGCCCATTGCCGGAAGCGCGTCGCGACGGCGGACTTCACTCGGTACCCGACCGAGATGATCATGTCCAGGTTGTAGAATTCAAGACTCCGTTGCACGTCCCGGTTGCCTTCCCGGCGAACCGACAAGAATTCCTTGTGAGTTGCCTCGGGACGGAGTTCTCCCTCCGCGTAGATGTTCTGGATATGGAGGCTGATGTTCTGCTGGGTCGTCTGAAACAGCTCCGCCATAAGCTGTTGCGTCAGCCAGACCGTCTCGTTTTCCAGCCGGACCTCGATCCGGCTCCGCCCGTCCTCGCTCTGGTACAGAATGAGCGATGAGGGCGAACCGGGGCGATCATTGCTCTTGTCGTTCACGCTTCATCTCCCATGCGGCCCGCAATCCGGCAACCGTTCGCCGTTCGGCCATTCAGCGCGATCTCGTCCAGATCCTGGGGCCACAGCATCTCGCGCCGGCCGTGGGGATTGCTGTAGTTCATTCCAAGGGCATATCGCGCTGCGCTTCGGCCACCAGTGCCACGCCGGGCAAGCACGAATTTCTTGACGGAACCGCACCGCAAATGATTACCGGTTCAGTGTACCATTCAGCAAAGCGGTGACAAGCGGCATTGCGCAGTGCCGCTTACGTCCCGCCCTCGCCGGTCGCAGCCCAGGTGGGGTCACGGCGTCCCGGTCCCCAACGGCGGTTCTCAGACGGGCACGCCGCAGTCCTCCATGCGCGCAGAGTATGCGGACAAGCGCCTGGTCGACCGTTGACGGCTTTGTTGCATCCTGGGGCGTGCTCTCAGGGCGCAAAACAGTCGATTCGCGCCTCGTGTCACGTCCTGATTTCCGTTTGACACTTCTTGCTGGTTGTTTCTAGACATGC
>CAZZCT010000085.1:0-20424 GCA_964652365.1 uncultured Lentisphaerales bacterium
TCGGCCGGCCGCCGCCCTTGGAGGGGCGACCCTGTGTCGCCCGCGGCGGGGTGAATTTATGGACGAGTGGTCGTGCCACGCATCTGACACACGGGAGGGCCTGCGGAGACGCGGGCCGCGAGCTGCAAATGCATACTAGGAAACGGAAAACTGCGGTACCGACGGCCTCCCTGCTGTATGCGGCGTGCGCCTGCTTGGCCGCAACCTTGAGCCTCTACGCGGGCGACGGAGCCGAGGCACAGCGTCCCGCGGGTCTCGACTTCGCCCTCAACGCGCGCGGCTTGGAGCGACTGGCCTATGACAACCACGCGTTCCTGGTGCATCCCGCCGACGGTGCGCTGGGCTGTTTCGCCCGCACGCCGGTTTTCGCCAAGGCACGCGAGATCCGCATCGCCGAGACGGCGAGCGAGCAGCGCTTCGATCAGGCGACCGCAACCGTGACGCACCTCTATCCGTGGGGTGACGTCATGGCCCGCTACGCAGCGGTCGGCGACGGCCGTCTCGACATCTCCCTCACCGTCTCCAACCGCACCGACGACACCCTCGAGCGCATCCTGCTTCAGGTGGCGCGCATCAACTACCCGCAGGTGCCGCAGGTCAGCGCGGTCGGTCTGGACCCCTTCCTCTTCACCGGCGGCAACGCCGGCGCCGCCGACGCGCGGCAGCGGCCACCGGTCGTGCTGGCCGATTATGGGACGGCAACTCTGCTGGTGGCTGGCGACCGGCATGCAGACGCATTAACGGCAGGCCTGTTCTTCGCCGAAGCGGAAGGCAGGATCAACCGCGCCGGCATCGGGCTAACGGCGATCGGCCCCGGCGAAGCCAAAACAGCCGTGCTCTCCCTGCGTTTCGGAGCGGCCGGCAGCACCTTGCGCAGCCTGGGCGGGGATGCGCTCGATGCCTATGTCCGCGCCAATCCCGCAACCCTCGACTGGCCTGACCGGCGCCCCATCGGCAAGCTCTTCCTGGCCAGCGCGGGCAACGGGCCCGACCAGCCGCTGACCAATCCGAACCGCTGGTTCATGAACGCCAAGGATCTGGACGTGAGCACCGACGCGGGCAAGGAGGCGTTTCGCGGGCTTGTGCTGGCCTATGCCGCAGGCGCCGTGAAAGCCCTGCAGCACATGGGCGCCCAGGGCGCGATCACCTGGGACCCCGAAGGCCAGCGCACCGGGCACACCTATTACGGCGACCCGCGCATCATCCCCTGGCTTGCGCCGGAGGTGGAGTACCGCGGTGACCACGGCATCGCCACCATCGACGCCTACTTTAAGGTGTTCGCCGAGGCGGGACTGCGGCACGGCGTCTGCGTCCGGCCGCAGCGGGTGCGGCCCGAGGGCGACTACTGGGTGCAGGACGAGATGCAGACGCGCGATGAGCGGATGGCCCAGCTCGACGCCAAGATCGGTTATGCCGTCGCGCGCTGGAGCACCACCTTGATCTACATCGACAGCGATTACGCGGTCACGGCCGATGAATACCGTGACCTGCATGGAAAGTACCCGAAGGTCCTGCTCATCCCCGAGTGGGAACAGCCGCTGCACTTCGCCTGCACCGCGCCGCTGCAGTCGCTCTTCCATCACGGCATCACCGGCACCCATGCGACCATCCGCGACCTCTACCCCCGGGCTTTCATCGTCAACCTGGTCGACAACCTGTCGCAGCTCGACGAGGCGACCCTGGCGAAGGTGCGGACCTCCGTCCTGGCCGGCGACATTCCCATGGTCAACGGCTGGTACACGCACGAAGGCACCGAAGCCATACGCCGACTCTACCTGGATGGCGGCCGGACGAAGCAGCCGCCCATGACCGGAGCACCAGAAGACAGATGATTCGCCCCCCGAGACGCATTGAAGGAGCCCCGTGATCAGAGAACTATCGAGCAAAGAGCGCCTAGTTCGCCAAGCGCGGGGTAAGGAACTCCAACTCGGCCCCGGCCCGGCCCTGTTCACCGCACCTGGCCGTGGAGCCTGAAGGAGCAGCCGACCCATACGCGGACCTGACTGAGGAGTCTTGTGAACGACGTGATCATTCGAAACGATGCCCTGCAACTGGTCCTGAAGCAGGACCAAGGGCGGTTGCAGGTTGCCCTCGTTAATCTGGCATCCAGCAGGGTCTGGGGGCCGGTGCCGCTGGTGGCGCTGGAGGTTTACGACAAACCCCTGAAACGGGTCGAGCGGGTCACCGACTGGCGCGTGGAACGGGTTGACCCGATCACGGACGGCGTCGCCGTGCGCGCCTGCGATCCGAACCGGGCACTTCATCCTCACCTTTCGCGTCAAGCCAGACGTTCCGTGTTCGTGCGTGAGCCACTAGGTTGCCACGCCGCCTCAAAAATCATCGGCTGTCGCGGTGAGGGCAGTGTGCCCCGGGCAATGTCACTCGCCACGCTTCGGGCGATGCCCTGCCAGTCTGTGACGATCCGGCTCGCGCCTCGTTCCTGAATGCTAAAATAGGGAACTTCGAACTCCCCCAGCAGAAGCGTCGGCCGGCGTGCCAGGAACTCAGCCAAGGGGGTGGCATGCTGGAACCACAGGGCCCAGTAGCACGGCCGGTTCAGAAAAACCACGCCCGTGGCGCGGGAGGGCGCGGCAAGACTTTCGAGCCGCCCCAGGGTCTCAGGCGCTGGGGCGCCCGCGGGCAGCACTTCGAAATGGACCGCCAGTCCAGCCGCGCGAGCCGCCGCTTCGACCTCGGTTTCATCGGAACTGTGCAGTCGGCGCCCCAACGGGATGATGACGCGTCGCAACCCTTCCGACTGCCAGGCCGCAAACGCCCGGCACAGTGCCGCGCCGGTCTGAACGCGATACGACGCGCCGGGCAGGTCCCACGAACCATCGAGGATGGTCACCACACGCGTGCCGGAGTCGGCAATCACCTCCAGCGTCTGGCGGTCACTGGATGCCGGCAGACGCCAGAGCACGGCATCGGGCTTCATGCGGCAGACCTGCCGGGCAAACTCGGGTGTCAGCTCCTCCTCCTGCTCGAAGAACACCGGCAGACCCACCATCTCATGGCGCTGGAACTCGCGCTGACACTCAATGTAAAACGCCCGGCTGTCCCGGTGGACGAGGAAGCCAGGACTCCAGACAGGCATGGCGACGACGCCCGTCAGACGCGCGCGCGGGGTCTTGCGCCCGCCCGGTCGCACCGTGGTCATCGAGCCCCGCGAAATCACCAGCAACCCTTCATTGGCCAACCGACGGTAGGCATCCGCCACGGTCGGCACGGACACGCGGAAGTGCGCGGCCACATCGCGCATCGTATAGAAGGGCTGCCAGTGCGCCGCACGCGAACGCCGGATCGCCGCGCGCAGCTCGTCGCGCACCCGCTCGCCGTGGTTCTCGCCGGGGCGGAAGGCCTCGAACGTGCGGCAGGCAGTTGCCAGAGGCGGCAGCGCACATGTGACTTTGGATCGCGCCATCGGACGCATTGTGTCATGATTCTGTCTGGCATTCAAGGTCGCTCGAATCCGTTCATAATGGCGCGGCCGGTCAGCGGAGGTGAATGCGTGCCGAGACGACGTCCAAACATTCTGGTTTTGCTGTCAGACCAGCTGCGACCGTTCGAGCTGGGTTGTCACGGGCATCCGATGATTCGGACGCCGAACATCGACCGGTTGGCGGCGGGCGGCGTGCGTTTTGAGCACGCCGTGACGCCCAATCCGCTCTGCACGCCGGCCAGGGCCTGCCTGCTGTCGGGCCAATACAGCCGTACCTGCACTGGCATGCTCGGCAACGTCGGCGACCCCGAAGAACGCCGGCGGCACTTCCCGGACGCCACGCTGCCCGAACGCCTGCAGGCGGCCGGCTACGAGACCCGCCTGGTCGGCAAGTGGCACGTGGGACCCAACCCGCGTCTGCTGGGGTTCGACGATACCGTCTACCCGACGGTACATCACCGGAACTGCGACCAGACCTACTTCGACGGGCTGGGCGGGCACTGGACGCAATCCGGCTACTGCCCGGACTTCGAGGTTGCGCGCAGCTGCGAGTTCCTGCGCGCCCGGCACGACCGGCCGTTCTTTCTCTTCCACAACCTGTGCCTGCCCCACATGCCCTATTTCGACGTGCCGGACCGCCATCGGCGGCGCTACGCGCGCGGCAGCCTGCCGCTACGGCCCAACACGCTCCGGGATGGCCATCTCTACCACAATGAAGAGGCCTTCAAGATCTATCTCTACGACTTTCTTCACTATCGCGAGAAACTGCCTTGGGCCGACATCCTGCCCGACGGCTATGACCTGCACAGCCTCTACGCCGACTATGCCGGGATGATCGACGCCGTGGACGCCCAGGTCGGCTCGCTTCTGGACGCCCTGGCCGCGAGCGGACTGTGCGACGAGACGATTGTCCTGTTCACGTCCGATCATGGTGACAACCTGGGCAGCCAGCACCTGTGGAACAAGCACTCGATCAACCAGGAGGCGATCCGGATTCCGTGGCTGCTGTCGTGGCCCGACCGGTTCGCGCCGCGCGTGGTCCAGGGCCAGGTCGCCTCGCTCGTCGACGTGGCGCCGACGCTCCTCTCGCTGGCGGGGCTGCCCGTGCCGGTCACGATGCAGGGCCGCGATCTCGGATGCGTCGTCCGGGGCGAGAAGCCCTGCCTCGGCGATGACGGGGCGTTCGTAGAGAATATCGGCGGCGAGATCGCGCTGCGCACGCCTACGCATCTCCTCGGGGTCCAGACCACGCTTCGCGAGGGGATGCCCGACCGGTGGCCGACCGAGCAACCGCTGGCCTTCTACGACCTGTCAGCAGACCCGTTCGAACAGCGCAACCTGGCGGCCACCCGCGAACAGGCCAGCCTTGCCGACGCGTTGCGCACCCGCGTGCTGGAGTGGAACCGGACCACGCCCTGGATGGCGGGTACCCTCGGCGGCACCTATGGTCATGGGGCGCAGTGAGGGCGACCGCGTGCTGCGGCAGGCAGAGTGACGTGTGCGGAGTGGACGCGTGGGTGGCCGGGCTGGTCCCATCCGCGCTGATTGTGGAAGGGGGGCGCAACTGCATGATGAACCGCGTTGTTGGACTCTTGATCGGATGCGCGCTGGTGGTCACCGCTCGCGCGGGACTGGCTGCGCCACAGATTGACCTGCGTTTGCCGTTGCGCCGTACGGCCTACCAGACAAACGAGAAGTTGGCGTTGGCCGTGGTGCGTAGCGACACCAACGCGCCGCTGTCCGCCGTCGACCTGGCGCTGGAAGTGCGCGGTGACGACGACAGTCTCATCCGAGTGCTGCTGCCGCTGCCGGCCGTGCCGGCCGACGCGCAGGGCCGCGCGATCGCCACAACCCATCTGGGGCTCGACGCCCGGTTGCTGCGGCCGGGCTCCTACGTGCTGAGCGTCACGGCCCACGCCGTGACGGCGACGCAGCGCATCGACGTGTGCAGCCACATCCGCAAGACGCCGTTCCGCCTGATCGACTGGGGTGGCAGTGGCAACGGGCCCGAGCAGATCCTCGCCGGCGAGAACGGCACCGGCATCAACCTCCAGTACGCCTCCTGGAATGGTTTCGACCAGGACGCCAACATCCGCGGCGGCATGGACTTCATGCGCAACTGCGCCATGGGCGGCGCACATCAGATGGACGGCCGGCAGGAGTGCGACTGGTCGGACCCCCACGTGCTGCTGGGCGGCAACGCGCGTGTCGCGCGGCAAGCCCTGCTGGACCGCACCGCTCCGAACGTGATCGGCGTGCACTTTTACGACGAGCCCGGCCTGACCTGGCGCCCCCATCCGGTCACCGGTGTCTTCAGTCTCAACAACATCCCGTCGCAGGATTGGGCCTTCAAGGCCGCGTTCGGAACCGACGCCATGCAGTACACGGCGGTGAAGACCAACGACGTTGCCACGGTCGCGGCCTGGGAGTCGTGGCTGCGCTGGAAACAGGTCTTCATGGAGGCGGCCTGGCGCCAGGCCGCGTTCGCGCTCAGCTACGTCGATCCGGCGATGATCGGCGCCACCCAGAGCATGTATGCCTGGTATGCCTTCGGCGACGGCTACTACGCCAATATCGCGCGGCCGCTGCCGGTTATGAGCGGTCATGGCGGCTACGACGACCTGGCCGGCGGGTTCCTGTGCCCGGGGTTCTTCTTCGAGTTTGGCCGCGCCCGCGACTTCAACAAACCGGTCTGGTATCTGCCACAATGGTGGTCTGCCATTCCGTCGCCCGTGTACCGCCTGGAACAGTACCTGACCTTCATGATGGGGCCGCAGGGACTGATGATTCCGCCGGCTTCGCGCTGCGAGGCGCCGGGCATGCAGCCGCAGAGCGACGGGCTGCTGGAGTCCAACCGCCTGATGGCGCGCCTGGGCCCGATCTTCACGGAGATGCCGCCGACCCGGCCGGAGGTGGCTGTGCTCTATGCAATGTCGCAGAACACCCAGGCCATGGTGGAGAGCCCGGACATGCTGCTGGCGCAGGACTTTCCGGGACAGGTGGAGCGTCTGCTGTTGCTCTACACGGCTGCCAAGATGGCGCATATCCCGATCTTCCCGGTGGTCGAGGAGGACGTTTTGGACGGCACGGTGGCCGCCAACCACCGCGCGCTCATCCTGACCGGCATCAGCCGGCTCGACCCGAAGATCGTCGGCGCGCTGGAGGCGTGGATCGTGGCCGGTGGCCAGGTGATTCTGGGCGACGAGTGCACCGTGCCAATCGCTGGCGCGCTCCGGTTGGGAGCCACGGTACACGACCACATCTACCGCGAGTTCAAGACGTTCATGGAGGATCCGAACGTCGATCCCCGTCTGCGGCGGGAGCAGGCCCTGGCGCGCCGCAGCCCACTGGCCTACTACCGTGAAGCCCAGCCGATCGCCGACGCGCTGGCGGCGCGCTGCGAGGCGATCGGCATCCGGCCCCTTGTCGCGTGCGATGCTCCCGATGTGTTTGCGTCCCGGCACGCGTTTGGCGACATTGAGTACCTCTTCCTGGTGAACGCGGCGACGGAGGCCGCCGGGGTGACGGATGGCCGCTGGAACAGCGTGTGCGCTCGCGCGGCGCGCGTCTCGCTGCCGGACGACGGTCGCCCCATCTACGATGCCGTCGTGGGCGGTGCGACCGCCGAGTTCGGCCAAGACGGCGCCGCGCGGTCGGCCGCCCTGCGCTTTGGGCCGGGCCAGATGCGGGTCTTCGCACGCACTGCGCGTCCGCTGGGACCCCCGCATATCAGCACACCGTTGGTAAGCGCAGCAAACTATGCCGCGTCGGGCGCGGTGCGGCCGCTGACGATCCGAGTGAGCGTGGCCGATGCGGCCGGCGCACCCCTCCAGGCTGTTCTGCCGATGCGCATCCGCGTCACGGATCCGCTGGGCGTGACGCGCTATGACCTGTATCGCGCCAGCGCTGGCGGCGAACTGCGGTTGGAGCTGCCGCTGGCGGTCAACGACCCGCCCGGCACCTGGTCTGTGCGAGTCGACGACCTGGTCTCGGGACTGGGCAGCACAGCCGCGTTTGATTACCAACCGCCGGCCCAGGCTGGCGCGGTCGCCGGACTGGTCCCGCGAGCCGTCTGTCTGGCCGCGGATCGCGAGCCGATCTTCCGCTTCTTCCGCCTGCACCGCACCATCGCGCTCATCCCCGGCGCCAACCCCTGGGAGTTGGCCGCAGCCGAGCGCCTGGCGGCTGACTTGAAACGCTGGGGCGTCACGGCGTCGATCGTTGCAGCGGCCGACATCGTCCGCAAGGAGCGGCCCCGCGACCAATGGCCAACCTGGTCAGGCGCGCGCGGCCATCCCGACTACGACATGCCCGCGGAGGCGGCGGTGCTGCTCGGATCGGCCGCCCAGCACCCGCTGATCCAGACCATGCTGCCCGGGCGCCAGACGCCCGCGCACCTCCTGCTGCCCTACCTGCCGGTGCCGGGTGTCTTTCCCGGCGTGGGCCGCGGCTTGATCGCGTGGCAGACCGATGCGGTTGGATTTGGAAACTACGAGACCATCACGCTGATCGCCGACGACGCGGTTGGCATGGCGGAAGCAGTCGGGACGCTCTTCGAGTTACTCAGCGGCTACCGGCCGGCCACCGACTGGGAGCTGCCCGGACTGGCGACGGTCACGCCGGCCGCGCAACGCGCGGCCCCCGTGCCGCTGCCGCGCGAGGTGGGCGAGATGCGCCTGGCCGACCGGGCCGTGGCGCTGCAGGCGCTGAGCGGCGGCGATTGCGTTGTCCTGAGTCAAGACGGCAACCTGACCCGCCGCCAGGGCGATGGCACGGTACGTTGGACCGCGACCGTCGAGCCGGTCTCGGACGGCACCCTGCGCCTGGCGGCCAACATGCAAGGGTCGTTGATCGCGGTGGCGACGGCGCGCGTGCTTGTGACTCTAGACGGCGAGGGACGGGAGCTATTCCGTTACCCGCTGCGCTTTCCGAGCGAATTACTGAAGATGCCGCGCGTGGATTCGGCCACCTGCCTGGCCGTGGCTCCTGACGGTTCGCGCGTGGCGGCCGGCACCGCGGATGGGCGACTGGTGCTGCTGGACCGCGAGGGACGCTCTATCCGGGTCTCCGGCGGCGTGACGCCGGAGGAGCACGCCGCCTGGCAGGCGGCCCAAAAGGAGTGGAATGCCGGCAAGGGCGCACGCGAACGGGCCAAGCGCGAGTTCGAAGCGGCCAAAGCGGCCTACGACAAGGCCGCGCAGGCCTGGAACGCCCAGCCGAAGGCCGAGCGCGGTCCGGCGCCCAAGGCTCCCCCCAAGCCGCCCAAGGCGCCGCCAACGCCGAAGTACCCCGGCCGCGAGACCGTGCGGTCTCTGAGCTTCAGCGCGGACAGCCGGTCCTTGCTGGCGCTCAGCGATGCGCGCGGGGTGTTGTTCAATGCCGTCGATGGCCAGGAGCTTGGCACGGTCGAGGGCGTTGGCGGAACGGCCGCACCGCAGGCGGCGGGCAACCGTTTCCTCGCGCCGGGACGTGCTGCCGACAGTGTGTGCCTCGTCGCCGCGACTGACGGGAGTCCGCTGGGGGAGGTCCGTTTGGGGCAGGCGTCGGACGCGGGGCAGGGGCCGGCCCGCGGCGCCCGCAAGGATGCGCCTCGCGACCGCATCGTAGCGGTCCGTGCCTTGCCCGATGGTCTACTCGTGGCCCGCGCGCAGGAGGGCAGCGTGCGCCGTTGTCGATCCGACGGCCGCGAGGTGTGGATTGATCGAATACCAGCGGTGATCAAGCGGATGGAGGTCGGCGGTGACTGCGTGGCGATTGCCTACTGGGGTGGCCGCGTGCGCATCCTGGACCTGACCACCGGCCGGGTCCGCGCGGCCCAGACCTGCGAAACCGACGTGGCGGAGATCGCCTGGCTGGGGAATGAGCTGTGCGTGGCACTGGCCGACGGCCGGCTGTTGAGGGTGGCGGTGCCATGAAACAGTCTAACATCCTGATCTTTAACCCGGACCAGTGGCGTGGCGACGTGGCCGGCTACCTGGGGAACCCGGCCGCGGTGACACCGGCCCTCGACAGGATCGTGCGCGAGGACGGCGTGGCGTTCGCCCAAGCCTTCTGCCAGAACCCGGTCTGCACGCCGAGCCGGTGCTCCTTCATGACCGGCTGGTACCCGCATGTACGCGGCCACCGCACCATGCATCACCTGCTGCATCCCGCGGAGGGCGAGACGAACCTGCTGCGCGTGATGCACACCCACGGCTACCAGGTCTGGTGGGGCGGCAAGAACGACCTGATGTTGAAACAGGATGATTACCGGGCCGACTGCGACGTGCGCCACCGCGGCGGTCCGTGCGAGTCCATGTGGATGACGAACCGGTCGCGCGAGTGGCGGGGCGAGCCGGGCGACCCTCGCTATTACTCGTTCCTGGTCGGTCAGCTGCCGCACTCGGCGGGGCACGACCACTACCACGATCACGACTGGGCCCAGGTGGAGGCCGCCGAGGCGTTCATCCGCAGCTACGATGGCACGAAGCCCTTCTGCCTCTATCTGCCGCTCACCTATCCGCACCCGCCCTACGCCGTCGAGGAACCCTGGTACAGTCTGATTGACCGTGCGGCTCTCCCGCCGCGCGCGCGGGCGCCGGCCGACTGGCAGGGCAAGCCGTCCCTGCTGGCGGAACTCGCACAACGCCAGAACCTGACGGGGTTCGACGAAGCATGGTGGGCCGAGCTCCGGGCCATCTACTACGGCATGTGCGCCCGCGTGGACGCGCAGTTCGCACGCATTCTCCAGGCGCTGCGCGACAAAGGTCTCTACGACGACACCGCCGTGCTGTTCTTTCCCGACCACGGCGACTTCACGGGCGACTTCGGTCTGGTCGAGAAGACGCAGAACACCTTCGAGGAGGGGTTGGTGCGCGTGCCGTTTGTGGTCAAACCGCCGCGTGGCGTGGCGTGCAAGCCCGGCGTGCGGCAGGCGTTGGTGGAACTGGTCGACGTGCCGGCGACGGTCTACGACCTGGCCGGTATCCAGCCCGGTTACGCCCACTTTGGGCGCAGCGTCTTGCCGGTGGTTGCTGGCGGCGCCGACGTGCACCGCGATGCGGTCTTCGCGGAGGGCGGGCGGCTCCACGGGGAGACACATGCGATGGAACTCGAGGGGATGTCACGCTTTGCCGACCCGAAGGAGAGCCTCTACTGGCCGCGGATCTCGCTGCAGACGTCGGACGAGCAGCCCTGGCACGGCAAGGCCTCGATGTGTCGGACGCATGCGCACAAGTACGTGTACCGCCTCTACGAGCCCGAAGAGCTGTACGACCTTGGCGCCGACCCACGCGAAGAACGCAACGTCGCCGCCGATCCCGACTATGCCGGTGTGCTCGGAACCCTGCGGCAGCGCCTGCTGCGCTGGCACGTCGAGACCGGCGATGTCGTCCCCTTGGTCGCCGACCCGCGCGATGCGTGAGCGGCAAGACCGAGCGAGGCTCCCGACTGGAAAGTCGGCGGAGGACCGCCGGGTCTAAATCCTCGGAAGGTGTCGCGCCCAAGACGCGACCTGCTGCCCTCAAACTGCGAGAGTTGCCGCCGAACCTGCCTCTCCGACGTGCGCATGCCCGTGCAATCACGGCTCACGAGGACGTTCGCCCTCCCGCCCCTGACCGCACCATTGCATTGACCTGGGCTCTGGGAGGGCGAGGCTCCTGCCGAGCCGCCAGCGCATGGTCGAGAGCACGAAACTGCGGCAGGCTTCGCGGCAACTCTCGCAGAACAGGGGCTGCTGCGCCACCTTGCCACTGGCATCAGTTGCTTGTATCGTCTCACCTGTTCACGGCGATGGGTGCCGTCTCTGGCGTGAGGTTCCGCCGGAGTTCTCGAGAAGTCAGGGGACGGCGGCAATGCAGGTGCGTTACGGGCGCGCGAGCAAGGGCACAAATTCCGTTGGCGGCCGGATTGCGATGACGGTCTTCGGCCTGCTCTTCGGCTCATTTGGGCTGTTCATCGCCTTTCATGCCGCGCGCGACGGCTTGGCCGAGCGCGCCACGCGGCAGTGGCAGCCGACGCCGTGTACCATTGAGAAGACGGGCATCGTCGACGATGGCGACGGTTACCAGCTGCAACTCGCCTACCAGTACGCCTACCTCGAACGGGCCTACGCGGGCACGCGCCGCACACTCAAGGGCGGTCTGAACTTTGACGATGTCGCCACCGGGCAGCGGTTGCTGTCGCGCTATCGGGCGGGCGCAACCGCTACCTGCTACGTGAACCCGGCTGCCCCTGAACAGGCTGTGTTGGAGCGCGGCGGGTC
Source organism: uncultured Lentisphaerales bacterium (assembly GCA_964652365.1). Lineage (GTDB taxonomy): Bacteria > Verrucomicrobiota > Kiritimatiellia > RFP12 > CAZZCT01 > CAZZCT01. The sequence continues at coordinate 11,685 of CAZZCT010000085.1, forward strand.
CTGGCTGGCGGTGATCGGGCCGGTTCTCTTCTGCTCGGTTTTCGTCCTGGTCGGCTACGGCCTGGTTGTAGGCGCCTGGGTGGGGGGGCGGCGAAACGTCGGCGAGGAAGCAACCGGCGGGCGGCGTACGCCCGTCACGGCCCGGGCAAATCGGGTGGCGCTTCCGATCCTATTCGGGGTCGTCTTTCTAGCCATCGGCCTGGGCGTCACGTATGGAACCTTCGTGCGGCCGCTGCAGCGCCAAGTCGAGGCGCGTGACTGGGTGCCGGTCGAGGCGGTCGTCACGAAGAGCGCCGTGCGGGTACACAGCGGCGACGACACCACCACCTACAGCGTCTACATCGCCTACCGTTACGACTTCAACGGACAGGCCTGGCAGGGCGACCGCTACCGGTTCACATCAGGATCAAGCAGCGGTCGTTTCGCGAAGCAGCAGGTCGTCTCCGCCCATCCGGTGGGCCGCAAGATCACGGTCTACGTCGATCCCGCCGACCCTGCGGAGAGCGTCATTCTGCGCGATGCCGGCCGCGCGCTCTATCTGGGCCTGATTCCGCTGATTTTCGCCCTGGTGGGTGCGGCGGCGCTGGTCTTCGCCATCCGGTCGGCGCGCCGGCAAAGGTCCGCAGGCGTGACGGATCACGGCCGCGCGGCACCTATGGCTCTGCGACGCCCGACGCAGAGCTTCACCCGCGCCAGCGGCCATGCCAAACGCATCGTGGGCATGCTGGCGGCCGCGCTTTTCTGGAACGGGATTGTGTCGGTCTTTCTGCACGAGTGCGTGAGCCAGTGGCAACGGGGCGGTCATCCGGTGTTCCTGTCGCTCTTTCTGGTCCCATTCGTGCTGATTGGGGCGGGACTCGTCGGTGGGTTCATCTACCAGATCCTTCGTGTGTTCAACCCCCGGGTCGCATTGGAGCGTCCAAATTGCACGCTGGCGCCGGGGGTCATCACGCAACTGGGCTTCCGTGGCACGGGTAATTTGCGGCGCCTGGCGCGCCTGGCGATCACGGTGCACGGCCACGAGCACGCCACCTACCAGCGCGGCACGAACAGCGTGACCGATACACATGAGTTCTTTGCCGAGACCCTGCTGGATTCGCGCGACCCGATGCTGATGGAGCAGGGGTCAGTTCGACTGGCATTGCCGACCGACGCCATGCACAGCTTCAAGTCGGCGCACAATCGAATCGCCTGGACCATCACGGTCGCCGGCCAGGTTCCCCACTGGCCTGATCTGGCGGAGACGTACGAACTGAACATCCGACCGCGGGAGGAGCGGCCATGAGTAACGGCATCACGGTACAGCTCAATCGCGATCGTCTCAATCCCGGCGAGACGCTGGCCGGACGAGTCTTCTGGCAACTGGAGCGGGCTCCGCGCAGGGTCAGCATCCGCCTCTTCTGGAAGACGAGCGGCAAGGGCACGGAGGATGTGGGCCTGGTGGACGAGCGCCGCGTGGACGAACCGGAGGCCCAGCAAAGCATGGACTTCAGCTTTCAGCTGCCCGTGGAGCCATACAGCTTCGAAGGACGGTTGGTGTCGCTGACATGGGGCGTGGAAGTCATTGCCGGCAAGTCGACTGCCGCGGCGACGTTCGTGATGGCGCCCGACGGGCAGGTGCGGCGTCTGGGCAGCGCGTCCCCAGACTGACCATGCACGCCCATCTCAATCCTTTCCGCTCGGCTTGCCAGGAGGCGCTGAGGTTTGATGCGCCAGGGGCAACGGTTCCGGAGTTGCTGGAGCGGTTGGACCTTCAGGGTGGCCGCGGGTCGCTGGTCGGGCCCCAGGGCAGCGGCAAGACGACGCTGCTGCTCGAACTGGCCGGGGCGCTGTCGGACCGCGGTCTGGATCCCACGGTCGTGCGGTTGAACGCCACGCAGCGAAGGCCCGATTGGCGGGCTTTGCGCAACCTGACGGGGCAGACGCCGCTGCTGGTGGATGGTGCGGAGCAACTCAGCTTGCTGGCGTGGTGGCGCATCCGGTGGCGCGCGCGGCGCGCGCCCTATCTGGTGACGACCTCACACCGTCGGGCGCATTTGCCGTTGTTGCACCGCCATGCAACGTCGCCCGCGCTCTTGCGGACACTTGTCGGTCGTCTGCTGGCCGACTCACCGGCTGACGGTGCGGTGCCGCATCCGTCGGCCGTCGTGCTCGACGCGCTCTTCGCCCGGCATGCGGGCGACGTCCGGGCGTGTCTCCGCGAGCTATACGATCGGTATGCGTGACAGGCCCTTGGGGCAATGCCAGGCTTTCACTGAAGTGTGGGCGTGGGAAGTGGCGCACGTCGGCCCGACGTGCGCCCTCGCGGGCGCGGTGGCTATGGATGCGCGCACTGACGGCCACCGTCGGGCCGCCGGCGGCTACAGAGTCGCAAAAGAGCTCCTGGTAATCCGTGCAAGCGCACGGCAGGCTCGCGCCGTGCCGTCGGTGGCGGGCGCCTGTGGGGCTGCGGCGCTTACCGCGGCGCCAGGGCAATCAGGCGGCCGTCGGCGTCGCCGACCACCCAATTGACTCCCTGCCACACCAGCGCGGTCACGTCCTGGGGCATCATTTGCGACGATGTGACCACGTTCTGGGCGTCGCGCACCTCCAGGCGGCCGCCCCAGTAGGCCACAGCGGTGCCAGACGGGCTGGCGGCCACCAGCTTGACCAGGCGGCGCGGATCGGCGGACTTCTGCGCAGCCGCGAGCGCGGCCGCGTCCGGTTTGGGTGCTGCTTCCATCCGCGCCTTCTGGTCGGCCGTGTCGAGCACCTTCTGCGAGCCCAGCTTGCCTGCGGCGCTGACGCTGCTCAGCGTGCCATCATGCGTCACAACCGTCAGCGCGCCTGATTCGGAGGCGAGCAGGTCCACGCGGTCGGGCAGCACCACGTTCCAGGCTGGCTTCAGTTCCGGCACCACGACGGCGGTCGTGGCCGGTTCCACGGCGTTGGCGACGGCCATAGCCCACGGCGTCAGGGGCTCGATGCCGGCCACGGCCTCGTAGAACGAGCCGGCGGCCTCGGCCATGCCGTCGGCATCGAACGCGATTAGCGTCACCGACTCGATCCCCTTGGCGAGGATGTCGCGCTGCCAGGTCACGAGGCCGCGCCGCGCGCCGGGGAAGGCGCCGTCGACCGGCGCGTACGGCAGGACCTTCTGGTCGGCAAGGAACTTGATCAGCGGGTTGTCGGCCGGCGTGCCCAGCAGCACGGTGGGCCCGGGCAGCGCGAAGCCTGACATGGCCGGCAGGTTCTGGTCGCCCTCCTTGGCCTGGCCGAATTGGATGCCAGTCCAGGTCGCGGCCTGCTCGGCGGTCAGGGGCTGCGGCTTGTTCACGTCGGCGGCATTCACGATCGTGCAGCGGACGCCCCAGGGAGCAAGCGCCTTCTGGATGCGTTCGGCGGCAGCCTGGTTGAAGTCGCTCGCACCCTTGACCACGGTGATGTCGCGGTACAGGCGGGCGAAGCGGAAGAGGTTGTCGGACTCGCCCGGCAGCATGACGGCGCGGCGCGTGGTTCCGGCCAGCGCGCCACAGCGGGCGGGTTGCTTCAGCTCGAACGCGGCGCTACCCTCGGTCTGCGACAGCAGTTCGCGCACCGTCACCTTCCACACACCGGCGGGGTCGTTTGCCGCCAGCGGCAGCGTCAGGTCGATCAGCCCCTGGCGCGTGGCGCGGAAGAGCGTGTAGCGGGTGTCGCCCAAGGGGCTTGTGACGGCAATCCGCAAGGGGATCGAACCGCTGAGCACGCCGCCCTTGGCATCGACCACACTGGCCGCGAGGCTGATCTTGAGCGGGTCCGCGGTCCGCGTCAGGTCGCGCGACACCACGGGCGTGGCGACGCGAACGCCGCCAACCGGCGCCGCGGTGCGGGCATAGACGCGCATCTGACCGGGGCCGAAGCGAAGCTTGGCGCTGACGGCGTCCTTGGCGGGCATGAGCGCGGTTGCCGGGCTGCCGTGGATGGCGTCGTAGACTGTGCGGCCGGCGGTTGGGAAGGCCACCGAGGCGGTCGTGGACTTCATGCCGTTGCGGTCCGGGCTGTCCGCATCGGGTGTGGCGTTTACCAGGAAGACGTAGTCCACGTCGCCGGCGCCCTGCACGGTGGCGGTGATCCCGGTCTGGTCGCATGTCACGGTCGGCTGGAGCCCGGCCTTGTTGAGTTGGCCCTTCAGGGCTTGGGCGAGGGGCTCCGCGCCCTGGAAGAACTTGGCCATGGTCTGGTACTTGGCCAGATCAGCCCACTTCTTCTCCTGCACGGCCTGCTGGTAGTCGGGCCGCGCCTCGTCCGGCAGCTTGCTCTGCACCCCCAGGTCGACGGCGCCCTTGATGTTCACCGTGCCGTTGCCGCTCTTGAGCACCAGCCCGCCGGCCGCCGCGAACTCCTCGAGCGCTTGGGCCACTGCCGGGTCCAGATAGTTGATGGCCGGCAGCACGACGGCCTTGTGATTGGCCAGCACCGTGCCGTCCACCAGATCCTCATCGGTCACCACGGTAACCGGCTGCTGGATCATCTTGGCGGCCAGGTAGACCCAGGAGACGTCCTTGCCCTGCGGTGTGTCGTGCGAGTAGTTGCGCGTCCGGTCGCGGCTCTGCGCGTCGATCAGGTCCGAGATCGAGTAGAGGATCGCGAGCGGGCCGCGCGTGACCTCCATGGTCGTGAAGATCGTGCCCAGGCGCGCCATGAGGTGGTTCGACTCGACGATGCCCTGTCGGCCGTTGGGATTCACCGCCGGCTCCAGATCCGGTGGCGAGAGCATGCCCTGGATCGCCGTCTGGAATGAGAGGTACTGTTCGAGGCGGAACTCGTCGGGCGTGGTGTTGCCGTACCAGGTGGGCAGATACCAGTTGGGGCGGGTGAAGTCACGTGCCCGCGACATCTCCAGAAACCAGGAGGGATTGAAGTAGTTCAGGCCGAAATCGTGGTAGCCGCCGTGGCCGCTGATGATCGGCAGGCTGCGCACCACGTTGAAGTAGTAGCCGTCCGTGAAGGCCGACCAGCCGTACTGGCTCTGGGTCAGGGAGAGGTAGTCGGCGCGAACCTGGCTCACGGCAAAGGCGGACTCCTTCCAGGCGGCGTCCATGAAGCCCAGTTTCCAGAGTGCCCAGTGCTTCCAGGCCGCGACCTGAGCGGGGTTGATCGGATCCATCTTGTGGGACACAGGCGGAAGGGTGCCGAAGGCCGACGCATAGGAGCGGAGCTGGGCGGGCACCTCATGCGGTGTGCTCAGTCCGGTCTCGGGGTTCTTGAACCAGGTCAGGCCGGGTTCGTCGTAGAAGTGCACGCCTGGCACGTTGGGCCGCGCGCGGTCCTCGAGGGCCTTGCGCGCCACGCGCTGCGAGCCCCCCCGCGTGACGTAGGGGTCCGACCAGTCGCACTCCATGCGCAGGTCCATCTGGTGCCCGCCGCTCATCACGCAGCAGCCCATCACGTCGACGCCGGCCTGGATGAACCCGGCCTCGGCATCGTCCGCATAGTGTCCGTAGAAGAGGTTGAAGCCGAGGTCCTCCTCGCCCTGCAAGAGTTGCTGGGAACCCTTGGCGCGGCCCCAGTTGATCAGCTTGAAACTGCTGCGGCGGACGTGGCTGAAGACGCGGAATGCGGCATTGGTCGTGGCGCCGTTGACGCTGACCGCGACGGTATACTGCCCGGGGCGCAGCAACCGGCCGTTGAGGTGGACATGCTCAGTGGCCCGCGCGTCCTTGCCCTGCACCGCCGCGGCGGCCACGGGGAAGGCGAAGCGCATGCGGCTGGCATCGTCGCCCGTGAGGGTCACGGCCAGCTCGCCAGCGGCCAGCGCCTGGGCGTCGCTGCGCACCACGGCCAGGTCGATGCGCTCGTTGGTCTGGTAGGCCGTGCGCTTGAGCGGCATCTGAATTTCGACGGTTGCGGCCTGTGCAGTTGCCGCCAACACCGCCCATGTCCAACTTCCTGCCAGCCACCGCCCGAGACTACGATTCGACTGCATCACAACCAGCCTCCCTCTGTTGACTCCATTCGATCTGCCGTCCAAGGCCAAGTACGTATCGGCCCGGTTTAGCGCACGCGGGTAAGATAGCAGGAATCGGGGAGGATGCAACCCCGGGGGGCTCTCAGACTGCTCGAGTTGTGGCGGCACCGTGGATGCACCCATCACCCCACCCGCGTCATTCTTCGAGCCCCTTCCGCTGACGTGACCCCGGTGGCTGCGTTTCCGATGACGAGGCAGCGCGCGGGCGGCCCGCGGACAAGGCAGCGCGCCGTCGATTCCATGATCCGTGGAAACGGCCCGGAGGACCGTTCTACCCGCGCCCAATCCGCTCTGCTATCATGCCGTCGCGGTGGGGCGCGCGCGCCTCCGATCAGGTTGCGGGTGTGGACGGCCGCTTGCGTGGCGGCGCCAGGAACGATGGGGAGCGGCTCATGACATCCAGGGAACGCGTGCTGCTGGCGATCGACCACCGTGAAGCCGACCGCGTGCCGATCGGGTTTGAGTGCCACGAAGGCCTTCAGAAGCGACTGTGCGCCCACTATGGCGCGAGCAACCGTCTGGATCTCTTCCGCCAGATGGGCATCGACGGGTTCTCCGTGTTCTGCGAGTCGTACGTGTGTCCGCGCTATGTCGGACCGCCTCCCACGGTGCTCGCTGACGGTACCCGCTGCGATTTCTGGGGCATCGACTACCACCAGCGGCACCTGCCGCTGGCCGGCTGCACGACGGCTGCCGATCTCGACGGCTACCGCTGGCCCTCCGCCGACTGGTTCGACTACTCCGGCGTCAGGGCGGCGTGCCTCGCGGTGAAGCAGCTCGGACTCCCCGTCGTCGGCGGCGAGGGCGGCTGCGGTATCCAGCACGCAATCAACCTGCGCGGCTACGAGCAGGCGCTGGTTGACCCCCTCGTCGACCCCGCGTTCACACGCGCTTATCTGCAGAAAGCCGGCGACTTCTTCGTGGAATGGAACGAGCGCTGGCTCGCTGCCGCGCAGGGCGAGTTCGACATCTATCGCTGCGGCGACGAGATCGGCGCCAACGACCGTATGCACTGCGATCCGGACGTGTGGCGGGCCTTCTACAAGCCCCAGCTCCGGCGTATTTTCGCCGTCGCCAAGCGGCACGGTCTCAAGATTTGGTTCCACTGCTGCGGCGTGTGCCGCCCCGTGCTCGAAGACCTGATCGAGATTGGCGTTGACCTCTGGGACCCCATTCCCGACTACGTGGCCGGCAACGACCACCGCGCACTCAAGCGCGAGGTGGGCGACCGTCTGGCCTTTGTCGGCGGCGTCGATACGGTGACGCTCCTGCGCCGCGGCACGGTCCCGGAAATCCGCGACGCTGTGAAGCGCTGCCTCGACACCCTGGCCCCGGGCGGCGGCTATATCCTCGGCGGCAGCCAGTGCCTCACGGACGACATCCCGATCGCCAACGCGGTGGCGATGTTCGATGCGGCGCTCGAGTACGGCCGCTACGGCTGAAGGGTGCCGAGGTGCACAAACCCACGCCGCCCGTTGCCGAGGGTTCTGTTGTGGTTCTGTTGTTGTATCGCCCCTGCCCGGTGATTGTGGTAACATGGTGGGATGAAACAGGCGTTAGCGAAGACGGCGTCGGATCAGGTGCCATTCTCCAAGCGAATGGCCACAATCGTCTTCGAGACGAATGTTCCGCACAAAGGCGGCACCAAGGCATCTATCAACGTGGCGGGGTTCAGTCTGTCCGCCGGGGATCTGGGGATCTATACAAGGCTGTTCGATCACTTCTTCCGCGACGGCGAGCCGATCGTCTCCAAGTCGGCGCAGGACATTGCGGCCATCATGCCGCCGGACGAGTTCGTCTCGGCCGTGCCGCGGCTGATCCGGGCGCGGGCCTTGAGCGTCACCTTCTGGGAACACCGTGTTTCCGCGCCCAAGCTGTGGCGGCGCGTCGACGGGTTCTGACGGGGCGCGTGAGTGCGGGGGAATGCTTGGGATGGGTGAAGCACCGCGCCTCTCGTTGTCTGCGGTTATACGCCCGCGCCATCTGCTAACGTAACGGTGATGTCAAGCGAACTGAGAGCTCTCCTTCTCGAAGCCCTGCGTGTGCGCTATGGCGCCGTCAGAAAACTCGACAACTCCCAGTCGCTCTTTGACGTGGGTAACGGAGCCTGTCGCGTGTATGTCCGCTACTCGAAGGTGCATGACAGACAGTCCACCTTTTACGGGCTTCGGCGCGAGGACTTGCGTCTGCTTGAGGGCCAACCATCTGTCATCTGCTTCCTGTGGGAAGGACAGGCGGAACCGCCTGTGCTCGACGCAGTACGTTTTGTGGTTGAAGAGGTCGATGTAATCTGGCTCGAACGAGGCTCGGGCAGGGTCCACGCCATGTTTGAGGTCGAGTATTCAACTCCAGTCTACTCGGGCTTGCTCCGTTTCAATGACATCCTGCTCACTGCACCCAATCTTGGAGCGCGCTTCAGCGTGGTATCAAATGACGAGCGACGGGCGCTGTTCACTCGGCAGATGAATAGGCCAACGTTTCGGATGAGCAAACTGGATGCCTGCTGTACCTTCATTGAGTATGGGAGCGTGTTCGGGTGGCATCGACGCCTCACCCACCACGATAGATCCTGATCCTGGCAGTTGCGCGGCTTCGCGGTCGACAACCCCGCTCGTGAGATTCCCATTCATCCGTCGTCAAGGCTACGCCACAGGCCTCAAACTGCGAGAGTTGCTGCCGAACCTGCCGCTCCGACGTGCCCATGCAATCACGGCTCACGAGGACGTTCGCCCTCCCGCCCCTGACCTCACC
>CAZZCT010000086.1:0-20266 GCA_964652365.1 uncultured Lentisphaerales bacterium
TCGGTGGCCACTTTTCTCCGTCTGTCATGGCTGGGACGTTTGGGCGCCGTTACCCGTCGGGCCGCACGTCGGGCCGACGTGCGCCACAGGGCGAGCGTATCGCGACTCGCAGATTCACGGTCCCCTCGGGCTCCGGCTGAACTCGTGGCGAAGCGAGACACGAACGGCGTCGCGCGGGATACCGCGGATTCCGCGGGCAATGGAGGGCCGGGCCTGTCCCGGCCGCGTCGGCCGCTCGAATGCCTGGTCGCCCCCAACGGAGTGCGAGCTTGTTTCAAAGCGGCGGGTCCGGACGCGCTCACTCCCCCTTCGGCGCTGCGCGGATCTGCCACAATGACAGCGGGCCGAGGCCGTTGTGCGCACCCTGCAGCGCGGCCGGCCGCACATACACGTTGGTCACCTGCCAGTCGGCCTGGGTGTCGGCCCAGTCGAGTAGCGGATGGTCGTTCTCCTCGTCGGGGCCTTCGACCAGCACGCGGGCACCGCGCGCCAGGTGGCGCTGGACCTGCTCGCCGAAGTGCGCCTGCAGACCGGCCGGTCCCAGCGGCGCGACCAGCGCGTGAATCCGCCGCGCCCGGTGCACGTGGCCCCAGACCGTCGCGATGAAACCGGCCCGCGCGTTGAACGGCCGCGCGAAACTGCGATCGTGCCAGGCCTCCGTGTCGTAGGCCGTGACGTTCGGATAGACGGCCGCCTGCCACTGCAGCGCCGGGCGGGCATAGACGACCACGGGGCCTTTGGCGATCCAGGGCTCCAGGTCGCGCGTCGGCATAGCCTTCCAGGCGCGCCCGAAACCCAGCACCAGGGCATCGCGGGACTGCCGCGAGTAGCGGGGAAACTTAGCCTCATCGAAGATTTCCCCGCGCGCGGCCTCGGCCCGGCGCTGAAAGAAACGCGGCGGGGCGTGCCACACCCAGAGTCCGAAGAGCAGCACCGCCAGGAACTGCAGGGCGGCGGAGCGGCGCAGGCGCGGTCCGAACAGCAGTCCGGCCGCCAGGATCAAGCCGGGCAGCGTCAGCAGAACGAACCGGTAGAACACCGGACCAATCATGAAGAAGTAGTAGCTGACATACAGCACGAAGGTCGGCGCCAACCAGAGCAGCACGACCGCACCGTAGCCCGCCCGCCGCACGCGCAACAGCAGTCCCAGCAGGCACAGCAGGAGAAAACGGTTTTCGATCAGATCGTGGCGCTCCCGCCAGACGGCCGCCCAGCGCTGCGTGGCCCAGAGCGCGTCACCACCCCCCGACCAGGTGGTCCCCAGCCAGTCGTTCAGCCGCGCGGCCAGCCAGCCCAGATCGAACGCCTGCTGCTCGGCCGTCAGGAAGTAACCGGTCCGCAGGGGATGGCCGAAACTGCGGGAATTGTACAGCAGGAGGAAGCCCAGCGGCAGCAGCGCGCCGGCGCCGGCCGCACACCATTGGCGTACAACAGGGGAAAGCCGCCGCGCCGCGCGCCGGCCATGGACCACGTCACCCAGCCAGGCGACCAGCGTGGCCAGACCATGGCGCGCCCCCCCCGGGGCGCCGGGCGCGTCCGGGCCGGCGGCCGCGCACTCGGCCCGCACCGTCCAATAGAGCATGGCCAGGGCCGGCCAGATCAGCACCGTGGTGGCGCGGATCAGGGGCATGAAGCCGCCGCAGAAGCCGGCCGCCCAGGCCCATCCCAGCCGGCCGGTGCGCGCCCACCGCGCCGTGGCATAGAAGGCCCACAGCGTGAAGGTGATCTCGGGGCTGTGGCCCAGCGGGTAGCTCACGTAGGCGAGCACCATCGGCGAGGTGACCCAGATGAACGTACAGATGGCCGCGGCCGCGTTGCCGAACAGATCGCGGGCCAGCAGGTAGAAGCCGATCACACCCAGCATGGCGAGGATGCAGTTGACCCACATGGCGCCGGCCGCGCCGCCCAGCAGATAGCCAACCGCCAGGCACAGGGGCCAGCCCGGCTGGTACTTGGAGAGGACCTGGTGATCTTCGACGCGCTCGGCCGCGTCCGGCACAGGCAGCGCCCCGCCGGGGGACGCCTGGCGTCGCACAGCCCCGTCGCCCGGCAGCACCGGATCGACCCAGACGTGGTTGCGGAAACGCGAAAACTCATCGGGCCAGCGCGGCCACTGGCCCTTGGCAAAGGACTTGGCGATCTCGATGTAGCCCTGGGTGTCGACCTCCTGGATCGAGTTCCAGCGGTAGGCGACGAGTTGTCCGCAGAACCAGACCACCACGCCGAGCCCGGCGGCCAGCACGCCCGCAGCCAGCAACCGGCGCGTGAACTCGCGCAGACGGGCGCTCAACCGGGTACCCATGCTACAGCCCGCAGGCTCCGCCACGACAGCCGCGGCCGGCCGATGGGCAGGACGGGCTAGTCTGACAGCTCTCGCAGGCCTTCCCGGCCGGCGACGCCACGGCCGGCGCGAAGGAGGAGAACTGCTTCACGGGGCGCGCGGCCCCACACGCAGGGCAGCGGCTTGCCAGATCGGTGCGGGTGCGGGCCAGGTGCTCAAACGCATGACCGCACTTGGAACAGACATACTCGAAAATCGGCATGGCAGTGGAAATCCTTCCCGCAAAAACACAGTAGATTTCTCGGAACGAGAAATCTAGACCAACGGACGTACCCAGCGGTCGGCGTCGGCCTCGCTGGCGCAGCGCGGCACGTCGCGGAAGAGCTTCCAGGTCTCGGTGTGGACCACCGACTGCCCCCGCTTGAGCAGGGTCAGGGGCCCCAGGCTTTCGAGTTCGAGGATCTCCTCGTTCGAGAAGGTCTCGAAGTTGCAGCCGGCGTCCGGGTATTCGGCATCCGCCAGGTGGTCGAAGTACTTGACGAAGAGACAGTTTTCACGCTGGTAGGCCACCCACCGTTCGCGATGCGCGATCCCGAGCTTGTTGGGGCCGCGCGTCGGGTCCTGCCGGAAGAAGAGATAGCCGCGACCGAGGGTCCAGCGCGGATCAGCAAAGTCGGTGTAACCCCAGATGCTCCAGGTCTGGTTGTGGGTTAGGCGGGCCGTGTGGGGAATCTTGGCCGGCAGCGGAATGATGGCCTGACCATTCAGGCCCATCACGGATAACGCCCAGGGAGAGCAGGAGACGGGCGACCGGCCCTTGTTGGTCAGGCGATGCCGTACCGTCGCCTCGTTGCGGTCATCGGCCAGCGTGATTTCCATCTCCTTGACCAGACCTGTCACGGGGCCGGCGGCCTGGCGCACGCGCACGCCGCCGGCGATGGCTTCGGCCGCCGCGTAAGGCATGTTGTCCAACTCGTAGCTCCAGGGCTTGGCTTCCGGCGCGACCCAAAAGCGGTGACCGCCGCGAATCATCCACTCGGGCTCATTGCGCCCGCCCTGCTGGGACGGCAGTTCGCCGAACACATTCGGCCCACCCGTGAAACCAAATCGAATGATGCGCGGACCTACGTCGCGCGTCACGATCAACTCAACCTGGCTGTTCGCCAGCCGCAGGCAGTTCCAACCGTTGTAGACGACCTCTTGCATGATCCCGATCTCCTTCGCAACGCCCGGGAATGGACGGCAGACGAGCAATCATAGCCGCAGCGCAGGGAGTGTCCAGTGCAGATTGCGCCCTGTTCCGCGGGAACTGGAAGAATGGAAGGTTGGAAGATGGCACAAACGCCCATCGCGTCAATGCTGCCGGCGCCCGGGTCGAGGCAGGCCAGTACCGCCACCTGCGCGGCCGCGGGCAGCGTGGTCGCCAACAGGAGCAGCCCGGCAAACCGACACGCGGTCGGGCAGGCTCCGCGTGACAGCCGCCGCGCCTTTGTGCCAATATGCTCCGGCGATGTTTGGGCGATGCCTGATAGGGGCTCCGCCCTCGACCGTGAACCAAAGGCCTGACATCGACGGGCCAGCCCGCTATCTGGGCCCTGCGCCCAGCAAGGATATCCATGCGTATTGTGTCCAGCGACGGCGCGTCCAAACCTCGCCAGGGTCCCAACTACCGACGCGCACTGCGGATCGTGCAGAGCGCCTCATGCCTGCCAACGGTTCTGATGGATCCCTTGCTGCGACTGGACGAGCGCGTCGGCCCGCCCCTGCTGGCGGGTGCCGAACCGGAACGTCCGGTGTATGTCTGCGGTCTGCCCCGTTCAGGCACCACCATCACCACGGTGGCGCTGAGCGCGCACCCGCATATTGGCACGCACCAGGTTCGTGACCTGGCGCTGCCGTTCCTGCCCAATGGTGCGCGCCGGGTCGCGTCGCTGATCATGCGCCTGCGGGGCCGGACCGAGGCCTACCAGGTGGAACGGATCCACCAGGATGGAATGAACCTGCGGATGGACTCAGCCCACGCCATCGAAGAGATGTTCTGGATGCGCTTCTTTCCGAATCTTCACGATGGCCGGACCTCCGAGATTCTGGACGCCACAAGCCGCAACCCGCGCTTCGAAGCTTACTATCGGCGGCACCTGCGCACGCTGCTGGCCTGCCGTGGCGCGCGGCGCTACCTGGCCAAGAACAACTCCAATGTCAGCCGCATGGCGTACCTCCTGAAGCTTTTTCCCGGCGCCCGCTTCGTGCTCATGGTCCGGCACCCCTTCTCGCACATCGGTTCGTTGATCAAGCAGGACCGCCTCTTCCATGGCTGCCCCCGCGAGATGGTTGACATCGCCCGACTGACCGGACACTTCGATTTCGGACCCGGCCAGGTCTGCCTGCACCTCGGCGATCAGCAGGCCGTGGACCAGGTGCTGCGCGACTTGCGCGACGGCCAGGCCGTGCGGGCGTGGGCCCGCACGTGGGCCATGACCTACTCGTTCGTGGCGCGTCAATTGGCCGCGGACCCGGCGGTGGCGCAGGCCGCCCTGCTGCTGAAGTACGAGGATCTGTGCACGGGGCCGGAGGCCGCAACCGACCAGATTCTGGCGCACACCGGGCTTGCCGCGGACGCGTTCACGGCGCCGCGCGCGGCACTCGCGCAGCAGATCCGGCCGCCGGCCTACTACACGATCGAGTTCACGGAGGCTGAGCAGGCGGTGATCCGTCAGGAGACTGGCGACGTGGCTGCGGCGCTGGGCTACCGGTTCGCGTGACGGTCCGGACGTGTCAGGTTCCCGCGAGGTTTCGCCTCAGGCCGTCGCCGCGGGCACCCGCCGCCGGGCCACCAGACTGGCCACCGCCACAAAGAGCAGGTCGGCCAGCATGTCGCCGGCCCGCATCACCAGCACGCCGCTGAGGACCGCCTCCTTCGGCAGGTACAGCGAAAGCAGCAGCACCAGCACGGCCTCGCGCACGCCCAACCCGGCCGGCGCCATCAGGACCGCCATGCCCGCGATGCGCGCGAAGTTCAGCGCGCCCCAGAGAAACCACCATCGCGCGAACACACCCTCGGTCACCGCCGCCATCATCCAGCCCGAGTACAGGGCGAAGCAGAACGAATAGGTCAAACACAGCCCCACCATGGCGGCGACCACGCCCAGGTCCACGCGCGCCCGCGGCGGCGGCAACCCGGCCTTGCGGCAGCGGCGTGCAACCAGGCCGTTGAGGACCGGCGGCGACACCAGGGCGCAGAGAACCGGCACCAGCAGGACCAGGAAGCCGGCATAGCGCGACACCAGCGGCAGCGCACCGCGGAAGGTGAGAATTCCGATCAGGCCGGCGGCCAGGCTCACCGCCATCTGCACCACCAGTTCGAAGATTGACGTCAGGGCGACCACGGAAGCCGAGATGCCATAGCGCGAAGCCACCGTCACGCGCGCCACGATCATGAGCGCCTTACCGGGCAGGTAGCGGCCCAGCCAGGAGTGGGCGTAGGCCAGCACGGCGGCGCGCATCGGCAACTCACCGGCGTGCAGCCGCCGCAGCACCATCATCCAGCCAAACGGCAGCATGAACCGGCTGGCCACACCGAACAGGACGGCGAAGCCGAACAGCGGCAGGTCAAGCGAGATCCGCCGCAGCCGGTCCCAGTCGGTGCCGCGCAGGTAGCGTTGCACGCCAACCGCCATCAGGGCGTAAAGCAGAACCGTGAAGATGCGGCGCACCCAGGCGGCCTGCCGCGATTTTGCCCACCTGCCTAGCGCTGTCATGCCAAACATGTCTCCGAAACACTCGCCCCCGGCTGCGGCGCGTGCCACGTGCGGCGCATCATGCCCCAGTTCGGACCGCCGGTCAACCGCCCGTCACCCATGGCCGTGGTGGGACGCGGAGGGCAGCGGGACGACGGCCCCGAAGCCGCCGGCCGCGTTGCGCCGCAGTCCCGCGAACACCATCAGGCGGTAGAAGACGATCCCGAAACCCGACGGGCGCGCCACGCGCAGCTCGTCGGCGTGGTCGCGGTCCGGCCGGGAGAGCTGCAACGGCAGCCCGGCCCGCTGGTAGGCGTGCAGCACGTGCGCCAGGTCGCCGGCCACGGCCGGCGCGCGAACGAGCACGCGGCGGACGCCGGCCTGCGCCAGCCGCGCGGCGGAAGGCAGATCCTGCGGCACGACACACCAGCGGTTATCGAACCGGCCGGGCAGGACCGCACTGCCCTCGGCGCGCCGGGTCGCATCGAGGAGAAACGCGGGCGGCGCGTCGGGCGGCAGGTCGAGGCGGGCCAGCAGGGGGGCGCCCGCCCGCAAGGCATCTTCGATCGGCGCCGTGTTCACCAGGGCCGCCGCGCCCAGCCGCGGTCCGGGACACCCGTTGAACAGCGGCACGGGCCGGAAACCCCGGCGCGCCAGCGCCAGCCCCACGTCCACGGCCTCGCCGCCCGGAAGGTCGACCACCAGCGCGACGCCGGGGCCGGCCGACGGCGCCCACGGAAGGTCTGCCAGGGCCGGGTCGGTCGTCTCATCGGCATCGACGGCGCTGAGGCCGATGAAGCTCACGGGCTTGGCCCAATCCGACCACGGCGACGTGTCGGGAGCCCAGGCCCGGTAGATGTCCCGGCGATCCATCATGATGCGTTGTCTCCTTCCGCCACTGCGACGCGCACGGCAATATCCCGGGCTTCCGCGTCAATGCGCGGCCGGTGGCTGATCCGGCCATAGAAACCGGCGGCGCGCCCGTCAACCGTGAACACCCCCACGCAGAGATGCGCCGTCCCGACGCGCAGCGGCAAGGCGCGGCTGCGGAACAGGCGCTGCGCCACCCAGTCGCGCGGCGTGCGCCGCGCCGCCTGCTGCACGCGCCGCAGTGCGGGCGGCGAGAGGACGCCCGGCACGGTGATGTCCTCACCGACGCGCCCCAGCGCGGGCTTGAGGATCCACGCGCCGTCGGCGCCGCGGTCGCGTGCGAGGTCGCGCGGATCACGCGTCTCGGGCAGCAGCCGACGCCAGGTGTCGGTGCAGGTCCGCAGGCGGTCCCACACCAGCGGCAGGCGTTTGGACTGCGTCAGGATGGCCGTGGCGTGGTTGCAGGCCGGCAGCGCGTGGCCGAAGTAGCCGGTCCAGCGGCTGCGCGCCGGCAGCAGGGGCAGCCACTCGGCCGGGAAGAAGCGCACGATCGCGTCCAGCGGGCCGGCCTCGCCCAGCAGGCAGCTTTCGGCGCCATCGGCGTGCCAGACCACGTGATCGGGCGCCAGCAGGGTAGCGGTGTGTCCCGCCGCCACCAGGGAGTCGGCCACGAACTGCATCACCTGGCGGTCGTCGGAATAGGCTGTGGCGTGCACGCACCCGATGCGGCCGGTCCGGCCGAGCCGAAGCCGGAAGGCCGTCGCCAGCGCGTCGCCGACGTGGCCGCTGGCGCGGGAGTGCGGCACATGGGGCGCCGCGGCGCGGGCCAGCCAGGCCGCCTCGGCCAGACCGCCGGGCACGTCGCGATTCACCTCCGAGACCGCCCAGCCCGTCTCGGTGGGATGGAAATCAAAGCGCATCAGGCTGACGCCCGCCGTGGGCAGCCGGCCGTTGGCCCGGGTGAGCGCGCGACACACGGCCCGCGGCAGACCGAGCTCGGCCGACAGGTCCGGCCGTGCCACCAGTTCGGCTTCCATCGCGCTCGTCTCGCCTGCGAGAGACTCGGCCCAGGCGGACAGGCGCGCGGCCGTGGGTTCTGACAGCAGCGCCACGTGGTCTGCCACGGTGTTGGTGTCACCCACCTGAGGGTCCCACTTGTAGCCATCCAGGATGGCGTCCCGCCGCAGCGCGCGGTGGGCGTCGGGCGGCAACGGGTGTAACGCGACCTCGGCCGCCTCGCTCATGGCGGCTCCGGCCCCTGCGGCACCGGATCGTAGGCCGGGTTGTGCGGAAGGGGCGGCCCCTTGTAGACCGCCACCACGGCGAAGGCCAGATACAGCGCCGCCAGCAGGATCGCCACGCCCGGACTGCCGGTCGTGGCCGGCGGCGCTGCGGCCGACGGCGCGGACAGTTCGAGCGGCCGGTTGCGGAACGACCGTTCGATCCATCCGGCCGCCACGGCCAGCAGCAGCACGGGCCAGGCCGCGCCAAACTCGATCACGGTCCGCGCGGCCGAGGTCCAGTCGCCCGCGGCGCCGCGGCCGCAGAGGAGGCCGCTGGCAACAAGGTAGCCGGCGAAGCGCAGGGCCGCGGGCAGGTCGCGCCCGACCGTGATCTGCCCCGAAAGGCCGCCCACCACCAGCACACCCGCCGCCAGCGCGTACCAGGTCAATGTCGCCAACCCGCCCGCAACGCACACGCACCACCAGCCCGGACCGTCACCGATGTTAGCGCCCGCGTAGCACGCCAGCAGGCCGGCGAGCGCGCCGCAGACGGTGAGTGTGGCCGCGGGATTGCGGCGCTCGAGGGCGTCATCGCGCCAGAGCACGCCGAAGAGCGTGACGCCCCAGCGCCCCAGCGACAGCCACGCCGCGCCCATCAGCAGGTAGAACCGCAGATAGGTACGGCTGTCGCGCACGTCCGCCGCCGCGGCGTGCCGCAACAGCCACCCAAGACCGGCCAGCAGCAGAAGCGGCCACACCGCCAGGGCGACGCGCAGCCATCCCCCACCGGCCAGGCGGTTCGACCGCAGCAACGCCCAATACCAGCGAAACCATCCGACCCCGGCGGCAACGGCGCAGAGCAGCCCGACTTGGATTTCGCCGCCGCTCACAGTCCCATGGCGTGCAGGCGCTGCAGGCAGAGCTTAACCGCCTCCAGGGGCGGGTGGGCGTCGCTCTCATACTCGACGATGAACCAGCGCGTGCCGGCCTCGCCGCGACAGAGGCGGAAGACTTTCTGCCAGGGCACGCTGTCATCGCCGATCAGCGGGCGGAACCCCTCCTCGTGGGTACCGCCCACCCGGTAGGGCTTCAAGTGCACCGTCACGGCACGGCCCGGGTAGCGCGCCAGAATGGCGGCGCAGTCGCCGCCGCCGCACAGCGCGTTGCCCGTGTCGAGCTGCATGATCACGCGCAGGTCCGTGTTCGCGAAGAGCACGTCCCAGGGCGCTTCGCCTTCAAGCGGCGCGAACTCGGCGGTGTGGTTGTGGTAGCCGGTGGCCATGCCCTCGCCCGCCAACCGCTCCGCGAGGGAGTTGAAAAAGCGCGCCACCTTCAGCCAGTCGGCCCGCGTCCGCGTCAGCTCGCCCGGCAGTCCGGGCACGATCACGGCGGTGTTTCCGACGGTCCGGTTGAGCGCCACGGTCGCGGCCAGCGTGGCATCCTGCACCGCATCGTACGGCGTGTGCCAGCCGCAGCAGACCAGACCGTGCTTGTCCAGCAGGCCGCGCAGCTCGGCGCCGCTGAGAGCGGGCGGCCCGGCAAACTCGACCCCCGTGTAGCCCATGGCCTTGACGGCGGCCAGCGTGCCATCGGGGTCCTTCGCAAACTCGCGTCGGACCGAGTAAAGCTCCAACCCAATCGGAATCGCACTCATGAGGATCTCCCTAGCGGACCCTATCCGCGTCGTTTCAGTGTCCGCAATCCGGCTGAGGTTGTCCAGCCCGCAAGCGGCGGCGCCGGTGCCGCCTGTGTCGCATCCCAACTTTCACAGTTGGCAGCCTCCCGGCCATGCGCTACGCTGCCCGGCGACCCTCGCGACCCAACCAACCCGGGAGATCCTCGATTATGGCCAAAATTGCTTTCATGGGCGCCGGCAGCACGGTGTTCGCCAAGAACGTGCTGGGCGACTGCATGCTGACCGAAGCCCTGCGCGACTCCAACCTGGCGCTCTACGACATTGACGCCCGGCGCCTGCGCGAGTCCAAGCGCATGCTGGAAACCCTCAACGCCAACATCAATGAGGGACGGGCGCGCATCACGGCCCACCTGGGGGTAGACAACCGCCGCAAGGCGCTCAAAGACGCCGACTTCGTGGTCAACGCCATCCAGGTGGGCGGCTACGAGCCCTGCACCGTGACCGACTTCGAGGTGCCCAAGAAGTACGGCCTGCGCCAGACCATCGCCGACACGCTCGGCATCGGCGGCATCTTCCGCACGCTGCGGACCCTGCCGGTGATGCTGGATTTTGCCCACGACATGGAGGTCGTCTGCCCCGGCGCCTGGCTGCTCACCTACACCAACCCGATGGCCATGCTGACCGGCGGTATTCTGCGCGGCTCGGCCATCCGGACCGTCGGCCTGTGCCACTCGGTGCAGGGCTGCGCCCACTCGCTGCTGGTTTCCGTCGGGCTCGACAAGAAGTACCCGCCCCATGAGATCGTGCAGCACGTGGCCGGCATCAACCACATGGGCTGGCTGCTGAAGATCGAGCACCGCGGCCGCGACCTCTACCCCGAGATCAAGCGCGAGGCGGCGACCCTCCTGCGGCGCTGGCGCAAGGGCCCGGACAAGCACTGGAACATGGTGCGACTCGAGATGATGCTGCAGCTCGGGTACTACGTCACCGAGAGTTCGGAGCATCTCGCCGAGTATGTGTCCCACTTCATCAAAGACGCCCGGCCGGAACTGATTGCCGAGTTCAACATCCCGCTTGACGAGTACCCGCGGCGATGCGTGTGCCAGATCGAGAGCTGGCGCCGCATGAGCAAGGAACTGATCGGCAATCCCAAGCTGGGACACGGCCGGACGCACGAATACGGCTCCTACATCATGGAAGCCATCACGACGAACCGGCCGACGCAGATCGGCGGCAACATCCTCAACCGGGGGCTGATCCCCAATCTGCCGCCGCTGGCCTGCGTCGAAGTGCCCTGCCTGGTGGACGGCAACGGCGTCCAGGGCTGCTACGTCGGCGACCTGCCGGAGCCGTGCGCGGCCTACAACCGCACCAACATCAACGTCCAGCTGCTGACCACCGAGGCGGTGCTCGAACGCCGCCGCGACCGCGTCTACCAGGCGGCCATGCTGGATCCGCACACGGCGGCCGAGTTGACAATCGACCAGATCCGCAATCTCTGCGACGACCTGCTCGAAGCCCACGGCGACTGGATTCCGAAGCTGCGCTAGGTTTCCCGTTCCGGGAAGCCGGGCCGATAACTTCAGAGGCTCTTGCAGAACCCCTGCAAGAGCCGGGAGAACAGGGTTCAGGCGGAAATCGCACCCTGAACCTCGTCACATCTCGCTGCAGCGTAACGCCGAACTCCGTGTCCTCTGTGGCGGCAACTCCCGTTTTCAGGTTCAATCTGCGGGCGTCTGCGCAATCTGCGGCAGTTACCCTCTCGTGTGTTCGCGTCCCGATCTTGCTCCGCGGAGGTCGTCTCTGCTACAGTTCCGCCGACGCGGGAGGGTTGTTGTGCGCTTCTTACGGTTCTTGTTTGGTTTGGCGTTGCTGCCGCTGTGCTGGGCCGCGACGCGGGCCTTGGTGGTAACACTGCAGGAACTCCCGGCCGCGACCACGCTGATCAGTCCGGAGAGCCTGTCGCTGGCGGCGGGCTACGCCGTGTGGCTGCTGGTCTATTTCCTGCTGCCGGTACCGGCACGAACCTACATCTGGGCGCATGAGCTGACGCATGCCCTGTGGGCCGTGATGTCCGGCGCGAAGGTCCACCGCATCCGGGTGGGGGCAGACCGGGGCTACGTTGAGATGTCGCACACCACTCCGCTGATCACGCTGGCGCCCTATTTCTTCCCGCTTTACACCATCCTCGTGATCATCGTGCGCCTCGCGCTGGGGCTGTTTGTGGACCTGGAGGCGTGGCGGCACCAGTGGCTGTTCCTGGTCGGTCTGACCTGGGGGTTCCACCTCACCTTCACGCTGCGCAGCCTTTCCCAGCGCCAGAGCGACATCGCCGAAAACGGCCGGGTCTTCTCCTACGCGCTGATCTACTTCCTCAACCTGCTGGGGTTGGGCCTCTGGGTGGTGGCCACCACCCCGGCGACCTTCTTCGGGTTCGCGGTGCAACTGGTCGAGCAGGTGCTGCACGCCTACGCCAGTTCGTTCACCTGGTTCCAGCACCTGGCGCAGGCCCTGATCAACGGCCTGCGGGCTTTGGCCGACCGCTTCCGGCCGCCGGATATCGGAGAGATCGTCGCGTGACAATATTGCAGGCGGTTGCGCGTCTACCCGATTGGCGATTGGTTAGCAGGTTCCGCAATGGCCTTTGAGCCGACACCGACATCTGCACGGGACGACTCTGAGCTGGTGCGGGACTTCCTGTCCGGCGAGGCCGGCGCGTTGGATGAACTGGTTTGCCGGCACGGTCGTCCGCTGCTGGGCATCATCCGCGGCATGGTGCGGGATCCGGGCGAAGCGGAAGAGGTGTTTCAGGAGGTCTGGTACCGCGCCATCCGGCGATTGGACAGTTTTCGGCATGGCCACTTTCGGGCTTGGTTGACGACGATTGCGCGGAACCTTCTGGTAGACCGTTTCCGGCGCAAGCGCCCGAGCGTGAGTCTGGACGATGCCGGAAGCGAGGAGGGGTTGCCGCTGATCGAGCGGCTGGCGGGGACCTCGCCGGGGCCGCCCGAACAGGCTGCGGCGAGGGAGTTGGGCGAGCGGATTGCGGCAGGCGTGCGACGACTGCCGGCGAAACAGCGCGAAGTGTTTCTCATGCGCACGCAGCAGAGCCTCAGCTTCGCAGAGATCGCGCAGCTGCAGGGCGTCCCGCTGAACACCGCGCTGGGCCGGATGCACTACGCCGTAACCCAGTTGCGCAAGGAGTTGACGGAGCCATGAAACGGCAAGCAGAGAGGGAGTTGCGTGCGCTGCTGCGGCAAAGCGGCGAATGGGTCGGACGCGTCTCGCCCGAGGAGGAACAGGCCACAGCCGCCTGGCTGCACGATGTCGAACGCCTGACGCAACTGGCGCAGAGCGCCCTGCAACCCGAGCTTCCGGCGGAGGTTCTGGCACGCATCCGGATGGCGGCGGGCCGGCGCCTGTACCGCGTGCGGCTCTTTCGCAGGGTCGGCCGGATCGCGGTCGCGGCCGCCGCCGTGGCCTTGGTTGGCTGGACCGGTTGGACTACCTGGCAGGGGCCGCGCCGCACCCATCAGCTGGAGCGGATGGACAATCTCCTGGGGTTGCTGGAAAGCGCGGAGTTCGGGCAGGTCGCGGAAGACGGCTCCCACCTGGAAGGCTTGGCGGTCCGCCTCATGGAACTGCAGGACGCCTTGCTGGACGCGGAGCCTAGGCCGCCTCAAACGGAACCGACTGCGCATCCTTCCACAGACTCTCAATCGCATAGTAGTCGCGAGCTTCCTGCGAGAATATGTGTATGACAGCATCCACGTAGTCGACCACCACCCAACCGCTTTCGGGCATGCCCGAATGGCGGTAGCACGACACGCCTACGGCCTTGAGCTGGTGCTGCAACTGCGAAACCAGCGCCTTCAGGTGGGGGGATGAGGTGCCGGTGGCGACAATATAGTAGTCCGTGACCGTGGAAATCCCGTTCACGTCGAAAATCCGGATCTCGCGCGCCTGCTTTTCGTCCAGAATCCGCGCGGCCGTCAAAGCCAGTTCCCGTGCGTTGATAGCCCTGTCTCCCTTACGTCCTGCCAACCGCGTCGTTACCCGGGTCCCGGCGGTCCGCCTGCGCGGACGCCAGCCCCGCCGCCGTGGCATGGGGTGTGCCGCGGTAGAGCCCATGCGTTCGAATGTAGTCCTCTACCGCCGTGGCGACAAGATAGCGGATATCGCGGTCTTCCGCAACCCTGCAACGAATCTCAGAGGAAGAGACCTCGCAGTTCCGGCCGCGGATAACCTGCTTCAGAAGGCGCTCCGGCCAGGGTGGCGGCAAGGGCAACGGACCGGACTGCGGAGGCCAATCGACGCCGGGGCGGGCCAGCGCCAGGAAAGTGCACCGCTCCAACAGCTCGGACGCCCGGTGCCAGAGGTGCAGTTCGCGCAGGCAGTCCATGCCGACGATGAAACAGAGCTCTGCCCCCGGGTAGCGGCCCTGCAGATCCGTCACCGTGTCAATGGCGTAGGAGATGCCTCCGCGGTCCACATCGACGGTGCTGACCTCCAGCAACGGATCGCCGGCAACGCTCAAGCGCAGCATCGCGAGGCGGTCGGCAGCAGATGAGGTCGCCACCGCGCGCTTGTGCGGCGAGCGGTTGGCTGGCACCAGCAGCACGCGTTCCAAGCCCCCAGCTTCGACTGCCGCATGGGCCGCCAGCAGATGCCCCACGTGGACCGGGTCAAACGTGCCGCCGAGTATGCCGATTCGTGCCACCGTGAGCACAGTTTGTGGCACGGGTCGCACCGCTGTCAAGCGCACCCTGGCGCCCGAAGCGCGCGCGCACCGTGTCACGCACGAGCGTCGATCGACGCCCATTCATGCGGCGCCTCGCTTTCCAGGTTGCGACCGCCCTGTCACGCAGCGTATTCTGGGCTGTCCTCATCCCCTGTTGCACGCCGTCCGGACACGGACCGCGTGTTGTACCCCACGGGAGCATGCCCCCAAGATGACCGCCACAAACACCCACACATTCGCGCGTCGCTGTCGTCGTTTCAGCCTTGGCGCCCTGCTTGCCGCGGCGGCCGCACTTCCGGCGGCGGAGCCAGCCGGGTTCCTGCGCGAAGGCGACCTGTGGGTCTTCCATGGCGACAGCATCACGCACGCCGACACCTACCGCCGGCTCTGTGCGCGGCTCTTCCGCCACTACCATCCCGAAGCCACGGTCGAATTCATCCAGGCCGGCGTCTGGGGCAGCGCCTCCTCCGACTTGGCCAGACAACTGCGCGGTCAGAACCGGCGCGCGACCGTCGCCAGCCTGATGCTGGGCATGAATAACGCCATCAACGGCGGTTGGGTGCCCGGCCTGCCGCCCGAACCATTTTTGGAGAGCTACCGCCGCGACATCACAGCCTTTGCGCATCAGAACAAAACCAACCACGTGGCCGTCATTCTGATGAGCCCGACCCTGACCGACGAGACCGCCCGGCACACGGTCTTCCGACTCGAGGGCACGACGGAGTTCCTGCGCGCCTGCGGGCAGATCGTCAGGGAGGTGGCGCAATCCGAGGGGGTGTTCTACCTGCCGGTTCAGGAGGAGTTCGAGGCGTTCCAGGCCACGCTGGAGCGACACCAACGCCTGCGTCCGGACGGCGTCCACCCCGCCAGCCTGGGCGAGTACCAGATCGCGCGCACCCTGTGCGACCGCCTGTATTTCGCCGGCGCACTCGGCGAGGGTCCCCGCGCGATGCGCGACCCGCCACCGCGCCTGCCCGTCGGACTGCGACTGCGCGCGCGGCAACTGGAGCCGGACGCGGCCGGCCTCGACCTGACACTTGAACCTGCCGGCAACCAGACGCTCCCGCCGGAACTGCAGGCGTCCTGGAGTCTCGGCAGCCGCCGCGGCACGGTCACCGTCGACGCCCGTTCGGGTCGCTGGGTGCTGCCGTGGCCAGATGGCAGCTGGCCCCTCAAGCCGTCCGAGGCGAATGAGCTGGTCATCGACTTGCGGGCGGGCGACCGCACCGCCTGGTACGTGGTCGACCTCTGCGCGGTGCCGGTGATGCGCTTCACCGACAACGTGCTGACGGGCTGCGTGGCGCGTGTCGGCCAAGCGACCGAGGGCAGCAGTCCCAACGTCGCCGGCTGGACCCTGCGCCGGAATGGCGGCGACCTGCTGCTGGAGGTCGCCGTGACGAACCCGACGATCGACTCCACCGCCGAGTGGGCCTGGGCCCGCGACGGCTTGAACCTGTTTTGGGATCTGCGCCCGACCGAACGTTTCGGCGACATCAATCTGGACAGCGACGTACACCAGACGCTGGTCAATGTCTACGATCAGCCCTCGTTCAGTGCCATGATCCGCCCCTGGGTGGGCCTTGGCATGGAGCACGCCGCCGTGGTTGGCGGCACGCGCACGCCCACGGGATACAAGGTCTGGTTCCGGCTGGCCGGAAGCTTCGGCCTGCACCGCCCTCTGGCCCTGGCCAAGCGCGACTATATCGGCCTCGCCGTCATCGTGGTGGATGCCGAATCCGGCGGCAAGACGACGTTCCACGAGGCCCGGCCGCCGCAGTGGCCGCATGACCAGTTCGCCAACAACCTGCCTTTGATCGACCTGAAGTCGGCGCTGAAGAGCGAGTGGGTCGTGAATGCGCACCTCTTCCCGCCGCCGCACTTTCCTGGTGTTGACGCCGCCGCAAGGCGCTAAACTATCAAACGCGCCAGGAACTTGCCCCGGCCGAACGAAAGGGTTCATCTATGCAATGCACCACGAAGCGCATGCGTGACCGTGTCGGTCTGACACTGAGCCTGGGTCTGCTGGCGGCCAACTCCCTGCACGGACAGACTCCGGCCGCCTCGGTTACCGCGGGATACAAGACCCCCACCATCACCGCGCCCTTTGCGCGCGCCAAGCCGACGATCGATGGCACCATCGATGACGCCGAATGGCAGGGCGCCACCAGCGTCAACGCGCTGCAGACCACCGGCCGCACGGTCAGCCCGCGCCAAACGCGCTTCTGGATGTGCTGGGACGACGAGCACCTCTATGTCGCCATGCGCTCCCCCCTGCGCCCCGGCGAGCGCGTGGTGCAGAACCTGCGCGATGCCTCGCACGACATCAACGTCGTCTTTGACGACAGCTACGAGATCTGGGTCGATGTGGGATCCAAGAGCCCGGATGGCCAACCGGTCTTCTTCCAGTTCCTCTGCAACTACGCTGGCGCGCGCTACGACGTCATGCACGAGCCGGCCGTCGGCAACAGCCGGTTGGGCTGGACCGCCAACTGGAATCCGCGCAACCGGATCACACCCGACGGCCGGGCCTGGGAGATGGAGGTGTCAATCCCGCGCACCAGCATGAATCGCGCACAGCCCTTCCGCGACAACGACGCCATCACATTCCTGCTCGCGCGCAACTTCAAGAAGCCATGGGAGCAGAACTCATTCGAAGGCACCAGCAGCTTTTCCGTACTCGACACCCACACCCGCGTGACGCTCTCGAAATCGGCACCGGCGATCCACCTGTTGCGCGTGGCCGATCCCCAGGCCCAGACCTTTGGCCTTGAGTTGGCGGCCTGCGGCCATGAGCCCGGTAAACTGGCCTGGACCTTTGAAAGCGATGGCGGCATCCGCAAGTCCGAGACCTTCGACGTGCCCAAGGACAAACTGGTCACGGCTCCCGGCACCGCCCTGGATCTGGACAAGGTTCCGGCAAAGGGCCAACCGGCCGGCAGCTACCGCATCCGCATCGCCTCGCCGGACGGCAAGACCACCTTCTTGGACTGGGCCTCAGCGCGCCAGTTCGGCGATCTCAAGTCCCTGGCACTCGACCAGCCCGACAGCAACGACCGCATCGCCGTGACCCTGGCGCTCAACCCGGTCGACGACTACGTGCGGGTGATCGGCGACTTTATCGACTTCGACAAGCGCAGCGAGGTCGCGCGCTGCGACGTGGCGGTGCTGAACGCCGCCGGCAAACAGCTTGCACAGACCAGCTACCAACTGGACGAACTCGCCTATGTGCGTGGCGTGATCCCTCTGCCGGAACTGCCGCAGGGGGAGTATTCGGCCAAGCTGACCGTGTTCGGCAAGGACGGCGCCGTGCTGCGCGAAGCCGGCAACAAGTTTGCCAAGCAAGACCCCGCCGTGCGGTTCAAGTGGTGGAACACCGCCGCCGGCAACATCAACAAGGTCATCGCCCCCTGGACACCGCTCAAGGTCAAGAACCGCACCGTCGAGTTCTGGGGCCGCACGATGACGATCGGCGCGGCCGGCCTGCCGTCGCAGGTGGTTTCGCAAGGTCGCGACCTGCTGGCAAGCCCCACCGTGCTCCAGGCCGAGTTCGCCGATGGCAAGACGGTCACCGCCGAGGGTGCCGCCGCCAAGCTGACCTCCACGGCCGACCACCGCGTGGTAGCGACCTCATCTGCCAAACTCGGCGCGCTCGCCGTTGCCAGTCGCGTGACGGCCGAGTTTGACGGCATGTACAAGGTCGAGCTGACGCTGACGCCCCAGGGCGCGGTCGAGGTGCACAACCTCAAGGTGGTGATGCCGCTGGCCCCGGCCATGGCCGACTACGTCTACGGCGCCGGCGAGGGCATCCGCTCCGGCTACTACATGGGCTTCCTGCCGAAGGAGAAGACCGGCCGGATCTGGGACTGCCTGACCGTCGACTCGCAGCCCATGGTGGCCGGCTCGTTCATCCCCTATGTTTGGGTTGGCAACACCGACGCCGGCATCTGCTGGTTCGCAGACAGCGATCGCGGTTGGGTGCCGAGCAGTACCACCCCGGCGATCGAGCTGGTGCGCACCGGTAAGAGCGTGGACATGGTCTTCAACCTGATCGCCGAGAAGTTCGCCATCGATGCGCCGCGCACGATCGTCTTCGCCTTCCAGGCCAGCCCGGCCAAGGCGCTGACCGGCGCCTGGCGCACCAACCGCTGGTGGTGCGGCCACACCTTCGGCTGGGGCGGCGGGTGCTGGGTCTATCCGGACGGCAAGGGCAGCACCATCTGGCAGTCGCGACCCAACACCACGGTCCCGGAGCTGTGCCGCAAACGCGCCGACGAGGTGCACAAGGGCGGCGGCCTGGCGGTGCCGTACTTCGAATACAACACCATGACCGATGCCGGCGAGCAGCAGTACTTCGGCGAAGCCTGGAAAACCTCCAGCGGCCCCCTGTATTACGGTAAGTCGCTCACCGACTACATCATCTGGAACATCAACGACTGGATCAAGAGCTCCGATATCGACGGCTGGTACCTGGACAATGTGCGCCCCGTCTACTGCGACAACCTCGATGCCGGCCGCGGCTATCGCCTGCCGGATGGCCGGGTCCAGCCGGAATACAACATGTTCGGCATGCGCGAGTTCTTCCTGCGCCTGCGGGCGGTGTTCCAGGAGAACGGCAAGGAGTCGGTCATCGTCAACCACATGACCAACAACATGATCCTGCCCTGGAACGCTCCCGTGGATATCGGCTACGACGGCGAGCACCACGTGATCTACCCGGAGATGGAAAAGGACTTCATGGACTTCTGGTCGCTTGAGCGGCTGTTCACGATCGTTCCCGGCACCTGGGGCGTGAACGTCAACTTCATGAACGAGTACCAGGGCCAGTGGCAGCCGGAGGCTAAGCGCAAGGCCATGCGCGCCTACAGCGGGGCCGTGCTGATGCACGACGCCCTGCCCACCGGCAACAGTGCCACCGACCCGAGCCAGCGCGCGATTCTGGCGGCCCGCGACCGCTTCGGAATTGGCGAGGATAGCGTCCGCTTCATCGGCTACTGGAAGAAGGACGCCGGCCTGGCGTGCGCGACAAAAGACGTCTACCTGGCCGGCTGGGTCAAGCCGGGCAAGGTGCTCGTGGGCGTGGTCAACTGGGGCGAGCAGCGCGAGGCCGAGGTCCAGTTGGACCTGGCGAAGCTGGGGCTGCCCGCCGCCGTGCAGGCCTGGGACGCCGAGAAGCCGGAGACCAAGCTGGAGATCGGCGCCAAGGGCGTGCTGCGCGTGCCCGTCGAGCGCCACGATTTCCGGCTAATTGTGGTTGAGCCGCGCACCGCGGCTGGCGTGTCGCCGTAACCGGACCGCGGATGGCTCGTCCATAACTCCAAGTTGTTGTCCGCAGATTTCGCAGATTACGGTTCAGACTGCGGCTGGGCGTTGGCCGACCGGGTGCCCCAAGGGCCTGGGGCGGCCCTACCCGTCCGACCAGCAGATGCGAGCGTATCGCGACTCGCAGATCCACTGTCCCCTCGGGTTGACAGAGATGCCGACAAAGCGGCGAGGCGGCACAACTGATCTCCACCGCCAAGACGCCAAGCACGCCAAGGAGCTGCAGAGTCGAGATGCGTGCGGTGTGTCGGGGGCTACGGGCTGGAAGCCCGTGCCACGTTCGCCCTGTGGCGCACGTCGGCCCGACGTGCGTCCAGGAGCGTCCCTTCCTGAGCTCCAGGTTCAGACCGGTTTGGACGGGTCAGCTTGCGGACGAACCGCACGTTCTTCGGCCAAAGCGAGAAATACTCCCTGTATTGCGAGAGTTGATGCGCGAGGGAAGCGAAACGGGCCGAAGTT
>CAZZCT010000087.1:0-20085 GCA_964652365.1 uncultured Lentisphaerales bacterium
CGTGTGGGAGCACTGGCGTTCCGGGCTGAACGTTGGGCAGGCCGTGCTCGGCACGATGACCACGACCCTGCTCCTGGCCTACAGCGGCAGCCACATCACGATGTTCATGCTCTTCATTGCCAAGGGCCTGCCGTTGAGCAGCATCCTCAACTCGCCGATCGTGGCGGCGGAGGTACTCAACACGTTGGTGGGCAGCTTCGGTCTGATCACCGTGGCGCCCTTCACAGCACTGATGGGGGGCGTGCTGTACCACCGCAAGTGCCCGCTCCCGAGCGGCGGTTAAGGGGGGACGAGCACAACGCATCGAAATTGCTCATATTTCGGCTGGCGTCGCCGTTCCGAGGGGGTGAAATCGTGGCGAAGCGGGAAAAGAAGAGCGGCGCCGCGCGGGATACCGCTTGCCGCCGCACTCCGCGACGCTGCCGTCGGGGCACGGCAATTTGGCGTGCGGTGGCAAGCGAAGCGCGACACCGCTCTAAGTGCGCAAGACGTGCCGGAAAGGCTCGAGGGGACAGTGAATGTGCGAGTCGCGAGACGTTCGCATCTGCCGGTCGGCTCCAATCGTGGCACGGGCTTTCAGCCTGTAGCCGTGAGCTCGAAGCGGACAGACCGAAAGGGCGGGTCAAGGGCCTGACCCGCCCCTACGGCAGGCCGCCTTCGGGCCGCTGGCGGACAGGCCTACACGTGCTCGCGTCGTAGAACGGTCCTCCGGGCCGTTCGTCCTCAAGTTACGGGTGAGCCCACCACGCGGCTGCGCCGCGAACAAACGAGGGGGGTAACTTTCTGTGAAACCGGTCTACGAGAACGGCGCCGAGTGCGGAGAACGAGTAGAGAGCATCCCAATCGTCAACCGTCCGCGTCGCCGTTCGCGTCCACCGGATACGTGCGACCAAGTTTCCAGTTTCCAGTTTCCAGTCTCAAGTTATCGGCAAGGCTCCTGAAATCATGCGCCCCCGGGGCGGGGTTCGGAGGAGAACCACTCCTGAAGTGTCGTCGCCATCGCATGGAAGTCCGGCGGCTTGAGGACGTAGTCGCGCAGGCCGGCGGCGCGGGCCTGCTCGGGCGAGACGATCTCGCTGTAGCCGGTGCAAAGCAGGATCGGCAATTCCGGGCGGACGGCCAGCGCGTGTCGCGCGAGCTCCATGCCGGTCATGCCTGGCATGGTCTGATCGAGGATCAGGGCATCGTAGCGGTGCGGATCTGACAGCAGGTGGCGCAGGGCCGCGACGCTGTCGTTGTGGGTGTCGACCACGATGCCGTAACGTTCGAGCACGCGCTGTGACAGGCGCGTAATGGCGTACTCGTCGTCCACGTGCAGCACCCGCAGGCGGGGCGTATCGGTGGGGAGCGCGCGGCGGCCGTTCTTGCCAGGGACCGCGTGGGCGTCGCCGACGTGGGCCGTATGGCGCGGCAGGTGAATGTGCACGGCCGTTCCGAGGTCGGGTGCGGTTTCGATCGAGACCACGCCGCCGCTGCGCGTGACGATCCCATGCACCACGGTCAGGCCCATGCCCGTCCCCTCGTTTGGCGGTTTGGTGGTGAAGAACGGCTCGAAGACGCGCGGGAGCGTGTGGGGGGGGATGCCGCTGCCCGTATCGCGGACCGTCAGCCGAACCGCCGGAAGCACAAGCGTTCCCTCGCCCGGTGTCCAACCCGCAATGTTGCCGACGTGGTCGAGAATCTCGACCGACAGCGAGCCTCCCCGCTCGCGCATCGCGTGGAAGGCGTTTGTCACCAGGTTCATCAGAGCCTGGTGCATTTCAGTCGGGTTGGCGAAGACGTAGTCGTCAACCGCCTCGAAGCGCAGGTCGACGTCAATCGTCGCTGGCAGCGAAGGCCGTGTCAAGCGCATCACCTCGCGCACCGTCTCGCTCAGTCGCACCGGTTGGCGGACGGTCTTCTGGTGGCGGCTGAAGGTCAGAATCTGCCGAACAGTGTCGCGCGCGCGCCGCGCGCCGACCGCAATCTGCTCGATCATCTCGGGGTCGGCACTTTCGCCGTTCGCGATCATGGTTTGGAGCAAGTCCGCATAGCCGAGAATCGGCGTGAGTACGTTGTTGAGGTCATGCGCGATCCCCCCGGCCAGGGTGCCGATTGCCTCCATCTTCTGGGCCTGCACGAGGCGCACTTCGGTCTCGACGTGGTAGTGCTCGAAATAGCGCAACAGCGCCGCGGGGAGCAGGACCGACCCCGCGTAGGTGCCGTCGGCGTTCGCCAGCACGATGCCGTCCGGGCAGGGATGGGCGGAGGCAAAGCGCAGGATCTCGTCGGGGGCCAGGCCCGCCGCCAGCACCGGCGCGTCTCGCACGAAGTCTGCGAGCGCGTGGCGCGTCACCAATTCGCGTCCGAAACGCGCGTAGGCGAAGCGTTTGATCTCGGACTCCCGCACGATACCGATCGGTCGGCGGGCGGCGTCGATCACCGGCAGCAGCGGCCAGTCGGTGCGCTCGTGGAACCGTTCGAAGACCAGATGGATGTCGGCGCTGGCGGGAACGGCTTCGATCGGTGTGCAGCACTCGGACTGGCTCATGGCTACTCCCTTGGTTGTTGCCAGTGTGGCGGCCGTCAGCTAGGCCCGTACGAGCCGTCGGTTACGAGCGCGTGAGGGCGGACGCTGGCTTGGCTGGCGCTAACGGGCCAGCCATGAATTGACCTCGATCGCATCACTTGGTAACGTCCGCGGGAACCTGCGTTGCAGGGAGGGGCTTGCCGTTGTGGCCCCTCGACTGCCCTTGACGGGCGTCGACACAGTCGCGGTCAGTCGACAGCAGGCGGGCGCCTCTGTCGGACAGTAAGGAAGAAGCACGGAATGAGGTCTGAGCACCAGGCGATTCCCATGGCTCAGGCCGATGTCCGCCTGCACCAAGGCCGACCTACGATCTTCGTTGACGGCAAGCCGCTCGGCATGGCGGCCTACAGCCCCGTCGCCGGTCGCCGGCCGCAGCTCTTCCGAACTCAGAGCGCGCGCTTCTTCCGTCACCGGCTGGGCTTCTACCTGCTGACCCCGCCCTGCGGCGTTCTGCCGCCCGACGCCGAGTCCGATTGGTGTCCGAACCTCTTCTGGCGCGGTGATCGCATCGCGGACGAGCCCCTGCTCGAGCCGGCCCACGATTTCGATGCGGACGTAGCCCACATTCTGGACGGCGACCCCGAGGCCTACGTGCTGCTCCGCAGCGGTCCGAACGACCCGCTGAGTTGGCGGCGGCTGCACCCCGATGAGCTGTTCGTGACCGACACCGGCGAACGTCTGGACACCCCGTCGCTGGCCAGCGACCTGCTGGCCAACATGCAGGCGCGCGTGACGCGCGCCTGGATTGGCTGGTGCGAACGTCGTCCCTGGGCCCACCGGATTATCGGCTACTGGAACGGCGACCGTGTCGAGGGTAGCCATGAACCTCTGATGTCCGGTTGGCTGTTTGACCACAGCCCCGTCATGCTGGCCAAATGGCGGGCGTTCCTGCGTCGGAAATACGGTCGCGTCGAGGCCCTGCGCGCGGCCCATGGCGTGCCCGACGCCGACTTCGACGGTTACGACACGCCGCGCGACCCCAACCGCGGGCCCGTGCCGGAGGTCGAACGCCGGCCCTTCTGGCCTGGCACACCGGCGGTACGCGACTACCTCGAGTTGACCCGCGAGCTCTACCACGAACGGCTTCGCAATCTGACTACCGCCACCCGCGATGCCTGCGCGGACCGCCAGCGCGTGCTGGTGTACGACTGCCTCAAGCAGTGGATGCAGGGCTGGTCGAACTTCGGTTTCTTCGATGCCCATACGAGCTGGCCTTGGGCCTTTCCCGACACCCTGGCCGGGTCCGGGCACATCGCGATCGCGCCCCTGCTGGATCTGCCCGGGCTCGACGGCCTGATCACGCCCCATGACTACCAAGCCCGCGGTATCGGCGGGGTCTACGAGAACGAGGGCATCAGCGACTCCTGCGCGCTGCGCGGCCGGCTCTTTCTCTCGGAGATGGACACGCGCAGTTGGACTGGCTCCGATGTCTGCTTTCCGGCGCGCGACCTGGCCGAGTTCCAGGCCATCACCTGGCGCAACCTGGCCACGGCCTGGACGCGCGGCTTCCATGCCTACTGGATGGACGTCTACCAGGACTGGTTTGCCGACCCGGCCATGCACGACGCGGTGATCGCGCCGCAGGTGCGCGCCATCCGCCAGGCGCAGCAGTGGACGCACGCTGACGTGCCCGGCATCGCCGTGATCATCGACGACGCCGCCGCCCTCGACAGCGACGGCCGCGGCAACTACCTGAACGAGGCCGTGCTGTGGGAGGTGCGACAGGGGCTGGCACGCTGCGGCGTGCCGCACCGCATCTACCTGCTCGACGATTTGGCGCTGCCAAACTTTCCGGACCACCGCCTGTTCTACTTCCCCAACCTGTTCCGCTGCGATGAACGCAAGCGCGAGTTGCTCGAACGCACGGTGATGCGCGATGGGCGGGTGGCCGTGTGGGGACCGGCCTCGGGCATTAGCGACGGCACCGCCGCCTCGGCCGCCGCCGCCGGCGCACTCACCGGATTCGAGATTGAACGGCTCGATGTCAACCTGCCGCGGCGCGTGCTGGTTTCGGATTTCAGCCATCCGGCCACGAGTGGGGTCTGCGCCGGGACGATCTATGGCGGAGCCCTGTCGTTC
This sequence comes from uncultured Lentisphaerales bacterium, assembly GCA_964652365.1. Lineage (GTDB taxonomy): Bacteria > Verrucomicrobiota > Kiritimatiellia > RFP12 > CAZZCT01 > CAZZCT01. The sequence continues at coordinate 4,649 of CAZZCT010000087.1, forward strand.
GGGCCGGTTTTGGTGCCGCTCGACGGACAGCGCCTGGGCGAGGCCTGGTTGCATCGTGGCCTGGGCCGAGCCGGACTGGCGGCCAAGGTCTTCGGCCGCGGGGCAGGGCAGGGCAGGGGGGCTGGCGACTGGGCCTCGGTCTTCACCATCGCCCATGGCTTGCCGGCCGATCTCTGGCGGGGCTTGGCGCGCTGGGCCGGCGCGCACGTCTGGTGCGAGAGTAACGACGTGCTGCTGGCGGATTGCAGCGTGGTCGCGCTGCACACCCTCAAGGCGGGACCGCGTGAACTGCGTCTGCCGCAGTCGGCTGACGTCTACGACGTGATCGCCGACAGCCTGGTCGCGCGCGACACGCACACGATTGCCTGGACTGCTCCGGGGCGGCCCGACACGCGCGTGTTCCGGCTGACGGAATGCCGACGTTGAACCCGTCTACCTTGCCGGGCAGCCTGCGTCGGGACGAACGACTCGGAGGACGGTTCTACGCCGCGCCGCTCAGAGCGGCCGCAGCACGGTGCTCTGCATCGTGCCTCATGCAATGCTTCCGAAACAAGGGCGCCAGTGCTACACTACCCCGCGTTCGCTCAAATGACTGCCGAGCAGGCCGGTGGCGGGGGCGTGAGGGCACTGGCAATGACCGTACGCGGATCTCATTTGTCGCTGGCGCTGGGCGTCGGCCTGCTCTGGGGCGCCACCCACGCGCAGGCGTTCGAATGGGGGGTTTCCAAGCCGGTTCCGAGTTTCGATGCCTTTTGGGAACGGCGGCCGATTTCGGAACCGGATACGCTGGCGCTGTGGTCGTTCGACGAGCGTGTGAAAGAAGGTCCGGACGAGGATCTGGACGCGGCGCTCGAGAACCTGGCGGGCGATGCGCCGCCGGACGATGCGCTCAGCGGCGCGAGGCAGCAGACTCCCTTTCGCCCGGCAGGCGAAACGGTGCCGGCCCCCGAGGGTCGCTTTGGCGGTTCGTTGCGGCTGGCCGGGAAGGGCGCACTCGACGCCGGGCTCGATGCCGCCGGAGTTGCCCGCGAGCGCGGTGCGATCACCCTTGACAGTTGGTGGTTTCCCGAGCCGGCCGCAGGTCCGGCGACCCTGTTGCTGCTCACCGGCACCGCGCCGCAGCCGCTGCAGGTTGTGCGTGAGCCCGACGGCGGCGTGGTGCTGCGGTTGGGCGATGAGGGCATCAATCACCCGCGTCCGATGCCAGAGGGACGCTGGACCCACCTGGCGCTGGTCCTGCGGCACGGCGGATCGGCGTCGTTGCTGGTGGACGGACTTTCTGTGGATTGGCCGGCCAAGCACGCGCCGCGCATGGCCGGTTTCCTTGCGTCCCACGGCGTGGGGTTGCGCGTGGGTGCCGAGCGCGAACTGCGCCAGGCTTTCGCGGGCCGCCTCGACGAGTTTCGCATCACGGCCCGCGAACGCCTGTTCTACGTGTGCCAGGCGACCGACTGGCTCGACCCGCAGGCCGCGCGGCCGCTGGTCCTGGACCCGCCCTGGTTCGCCAAGCGCGTACCCCTGCCGCTGGTATGCAGCCTGGATGGGACGCTCGCCGCGACGACCGTCAGCGGCGCGGTCGCGGTCGCGGGCACGCCGCTGCCCGCCGACTTCCAGGCGGGCGTGCGCGGTCAGGCCCTCGACCTGTCGCAGGCCGCCGAGCGTCGCCTGGGCCTGCGCGGCGCGGCGCTCTTTCCGGCCAAGGAGGGTTCGGTCGAGTTCTGGTTCCGTCCGCTGAACTGGAACAACTTTTTTCACGGCGACTACCAGGGCCTCGACCTGCCGTGGACCGCGCTCTTCAGCGGCCCGCGGACGCTGCGTCTGGCGCTCGGCCGCAACCACCGTGACTATGCCGCCAACACGCCCTGGGTGCCGTTCCATCCGGGCAAATGGACCCACGTGGTCTGCACCTGGGGCGGCGGGGCGGGTCGCGTCTATCTGGATGGCCGGCTGCAAGACTGCGAACAGATCGTGCTGGCGGGGCCGGATCCCAAGGCGGTCGGCGACGTACCGCTGGCCTTTGCGGCCAACCGTACCCTGATCGACGAACTCCGCGTGTATCCCTATGCCCTCACGCCGGAAGAAGCCTGGAACGCCTGCGTGCGCTATTCTGCGGACGCCGCGCAGACGATGCGGGCGCTGCCCTATATCCGTCTGGAGTACGCCTATGACTATTACGCCAGCAACCTGACGGTCCGCGTCGGCTGTCTGCCGGTCGACTCGCTTGATCCGGCGAGTGTGGCGCTGCAAGTGCGCGCGCCGGATGGCCGCACCATGGTGCTCCGCGACGACGCCATCCGCCTAGATGCCTCGCTGCGGGGAAGCGCGACGGCCCGGGTCGCGCTGGGCTTCGGCACCTACGCGGTGGAAGCGGTCGCGCGGGCAGCGGACGGCCGCGAGCTCAAGACGGTCAAGACCGTCTACAACCGGCCGCAACCGCCGTGGTGGCGCAATGAGCTGGGGCGGACGCGGACCGTGCCGCGCCCGTGGACCCCGATCGAGGCGGAGGCGAACACCCTCTCGGTGTGGGGCCGGCGCGTGCGGTTGGTGAACGGCGGTCTGCCCGAGAGCCTGGTGTCGGCCGGAGCCGAAACCCTGGCCGCTGCGCCCCGACTGCACGGGACGACCGGCACAACGCCGTTGACCTTCGAGGGCCGAACCCTGCATCTGGCGACGGTCGAGGCCGATCGCGCCGTCTGGGAGGGCACACTCGAGGCTCCCGGCATGCTGGCCACAGTCCGCGGCGAGTTGGAGTACGATGGTCTGATCGGGCTCACGGTGACTCTGGCGCCCCAAGCGGGCGCACCGGTCGAACTGACCTCCCTGATGCTGGACTTCCAGCTGCCCGAGGCCACGGCGCGGCAGTTGATCGTGAACGGCGGCGGTCACAGCTTCCGGGCCGCCCATGACATCCGCACGATTCCCGCCGGTTCCGGCCGGGTCTGGGACAGCAAGGACTCCAAGCCCAAAATGCAGAAGGGCGTGGAGGTTGGCCACTTCTGCCCGGTCATCTGGATCGGCGACGACGATCGCGGCCTCTGCTTCTTTGGCGAGAACGACCGTGGTTGGACGCCGGATCCGACCCAGCCGGCCCAGGAGCTGCGTCGCGAGGCTGGCAGGGTCGTCTACCGCATGAACGTCTTCACCCGTCCGGTCACGTTGGCCGGGCCGCGGACGTTTGCCTTCTTCATCCATCCCACGCCCACCAAACCGCTGCCCCCACACTGGCGAGCGCTGAACCGCCATGCTCCCGGCCAACCGGCCGCCAACTACGAGGTCATTGATGCCTTCTCGGGGTTCGCACTGACCGACTCGCCCGCGCGTTCGGCGGCCGGACTCTCCTTTGCCATCGAGCCGACCGACTGGGAAAGCGCGGCGGCCCAGGCCGTGCAGTTGCGCGCCAAGTTCGGCCGCGAGAATCCGGTCTTGATGTACATCGACTACAGTTGGCCCAAGCTGGGCCCGACCATGGCCGACTACGCCCACACGCTCTGGAGCGCCGGCCGCATGGCCTGGACCCGCGAAGTCGAGGACTACATGGTTTACTGGATGCACGCCTACCTGGAGCGCGGCCTGCTGGACGGCATCTACATCGATGACGTATCGCTGGGCGCGAACCGCGGACTGTATGCCACGGCCTACCCGATGGATGACGGCAGAATCCAGCCGGGGTTCAACACGATGGGCTTCCGTCGCTTCCTGCAACGGCTGTGGGTGCTTTCCGACCAGACGAACCAGCCGCCCCGCATCTGCCCGCACATGACCTACTGCTTCGAGGTTCCGGCGCTCTCATTCTGCGAGGCGGCCGTCAATGGCGAGGACCGCGACATCGTTTTCCCGGCGCAACACCGCTACATGGACGCCTGGAGCCAGGATGAATTGCGCGTCATGGGCAGCGCGGAAAAGTGGGGTTTCGCCACCTTCTGGAAGAGCGGACTCGATGCGCTCAAGGCACCGCGCAGTGCCGACACGACCTCCTGGACCTACTGGCAGGGACGCAGCATGTTTGCCCATCTGACGCCGCACGATCTGGTTCCGATGTGGGCCGACAGCGCGCACGCCGCCTGCACCCCCTCGCTGAACGCCTTTGGCCTGGATGACCCGGGGCTGCGCTTCCTGCCACCGTGGAAGGTGGATGGTCGCGCCACGCTGGCCACAACCGCGGCTCCTCCCGGGCCGGTGGGGCCGGCCGAGGGCCTGCTGTGCATGTGGGTCAAGGACGACCGCGCCCTGCTGATGGTCAGCAACTATGCCAAGACCGACAGCGATTGGGTGGTGACGGTTGACCCCGTCAAGCTCTTCGGCCCCGGGGCGGCGGTTGCGATCCGCGAGGCCGATCAGGCGCTCAAGGCGCCGGCCAGCACCGCCGCCTCCCAAACCGAACTGCGCGCGACCGAGGAGCGCCTGCGCACGGGCGACCTGGGTACGGGCGTTCAGGCAGCCGACGGGTTGTTGGACCTCGATCCGGACAACCTCGACGGCAAGACGCCGGCGACCCTCGAGGCCGAACGGCTGGCCCTGCGGGTTGACGGTGCACGCGTGCGCCTGGTGGTCCGCAAGCAGGACTTCCGGCTGGTCGAACTCGCCCGCCAGACGCCCCGCCCCTGATCCTGCGGCCACGCCTGAGCGCGCCTCAGGCGTCCGGCCCGATCGGCATGGCCGTTTCGCTGGCGCGGTCGGTGTCGCGCGCGACCAGCACGTCGGCCTGCGCCGGCCGGAAGCCGCGCGGGTCCAGGAAGGTGCAGCGCGCCATCACGGTCTTGCCGGTGTCGAGCGCCTCGCGCAGGTGACGGTCCACGGGCACCGTCACCGTCGTGCGCCCGCCCGGCGGGCAGGACATCGGCACCTCGACGTAGCGGCGCACCATGGTCATCCAGCGGCCGCCCAGGTTGAGCTGCACGCGCAGACGGCAATCCTTGAAATCCACGCCGTTGTACTGGTTATCGAGTTCCAGTGTGAACGCCTCGGCGCCGGTCTGCCACGCCACGCGCGCCGGAAAGCGCACGGGGCTGAAGGCGGCGCGCAAGGCCCAGAAAAACGGCTTGGCCGTCAGGTCCGCGCAGACCGGACCCCAGTCGGCGTCCTCGGCCCAGCGCACCCAGCCCCAGGGGTTGCCGTCGGGCTCGTCGCCCGCGCCGGCGCAGATCCACGGGAAGTAGGCGCCGCCGAGGCAGGTCGGCTCGGCGCGCATGAAGCCCCACTCGCGCTCCAGCCGGTCCATTGCCACCTGCAGCGAGTTGCGCCCGCTGTACGGGTCCTCGGGGGTGTCATCGATGATCGAGTTGTAGGGCGCGTTGAGCAGATCGGGCAGCATGTTGTGGATGCCCCATTCGCTGCTGAACCAGACGCCGCTCCAGCCACGCGCGAGGGCCTCGTCGCGGGTGGTCGACTCCATGTCCGCCTCCCAACTGCGCGGGTTCTGCATACTACCGGTAGCGAGGAAGTCCCGCGCCAGCTTGAAGCTGTAGTGGGTGTCGGCAACGTCGCCCACGCGCACTTCGAAGATGCCCTCGATGCGGTTGGCCGGGCCCGGCGGCGGGAACATCGTGGGGCGGTGGGGATCGAGCCGCTTCACGAAGCGGTCAAAGCCCCGAAGATGGTTCCAGCCGGCGTCGGCCACAGCCTGTGTGTTGGGCATGTTCTCGTTGCCCACGCTCCAGACCATCACGGAGACGTGCGCGCGATCGCGCCGCACGCCGGCCTCCAGCCGGTGCAGGATCGGTCCCAGCCAGGCCGGTTCGTGGATGTAGTGCGTGCCCCAGTCGATCGGCAGTTCCTGGATCAGGTAGAATCCGAGCTCGTCGCACAGGTCGGCCAACTCGCGCGGACCGAGATAGTGTGTGCGGATGGCGTTGACGTTGGCCTTCTTCATGAGCTGCAGGTTCTGCCGCAGCCACGCCACGGGCGTGTGCAGCCCGCCCTGGGGATGGAAGCTGAGGTGGTTGACGCCGCGGAACTTGATGAAGCGGCCGTTCAGGCGCGGGCCCTGGGGCGTCAGGTCGAGCCGGCGGAAGCCGGTTTGCCAGCTCCAGCTTTGTTCGGCCTGCCCGAACACCTCCAGGCGCAGTCGCACCCGGTAGAGGTCCGGGTTCTCGTCGTTCCAGAGGTGCGGCGCGTGCACGTCCAGTCGCAGCGGCACGCTGGTCAGTCCGCCGGCTTCGACCGACACCGACGCCCGGGTGGCGGTCACCTCGCGCCCCGTGTCGTCCCACAGCGTCAAGGCGAGATGCCCCTGCATCGGCACGTTGCCGCCGTTGCGCACGGCCACTTCGCCCGCGAAGCAGCCCTGCGTGCAGTCGGCGTCGAGCGTGGCGGCCAACGTGTGTTCTGCCAGGTGGCACGCTTCGACGGCATGGAAGCGCGCACCCTGCGCCAAACCGGCGAACTCGTTGCCATGCCGCGGCATGTCGAGCTGGATGTGAGGATGGCGCCGGATCAGGCGCACCGCCACAGTCACGGCACGGCCGGGCCGCACGTGGGCGGTCACGTCGTACTCGACCGGCGTCAAGCCGCTCAGGTGCTGGCCCAGCAGCACGCCATCCAGGAAGATCCGCGCGGCCGGATAGATGCCGTCAAAGCGCAGCAACACGCGCCGTCCCGCCCACGCCGCGGGTATCGCGACGGTCCGGCGCAGCATGGCGCCGTCGTGCGGATCGAGGTGGGTCTGCTTGACGCGGTCCCAGTCCGGGATCGGGGCGCATTCGGCGTGCGGATCGGCATAGAAGACCTTGCCGGGCTGCACCCGGGTCTCCCAGTCGGCATCGCACATGCCCGGCGCGGCCAGTTCCGACTCCTTCACTGGGAACGGCCAACGGAGCACGCGCCACACGCCGTCCAGTTCGAGACGCCAGGACTCGCAGTCCACCTCGGGTGTGAAGCGCACCGGATCAAGTCGCGTCTGGGCGTCGGCGCCCAGCGTCACGTCGGTGGTTCCGGTTACGGTCAATTGCCGTGCCATCAGATCATCCATGTCCACAATCATCGCAGTTTCTCCCAACCTGATTCGCGCACTCCGGGGCGCACGCAGGAGGATAGCACAGCCCGAAATCAGCGCAAGCAGCTCTGTTGCCTCCTGCGTTGTGGAACCCGGACCAATGCGCTATAATCGTAAACATGAGCAAGGGTTTTGTGCAACAGGCCCGGCTGGTGAGCCTGGCTGGCTTGCTGGTGCTGCACGTCAGCGTGTGGGGCGCACCGGTCCTGACCCCCGTGGCGTCTGGTGCGCTTCGAACGCGGTACCACGTGCGCTTCGATGCGCCCGTGGTGCAGGTGCGGGATGGCGCGAGCGTGATCGCCCTGTCGGGCTGCGACCAGGCGGTCGAGCCCGGTCTGCCGGTCGTGCCGCTCTATGGACTGACCCTTCCGGTGCCGGCTGGCTGCCGACTGGCGGATGTGCAGGTGAGGCCGCGCGAGACGCACACGCTCTCGCTGGCGCGGCCGTTGCGCCACGGCCAGATCGCGCTGCCGCTTTCGGCCGACCCGCGTGGCTTGGCCCGCACGCCTCCGGATCCGCGGGTCTATGGTCGGGACGAGGCCTTTCCACCCAGCGGCCGGCCGCGGGCACGCCTCGACCGCCGGAGCGGGCGCGACGAAGTGGTGTTGACTCTGCACCCGGTGCAATACCTGCCGCGCGCCGGAAAGCTGGTCAGCCATGGCGTGCTGGATGTCGAGGTGACGTGGGAGGAGGTGCCCCTGGACGCCGGGGCGGCGGCGGCGGGCGGCGCGGTAACGTCATTTCTGGCCGGCCAGACGAGCGGTGTGCCCCTGGCTGCGGCCCGCATCGACTATGTGATCGTCTCCTCCTCGAACCTGCTGGCCACGACGCCGGCGCCGTGGAACTTCGAGGCCCTGTGCGCGGCCCGCCGCGCGGCCGGATTCTCGACCGCGCAGGTCTCGACCGAGTGGATCTACGCCAACTACGCTGGCCGCGACAATCCCGAGCGCATCCGCAACTTCGTGATCGAGGCCCACCGCACCTGGGGCACCCGCTACCTGTTGCTGGGGGGCACGGCCACCTCGCCAACCATCATTCCGGTCCGCAAGTTCCGCACCTCGTTCCGCAGCGGCACGACGACCTACACCGACGACATCCCCGCCGACATGTACTACGGCTGCCTGGACGGCGACTTCAACTACGATGGCGACAACTACTTCGGCGAGTTGACGGACGGCGTCGGCGGGGGCGACGTGGACCTCGCGGCCGAGGTCATGGTGGGCCGATTCCCGGTGGCCAACGCCGGCGAGGTCTCGCGCCTGGTCGCCAAGACGCTGACCTACGAAGCGGCCGCAGCCAGCCGGCTCACGCGGGTCGGGCACGTGGGCGAATACGTCGGCTTTGGCGGCGTGGCAGACTATGCGTCCTCCAGCATGGAGCAGCTCCGCCTCGGCGGCAGCTACGACAACTACGCGACACTCGGCTTCGAAAACTCCGCCTATGCCGCGCTCTTCGACACCTCCGGAACGCTCTACGACGCGCCCGGCTACAGCTTCACCGGCAGCGAGGTCATCCGGCGGTTCAACTCCGGCGCGACCGTGTTCAACCACCTCGGCCATGGTGCGCCGCGCTACTGCTTCAAGCTGAACCTCAACGACGGCAACGACATCACCGCCCTGGCCGGGCTGACCAATGCGGTTGGTTTTCTGGCCTATTCGCAGGCCTGCGACTCGGGACGGCTCGATGACTATGCCGACTGCTTTGCCGAACAGCTTGTCACGGTGCCGGCCGGCGCGTTCGCCGCCATCATGAACACCCGCTACGGCTGGGGTTACCTGAACTCCACCGATGGGCCGTCGCAACGCTACCAGCGGCGCTTCTGGGACCTGCTCCTGGGCGGACAGGCCTGTCACCTGGGCAACGCCAACCAGGCCGCCAAGGAGGCCCTGCGCCACCAGGTCAGCAGTTCGTCCGGCGACGCCATGCGCTGGTGCTACTACGAGATCACGCTGTTCGGCGATCCGGCGACCCCCTTCGCCGCACGGATCCAGCGGCTGCCCCCCACCGTGGCGCATGTGCCGCTCGGAAACCAGTCCGTGACCAACGGCCAGTACGACGTGCCGTGCGAACTGGGCCCGGTTGGACTTTACGACCCGGCCTCGCCGCGCCTGGTGTGGCACCTGGCCGGCAGCGCGGAAATACACACCAATGCGATGGTCCGGACCGAACGCAGCCTCTACACGGGTTCGATCCCGGCCCAGCCGTTCGGGACGCAGGTCGCCTACCGGCTGTTGGCCGGGACCCTGGCCGGCGTGACGGCCAGCGTGCCGTCCGTCGGGGAGCACACGTTTGCCGTCAACCCGCCGTGTGCCCTGACCGTGACGGGGCTTCCCACGCCGGTGGGCCTCGTGGTCCCGCCGTACGGCGGGAACGCGATCGCCGGCGGCGCGGCCGTGGCCGCCACCGCACCCGCGCGCGAAATCACGGACGTGGGCGTCAGCCAGCGCTGTCTGGGGTGGGCCGGCACGGGCAGCGTACCGCCGACCGGTGCCGGGAATGCGTTCGGCTTTGTGATCACGAACGACTCCACGCTCACCTGGTACTGGCAGCGCGAGTTCGCCTTGCAGCACACTTCGAGTGTGCCACCAAACCTCTGTCAAGCGGTTTGGTATGCGCCCGGCAGCGTGGCCACCTCGGCAGTGGCGGCCGCGACTGTTTCGCGCATGGGTACGGTCTATGCCTTCGGCGGCTGGTACCTGGATGGTGCGCGGCAGCCGACCGCGCCCGGCCGCGCCCTGAATCCGGTGGCGGGGATCCCCATGTCCGGCCCGCATCTGGCCGAGGCGCTCTACCTCCCCTCCACGCGCGACGCGGATTTGAACGGCCTGGCCGACTGGTGGGAGTATTACTACTTCGGCACGAACGGCGTGAACAAGCTCGCCGACCCCGACGGCGACGGCTTTGCGACCGTCGACGAGTATGCCGACCGCGCGGATCCGCTTGATCCGGTCAGCCAGCCGGCCGCCCCTATCATCGTGCACACGCCGCTGCCAAGTCCGCAGGCGCGACCGCCGCCCTTCACCCTGAGCGCCCAGATCAGCGACGCGCTCTCCGTGGCGACCGCCACCCTGGCGTGGCGCCGCAACGGCGCCGCCTGGGCGAGCGCCAACCTGGCGGGCGGGAGCGGCGGTGTCTACACCGGAGCCATCCCGGCGCCGGGCGAGCCGGGTGATACGTTTGACTACCGCATCGTGGCGTCGGATCCGACCGGGCGCGCGCGCACCAACGGTCCGCATAGCGTCGCGCTGCAGTACCCGCGGATCGTGCTGGAGTCCGCAACCGGGCGCACCGTCGTTGTGCGTTCGGGCGGTGTGGATGAGAGCCGGCTGTGTGTGAGCAACCGCGGCAACGCCCTGCTGAGCTGGACCCTGGCGCGCGGCACCTACGAGCCGGTCGCGAGCGCCTCGCCCGGCGGTTGGCGCACCAATGCCCTGGGGCAGGCGTGGGTGGTGACGGCGGCGCGCGCTGCCTCCGCGCCCCATGCCTTCTACTCCCGCCTGAAGTCGGCCGCCGGCACCTCCTCGCCGAGTGTCCACGCCTGTCTGGAGTCGCCCGCCTATGACGTCGGCAGCGGTGCCCGCCTGTTCTTCAAGCACTGGATCAAGAGCGAACTGGACACCAGCGCGAGCGGGTACGCCTTCGACGGCGGCATCGTCGAGATTTCGACCAACCAGGGTGCCAGCTTCGCCCGGCTGGACGGGCCGTACACGCACAAGATCCATGGATGGACCTATTCGCCCTGGCCGAACGACGCGCCCTGTTTCGCCGGAAACGGCAGCGCGGGCTGGACCGAGGTGGTGTTCGACTTGTCGGCCTATGCCGGGCGCCAGGTCGTGCTGCGGTTCCATTACGGGGCCGACAACAACACCGACGATGAGGGCTGGTACGTGGACGACATCCGGGTGGGGCCTGTCACTACGCCGGCCTGGCCGATCTGGGCCACCTGTGCCAATGGTGGGTGGGTGGCGCCGGCCGCAGCCGGCGCCTATGTCGTGCGTAGCGACGCGGCGTTGGCTGCCAGCCGCGACGAGTGCCTGCCCCTGCACCTGCTCTCCAATGATCCCGTCTCGCCCAATGTCTACACGGACTGGCGACTACGGATCCGCGACGCGCCCGTGCTGGTCAACCTGCAGGCGGCGCAGACTTCTACCAACGGCGAGGGGTGGGTCACGGTCCTGCTCGACGTGGCCGATCGCGATGGGGAACCGGCGGACCTGGAGTTCGCCTTCGGCGAGTTACCGGATCCGGGATGGCACACGCCGGAACTGGCGGATCCGCAGCCGGCCTTCGGCGGCGGTACCCTGGACGGCGAGACCGCCACGCTGCGGGCGGTTGCGACGGCCGATGCCTCGGGGCCGCGCACCAACCGGCTGGCGCTGACCTGGCGGACGCGGGAGTCGGTCCCGGCCCCGCTCCTGGCCACCGGCATGCTGCTGCAGGTGCGTGCAGCCAACGCCTATTTCGCGGCGCCGCCGGCCCAGACCGCCCCCTTCCTGGTAGACAACCAGGCCCCCGCCGTCCCCGTTCTGACGGCCTACGCGCCGGTCCCCGGGATCTGGTCGGCGAACGCGACCCTGTCGGCCGCGTGGCTGGCATCGAGCGACGGCAACGGGTGCGGTGGCGTGCGCTACCGCTATCGGACGGGCGCGCAGCCCGATCCCACCGGCGGTCTTTGGACCGCGGGCACGCAGGTCACGGCCGGGTTGCCGCAGGGTACCTCAACCTGGTTCGCGGTGCAGGCCTGCGACGCGGCTGGCAACGGCTCGTCCCCGGCCGCGGCCGGGCACTTCTGGATCGACAGCGTGCCGCCCGCCGCCGTCACCGCGCAGGTGTGGGTGGCGTCCAGCGCCTGCGGCCCCTACGTGGTCGGCCCGCAGGCGACGGTGGCGTGGAACGGCTTCGAGGATGTCACCTCCGGTATCGCCGGGTATTACGCGCTCTACCTGACCCCGCTCGGCTTTGCCGCCCCCCGGTATGCGACCGGCAGTGAAGTCATCTTCACCGTCGACAACCTGGGGGTTACCAACCGGTTTGCCGTGTTCGCGCTGGATCGGGCCGGCAACGTCAGCCCGCTGGCCTTCGGTTCCGCGCGGGTGCTGCACCCGGACAGCGACGCGGATTGCGACGGGTTCACGGTGGGCCAGGAGGAGACCGCCGGCACCGATGCGACGCGGCGTGAGAGCGCGCTGTGCTTCACGCGGGTGCAGGCCGGCGATGAGGGGGCCGGGCTGGTGGCGCAGGTCATGTGGAATTCGACCCCCGGGCGCTTCTACACGCTCTACCACTCGCCCGTGCTGACCCCGCCGGCTTGGACACCGGTCGCCGAGTGCACGCGGATTGCGGGCACCGGTGCGACCATCTCATACAGCCTGGGCGGCACCACGGCCGGGTACTTCAAGTTGGTGGTTTCGGACGAGTAGGGGCCCTGCGACTCGCGTTCGCGACACCGCCACGCCGGACGGCCTCCGGATCAGGACGGGTGCGGGCGCTGACAGCCTGCGCCTGCGGGAAACCGTTGGATTTGCCGCGCCGACTTGTTACAGTTTCTTGCCATGCACTTCGACACTCCCGATCTTGGTCTGCTGCAACGACTGGTGGCCCTGCCGACACCCTCAGGATGGGAGGCGGACGGACTTCGACTGCTGGCGGGCCACCTCCAGCCGCATGTCGATACCCTGGCCTTTGATGTGCACGGCAATCTGCTGGCCGCGCTCAATCCCCAGGCGCCCGTGCGCGTGATGATCGAGGGCCATTGCGACGAGATCGGCCTGATGGTTCAGTACATTGACGACGACGGATTCCTCTTCATGACGGCGGTTGGCGGGGTGACGGTGCAGCTTCTGGCCGGTGAGCGGATCCTGATCCAGGGACGGCGCGGTCCGGTGAACGGCGTGTTTGGCGTGCGTCCTCCGCACCTGATGAAACCCGCCGACCGCGAGAAGGTGGCCCCGGCCGAGATGGTGGATCTGCCGGTCGACATCGGCGCTGGTTCGCGCGCCGAGGCGCTGGAGGTTCTCGAACTGGGTGCGCCGGCCGTGATCGATGCCGGTTGGCGGCCGCTTTGCCGCGACCGCGTCGCCTGCCGCGGATTCGACAACCGGATCGGTGCGTTCATCGTGGCGGAAACCATGCGCCTGTTGCACGGCCAGCCCTTGCACGTGGCGGTGCACATGGTCGCCAGCGTCCAGGAGGAACTCGGTCTGGTGGGGGCCACCACGGCCGCCTATGACATTCATCCCCATGCCGGAATCTGCGTGGACGTCGGGTTTGCATCCGACTACCCGGGCAACGACAAGAAGCTGGTGGGCGACGTGAAGCTGGGCAACGGTCCGATTCTCTGCTACGGCCCGACCTACAATCCGGTGCTGCACGGGCTGATTGAGCGCAGCGGCCAGGCGGCCGCGATTCCGTTGCAGCGCCAGGTGCGGGCCCGTGGCAGCAGCACCAACGCCTGGGCCATGCGTCTCACGCATGGCGGCGCCGCCGTGGGTCTGATCAGCATCCCCCTGCGCTACATGCACAGTGCCGTGGAGGTGCTGAGCCTGGCCGACGTCACCCGCGCCGTCCATCTGCTGGCCGCAACCTTGCTGGCGCTGCCGGCCGAGGCCGATTTCCGGGCACCGGCCCGTCCTTGACCTGGCCCGCGAACCACGGCAGAATACCGCCCATCGAACCTCTCTCCAAGGAGTGAACCGCCATGCGTACTTGCCTGATCGCCGCCGCCCTGATCTGCGCCAGCAGCCTGCACCTCGTGGCCGAGGAGCAACCCGCCGTGCCGGCGCCTCCCCAACCCGCAACGAAGGAACCGTCCGTGACTACCCGCATCATTATCGATACGTCCATGGGTCAGATGACCGCCGAGCTTGACGCCGATAAGGCCCCGATTACGGTCAGCAACTTCCTCGGCTACGTGGACGCGAAGTTCTACGACGGCACCATCTTCCACCGCGTGATGAAGGGTTTCATGATCCAGGGCGGCGGCTTCACGCCCGACATGCGCCAGAAAGCCACCCAGCCGATGATCAAGAATGAGGCGGTCAACGGCCTGAAGAACGACCGCGGCACGCTCTCCATGGCGCGCACCGGCAATCCCGACAGCGCGACCAGTCAATTCTTCATCAACCACGTCGACAACAAGGGCTTGAACCGCCCGAACCCCGACGGGCACGGGTACGCCGTGTTCGGCAAGGTCACCGAGGGTTTGGACGTGCTTGACGCCATCGCCGCCGTGCCGACCGGCCAGTCTGGCCCCCACGGCAACGTGCCGCAGAAGGCCGTCATGATTAACTCCATCCGCCGCGCACCGGCCGCCGCGACCAAGGCGCCGTAATGCGCGCCGTGCTGCCCGTGACCGCGCTGCTTTCGCACGTCTGTCCGGACACGGCCCGGGTGCTGCTGTCCGTGCTGGGGCTCGTGCTGACCGGCGGATGCGTTTCGCAGACGCCCTTTGACCAGGTCGTCCAAGTCGGCTGGCACCAGGCCGCCCAACGCGGGCCGGCCGATGATACCGTCGCCATGGGCACACTGGGACGCTACGGCGAATGCGGTCTGTTGCAACTGGTGGAGGACGACAGCGCCGCCGTGATGGTCGATGGCCAGTGCTGGGCCCTCGACGCGGCGGGCGTCGCCGTCCGGCAGAGCCTGTGGTCGCCGGTGCGCTTCGCCTGCGTGGTGCGGTTCCGGGCGGACCTTGTCGTTGGGTTGCCCGCGGGGCTCACGCAGGCCGGACTCTCGGCGCTGCTGGACCGCGAGGTGCCCGATACCAACGTGATCTGCGCGGTACGCGTCGACGGGCGTTTCGCACGCGTACGTTCGGCTGCGCATGGACCGACTGTCACGACCCACCCGCCGACGGGCGACACGTTCGAGAAGGTCTCGGGGTCGCTGATTGGGTTTCGCTTTCCCGCATCCTCCCCGGATGCCTTTGCGCCCGGGCTCAGCCTGTGGATACTCTCGCATGATCGGCTGACGGCCGGGCCGGCCACCGACTTCGAGCTGGTCGACGGCACGTTGGCCATTGATGTGTGCGATCGCTGCCAGGTGCTGTTGCCGGCCGCGCGGCGGGCCTTCGCACGACTTGCAGAGTAGGGGCCTGGCCCCGACAACCCAACGGACCATCACGCCATGCGGACGCCTCTTGACCGCCCCAACATCATTCTCGTGAATTGCGACGATCTCGGGTGGGGCGACTTGGGATGTACCGGCCATCCGCTGCATCGTACGCCCCACCTCGACCGGATGGCGCGTGAGGGCCTGCGCTTCACCGACTTCTACCAGGGCTCACCCATCTGCAGTCCCTCGCGTGGTGCCATGCTGACCGGCTGTTACCCGCGCCGCATCGGCTTTGACCGGTTCGACGGTCCGCTGGTGCTTTTCCCGGGCCAGGGCGTCGGACTCAACCCGGACGAGATCACCTTCGCGACGCTGCTCAAGCGGCAGGGGTACG
>CAZZCT010000088.1:0-20054 GCA_964652365.1 uncultured Lentisphaerales bacterium
TCGGATCCCTGCTCAACCAACGCCCCATCGCGGGGCTGCTATGCCTGTATCCGTAAAATGCCACACCCATGCCCGCCGGGCGGAATCTATGCCTACGATGGACACGGCAACGGGACCGCGGACGCGTGCCGACCCGCCCGCGAACGCCGCCGTCCTGAACGGCCATGCCTGGACCACGATTGGACATGTCGAAACCATTCATCTCCGGCCGCCGGACTGCAACGCCAGTGGCGCACGGCGGCCCGCCGTGCGTCCCCGGCCGGCGACTCGGCGCCCACCCCGGACTGACAGGCAGACCGTTGCTTCCAAGTTGACGCAGAACTCATCGCGCCCGCGCCACGCACCGCGCTCGTTGTTGTGTTGACCCTCAGGCCCTCACCTGCCGCGCTCTTCCTGGGCCCGTCCGGCTTCACTGGCACCGTTTAGTAGTTCCTGAAGCGAGATTATGGTCTCCTTGTCTTGAGACTGGCGAATGGAGTCCATCATCAGAGCAGCGGCTTCCCGCAGCAGGACAGCCCTGAAGTGGGTCTGCAGGAGCGCGAATACCCGCTTCTCGCTCTCGCCCATCCTCGATGCGATCAGGGTCTCGTAAGGCGGCTGGCGGTACTCACGCAGCCCCACCATGTGTATCGATGCAATTCCCCGGACAATGGCAAGTCTTGAGAGCATGATCTCAAGCCATTCCTCAGGCGTTACGCCGTATGCGTCATTGAAGAGTGGCGCGATCTCAAAGCGGATATCCGCTGGGGTAAGTCCAGTTAGGACTCCGCCTCTTGCCCATCCATTCGTTGCTGACCCTGAACGAGTTGCGCGGCGCCAGTGCTCCGTGAGTTCGACGCATCGCGCCTCGACTACAAGGTCCATCACTGCCATCGAATTTGTCAGGGTCGCAAGCGGCAGTAGGCCGTCTAGCGAATGCAGGCCAGGGCTGAAGCAGCCGGCTTTCGCCGTGGCCAGCGTCCGCGCGGTGGTATCTGTGGGCTCACTCGTTTGTGCAGGAGAGACAATCGGGCGACCAGCTTTGCGTTCGGTCGGGGCCGTCGCAGCAGTGCAGCGTGCCGGATAGAATGCGGTGGTCAGCGATGTGATTGCGATGCCGGAGCAGCGCAGGAGGCATGAAAAGCAGCGTCTCATAGATGACATTGCTGCCTCACTTCCGCCGCTTTGGCTACCAACGTCTGATACTTTGCCTGTTGCTCAACATAAGCGTCCTGGTACTTCTGATGAAGCTCATCAAGACTCTCGGCAGGGTAGTCTTCAAAGTCAACGCGAACCTCATCGAGCCTCATGGAGGCGACCTCATACCAATAGGCGGCATTCACAAAGTCATACTTCGCGTTACAGCATCGCGATGGCACGCAAACCCCATCGGCTGCTAGGTGCATTCTGGTGTCAAATCGCGTCGCAGCTTCATCGAGGTGTCGCAAATGCAGTCTTTCGTGTTGCTCTGGTGTTCGACCGCTTTCCCTGCCACGGTACCTCGATCTCAGTCGCCAAATGAGCTGCGCCTCCATGAAGGTATCGGTCCTGACAACTAACTTGGAGCATCGCCAGCTTTCGCATGGGTCGCAGCCGACACGCCCCTCGAACCAAAGGGATGCGGCTCCCGCTGCAGGTCCGGGATCCTCGCCACGATAGAACGGTAGCCTTCTGTAGGCTGCGTCGAATGCATCGTTCTCCAGGCCGCCATAGATGATGACGTGCGATGTTCTATCCACCTGCAGTCCAAGGGTGTCACGAAGACCGATTGGGAGATTTCGCACGAACCCATATGGTGCTGTGCCGCCCTGGATGCCGATCGGATCCCTGGTTAACCACCTCCCCATTGCCGGGCTGCTATGCCTGTATCCGTAGAATGACACACCAATGACGGTCGCGCCGAATCTACGCCTATGATGCCTCATGCGTCGGGCAGCGGCACGGCCGGGAAGGCGCAGGGCACGCCGTGAACCAGACACGCGGCGGGAGCCGAGGGCACCATCGGTTCCTTGGTCATGCGCAATGGCGGCTAGATTGACCATGTCAGGCACGTTACACCGTCGGAAGTTGCCGCGCAAGCCTCCGGTTGTGGTGGTGGCGGTGGCGGAGTGCCGCCGGCAGCGGGCGCGACTTGCGTTTTTGGAAACCGGCCGTGGGGGTGCGTGCGGGCATGGACCTCGCGCAGTTGCACGATGCTGACCTCGGTGTAGATCTGCGTGGTGTCGAGCCGGGCGTGGCCGAGGTGTTGCTGGATGTAGCGTATGTCAGCGCCGTTTTCCAGCATATGTGTGGCACATGAATGCCGCAACAGGTGGCACGACCCGCCGCGCGAGATTTTCGCACGCGTCAGCGTCTTCCGCATCCAGTTCCCGATGTGCCCGGAACTCATGCGCTCGCCATAGCCGCTCAGGAACAGCGCATGCGCGCTCTTGGCCGTCTCCAAGTGGGGGCGCGTCTCGCGCAAGTACCGGTCGAGCCAGTACAGCGCCTGCTCACCGACTGGCACGACGCGGTCCTTGCGGCCTTTGCCGGTGACGGCCAGCACGCCCCGGTCGGCATCCAGGTCTTCGACGTCCAGGCGGACGCATTCGCTCCGGCGGATGCCGGTGGAGTAGAACGTCTCCAGGATTGCGCGATCACGAATGCCGAGTGGGTCGGATACGTCGGGGACAGCCAGCAGGGCCTCGATTTCTGCCAGGGAGAGTGACTTCGGCAGGGTGCGCAGTGGCTTGCGCGGCAGATCCAGGTCGGCCGCGGGGTTGGCGACCAGGTCGTTCTCGCGGCAGAGCCAGGCGAAGAAGCACTGCAGAGCCCCCAACCGCGTGCGCTGCGAGGTAACCCCCAAGGGCTTGCCGTCGATCTTACGGTACTGAAAGACCCAGCGCTGGAAGGCCTCCAGTATCGGCTTGCTGATCTGCTCGGGACGGTGCAGCCCGCGCGCTTCTGCCCAGCGCACGAACGTGCACAAGGCCCACCTGCGCGAGGCGACCGTCTTCGGCGAGTAGGCGCGTTCTGCCAGGCGGTTGAACCACTCGTCCATGAGGCTGGCGAGTGTCTGTCCATCGTCACGGTTGAGCCCATCGGCCGTCGGCATCGACGCGCCCTTTCGATCGGCCCACTCTCGCATTTGACGGGCCTTGGCCAGGCCCCTGGTGTGGTCAAACATATGACTACGACGCTCCCGAGTAAGGATTTTCGGCCGGAGCGCGAGACGGCCACCAGCCGTGTCAGTTGGCTCTAATAGCTTGTCACTCAACAACGTACGCTTGGTTTAAAGCCCCCGCGGCACCCCCCGCGGACCCCCGAGCGGTACCGCGCACCCCCGCGCGGTCCGGGGGTGCGCGCGCGTCCAAGCGCTCGTAGACGGAGGCGGTCCCGCGCCAGGACGGGCAGCGCGACAGCCATCCGGCGCGGCACAAGCGCCTGAGATGCACACGCAGTTGCGTGTCGCCGCAGTTCAGGCGATCCTGCAGCTCGCGCCGCGTGAAGCTCGCCGGGGACCGGGCCGCGGACGCGTCGGCGCAAGCCGCGGCGTGCAGTCCGCGAATGACATCGAGCACTGCGGCGGTGCGCGGCGGCAGGCCAGGCATTGGCGGGTCCGCCGGCGCGGCTGGCCTTGCGACTGGACGAGTGTTGGACCGGCGCGCGCGCGCGGTCTTGGCGCAGGCGTCGGGCCGCGCTCCAGCCGCAGACGGTGCGGCGCGAGCGATTGACTGGAAGGGTGGCTCACCGCGGTCACGGGCGAGTTCCAGGGCGAGCAAGATTCGGCCAACATCGGCGTGCAGCAGCTCGCGCGGACAACCTGTCTCCTGCGCGGCCCGCGTCACGAAACGTTGCCGCTGGCGGTCGCGAGCCAGGTCCAGACGGTCGACGAAGGCGCGCACGCTCGCCGTGCCAACGGCGGCAAGCGGGCGATCCTCTTCCGCGGTGGACGCCGGATCGTCCGGCGCGACGTCCACCACGAGGCGCACCGTGGCCCGTAGTGCGGCTAGGCGCGGTGCACACTCCAGTCCACCGATGCGATAGGCGCGGTCCTCGAACCGCGCGCCGTACGCCGCCCCGCCCGGTTCCAGCCGAAGCGGGCTCGGTGGACAGGGCGCGCAGGCCGGCGTTGCCGGCGGTCGCGGACCGCAACGCGGTTGCCGCGGCGTCGGCGCAGGTGCCAACCAGAAGGCCTCGGCGAGCAGCTTGCGCAACGTCGGTGCCGCGGCCTGAGCACAGCGCGCGTAGTGGCAGACATCCCAACCCCAGGGAAGCCGTACGCGCCGGCACGCCACTCCCGCGGCCCCGAGTCGCAAGGCGGCCATGGCGGCCGGCGCGCTGGCGGCTGCCATGGCCGGGTACGCGAGCCAGACGCGCCGCACACCCTGCCGGACAACCGCCTCCAACAGCGCGGCGGCCTCGGCGTCGGGAACGAACGTGACGTTCCGCACGCCGTTCGCCCAGAAGGTCAGGGCGTCCAAGGGCGTGGCACAGAGCACCAGATCGGTGCCCGCCAGGGCCTCCGCGTTCCAGACGGCCAGGCCTGGCCGTGAGAGGCGCACGACGGGACATCGCGCCGATGACCGGTCCGGCGCGATGCGCTGGCCGTAGAGCCCGATGAGTCCGTCATCCCGCGCAGGTTCCCCGCCTGCCGACGGACCGTCGGGCACGGGCACGGTCAGGCATCCGCCCAGATGCTCGTGGCCGCTCGCACGAAGCACGCCGACCTCCTGCAAGCGCTGGCGGAGGGCCGCGCCGGCGTGCCGGTTACGTGCGGGAAGTCGCAGGCCCAACGTGCGGTCGGCCCACCCCAGACGGAATCGCGCCAAGAGGTCGGGTGCGCCCAGACCGAGGCCGGCCAGACGAGCGCCAAGGGCGGGCGTTGCCAAGAGTCGCTCATGGTAGTAGCCCGCGACCTCGGCCAGGAGATCGGCGTGACCGCTGTCGGCGTGAAGAGGCGAGGGCAGCCGCGGCACCGTGGTGCGGTGCCGCGGGCCCTCATGGCAGGCACGGTACGCCAGCGCACCCGCCTTCAGGATCTCCGCGGCATGTCGTCGGCTCAGGCCATCGAACTGCTGGATGAAGGCCGCGCAATCGCCGCCGCGCCCACAGCCGGCACACCAGAAGCGGGCTTCGTCCGGCGCTACGATCAGCGCGCCGGCGGGCGCATGACAGAATGGGCACCCGCCGACGTACCGGCCGTCGCGTTCTGCGGTCAGCGTAACTCCGCGCGAGCGCACCAGGGCGACGAGATCGTTTTGGGAAGGTTCGGGTGAGCAGGCGGGGACAGGTGCCATCGGCTTCTCCTTTGCGTCAGCCGGGCAGACCGGCGTCCACCCGCGCCATATGTCCGTGCCGCCAGCCGAATGGTCACGGGAAGCCTGCGTTTCAGCGCAGTTGCAGCCTGATCACCACGGCCGCCAACACCAGAAAGAGCCCGCCGAGCAGGATCTTGGCGGGCACCACATGGCGGCGGCTCCAGTCCACAAACGCCGTTGTGCTCGTGCCGCGCCAGGCCAGCAGAAAGACCGCCACGAGCGGCAGGACGAACGCGGCGTTGTAGAGCAGCAGCAGCAACCAGGCGCGCCCCACGGACGCTCCTGAGCCAATGACCCACACCAGAGTCGGCACATACATCTGCCCGGTGCAGACGCTTTCCAGCACCGTCACACCGACCCCCAGGCCGAAGGCCCCGGCCGCCAGGCTGCCACCCGCCAGGCGCGAGCGCATCAGGCCATGAATGCGGTTGCGGACGCCATCCGGCAGCCGCAGGCTAAGCGCCTGTGGTTGGCGGGCGTGCGCATAGCGCCAGGCATCTCGGAACGAAAGTACGGCCAGCACGACCAGCCCCAGCGCCGTGGCCCCGAGCAGACCGCGCCTTAGTCCCGGAAACAGAGCGCCGGCCCTGAGGGCTTGCAACAGTCCGAACCCCAGGGCCGTGTAGGTAAGAAACGACGCCGCGCAGAATGATGCGCCGACCGCCAGAAGTCGTCGGCCGCGCACCCGCGCCACTGTCAGCAGCGACACCAGGAATACCAGCGTTGAGAAGGCGCAGGGATTGAGACCGTCCGCCAGGCCGTTCGCCAGGACGAGCGGCACCGCAAACGTCGCCATGCGCTCCCTGACGGCCGTCGGCGACGCTTGGCGGGGTTCGGACTCGGCCGTAGCGGCGCCGGAACCCGACGCGGGCGGCGTCGAGGCCCGTTGCCGCAAGCACTGCGCCACGCGCTCGACCAGCCCGGCGGAGATCGCGGCGTAACCCTCCAACGCGTGTTGGCCGTCGACCACCACCGCGACCGGTGCCTTGCCGTTCATGCCCAGCCGCTCCTGACAGGCCACCAGCAGCAGGAAGTTGCTGGTCACGTTGATGTCGCGCGGCCGCAGCACATACTGGCCCGAGTAGGCCGCTTCAAGACGCGGCAAGACCTCGCGCTCCACAGCACCGCACGTCGGGCAGCCCGGTTCGAAGAAGTAGTCGACGGTCACGAGCTCTGCCGAATCGCCACGGGCGGAGAGTCGGAAGACTAGCAGCATGGTTGCCGTTGCCGCGCAAACCACGCTTACTGCGCATCTGTTCAGGGCCATACCTCGCATGTGGGCGTATCCGGCCTTGGACCCGCAATCGGGCCACAAGTGAACAAAGCCAAGTATCGCACCCACCGCCCATGCGCGCAACCAGCCGTTATTCTCTGCAATTCTTTAGCTTGCGCCGATGGACACATGCGCGTATTGTGCGGAATCGTGATGTGGGTCGCGTTGGTGTGGCCCCCAATACGGCCTGTGACCACCACGGTTTTCCGTCAGGAGAGTACACATGCGTGGATGTGGAACACATGGCGAGGTGCAGTTTTCATCCCTGCGTGCATCGCCGACTCGGGCGCTCCTTGGCGTATACGTCGTGACGCTAGCCCTCGCCGCTAGTGGCCGCGATGCCCAGCCTCGCGCCGCCGTCGCCAGTGCGGACGCAGCCCTTCGCGAGTGGCGGATCGCCACGAATGACATCCGCCGCGCAGCCGCTGCAACCCTGCTTGAAAGCGTGGTGCGTGATCCATCGCGTAGCGACTTTCTCCCGGGCCTCACCTATGCCTTTGAGGCTGCCTTAGCCGACGGCACCCTGCCGGCCTTCATCGCGCGTTGCGATACGGAGTTGCAGCCACGGGCAGATGCCGCGCGGCGACACACCCTGGTGGTAATGACGGCCCAGGCGCTTGCGAAGACGGGCAAAACCGATGATGCAGTAGCCCGGCTGTCGACTGAAGTGGAGACCTTGCTGCGCGCGCCTGACGCCGCAGGTGCTCAGGCCGCCCTGGCCGAGTCTGCGCAGATGTACGTGGACCTGCTGGTCAAAACCGCGGGCAAGGCGTCCCGCGCGGCGGAGCTCCTGGAGCAGCATGTCCGACTGGCGGACGGCGCGCCGCCAGCCGTCTTGGCGGCGCTACTGAACCTGCGCGCCCAGGTCCTCGATGAGCAACGACTCGATGCCGCGCAGGCAGAGGCCTGCCTGCGGCGCGTCTTGCAGTTCGGCGCGGACTGTCCGTCAAAGGAGTACTGGTCCGCTAGTCAGCGCCTGGCGCGGATGCGCGGCAAGGATGGCCCGACCAACGCCGTGGCCGAGGTGCTGGCGCAAGCGCTGTGCCTCTTCCCGGATGGCGCGCCCGCCGGGATCGGACGGACGCTCGTCGAGTGCGGTGCCACCGCCGCGCAGCAGGATCGAGTCTTGGCAAGCCTGCGCCGCGTCCTCATCCAGGGCGTGTCGGCCGATCCGCAGGGGACGCTGCTCCAGCGCCTGCAACCTGAGATCGTGGAACTCATGACCGCCGCCGGCCGCAATGAAGAGGCCGTGGCCGAGAGCCGCGTCTTTCTGCTCTGCGCCCCGGACAAGCTCTACCCGCAGGCGGTCAGCCTGGCGGCGCGCAGCCTTAAGCTCCTCGACGGCGACCTGCGGCGCGCGAACCGGTTCCTGGCCTTCCAGAAGGCGGGTTCAGTCGGGACCGACGGCAAGGCCGGCACCGAAGACGACTTGCACAACGACTTGTGGGACGTCAGGACGCCGCAAGATACGGTCCGCGCCCAGCGGTTGCGTGAACTGGCCCTGGCCGGTTCCACCAACTGGGAGGAGTTTCTCAAGGATGTCGCCCTCTACTGCTATCTGGACGCCCCGGCGCAGGCCTTCGAACGTGCCCAGCGCGCCTTTGCGCTCTGCCCCATGGCGCAACCCAGCCTGCAACGGTGCGCCGATGCCATGTGCCGCGTGGTGCTCGTTGCGACGCGCGACGAGGCACTCGCTCAGCGTTTGATCGACTTCCTGCTGACCGGGACTGCCGGCCCGGATGGCGTGGCCGGCACGCCGGACGATCTGAAGGATCCCCGTCCAGAAGCTCTCGAACGGCTGCGCTACCGCACCGAAGTGTTGCCGACCGCGACGGCGGCGGCGCAACCGGCCGCGGTCAACTGACGCCTGCGTTGCAGAATGGTCCTTGTGTCAAGGAATCAAGGGTGAAGAGTTGCCTGTCAACCTGCGCTCGGACCCTACTGACCAGCTCTATGCTGGTGGGCGCCATGCTGGCGATGGCCGGGCCGGCGCGGGCATCCGTTGACGTCGGCCGGTTGGCGCAGTTCGCGGCGGAACTGCGCGCCACGGTGCGAGCGGACCGGGTTGTCCTGCCGGTGGGCGACCCGCCTGTCGCTCTGACGCGCCTGCCGATGGCGGCCACTTGCGAGATAGTCGGCCCACTGGTCGGATCTCGCGTACCCTCTGCCGCGGCACCAGCCGTTCCTACCACGCCAGTCGGCACACTCGCGGTGACGCCCTGCACGCCCGTCCCGCCCGAAACCTTAACGCCAGGCGCGCTGGCCCTGACCGCGATCCCGGTTCCGGACGGACCCGCGCTCGCGCTCGTCGCGTTCGCGCCAGCCTTTCACAACACGGTCGATCCAATCCGTCCCGCCGCGCCGACCGCGCCCACCGTGCCGGCGACCCAACTCGACGTGGAAATTGCCCGCAACGTCTTCGATGCCGTGCGCGCAGGACAGCTTCCCGCCCGCAACCCGGCCCTGCGGCCCGACTTGGTGACCCTGCTTGCCGCCACGGCCTTCACCCCCGAGGGCTACCACGTCTTCGAGACGATCCTCCTGGGGTGCGCCGGGCGTAACGACACCGCCCGGCTGGACCTCCTGGCCCAGTGGGCCGCCAGCCATCAGGAAGGCGTCCACGCCGACCTGCTGGGCTACTACGGCGCCTTCCACCTGCACACCACTGGAGAGCGTGCCGGCGCCATTCGGGCCTGCCGCGACCTGGCGGACAACTCGCCAGCCCTGGCCGACCGGGCTCTGCTCCTGCTCGCCCTGGCCCACTCGCAGGCCGGAAAGCTGACCGACGCTCGCGCCACCCTCGGCGAACTCGACCGCCGGTTCGCCTCCTCGCCCGTCGCCGCCGAAGGGCTCTACCTGCAAGCTTGGCTCTGCTTGCAGGAGGGCAACCGCGAGGCGGCGTCCGCCCTGCTGCGCCGAATCACCTCCACCTACCCCAAGTCTCCGACGGCATCGAAGGCGCGCGACGCATTGAGCGCGCTGGAGGAGCCGTCATGAAGCGCCTGTTCCGGCCTATTCCGGTGCTGCTGCTGTTGGCCAGCCTGCGGCTGCATGCCGGCGACCGCCCCGACCTGCTGTTGATCGTGGTCGAGAGCCTGCGGGCCGACCATCTGGGCTGTGCCGGCTACGCGCAGCCGACCACGCCCGTCCTGGATCGGCTGGCAGCCGGAGGCGTGCTCTTCTCGAATGCCATCGCGACCGCTTCATGGACCATGCCTAGCGTCATGAGCATCCTCTCCGGACAGCACTCGGAACGCCATGGCCTCACTGGCATCGACACGCGGGCGCATCCGCAGGCGCCATCCCTGCCCGAGCAACTCCGCGCCAGCGGCTACCAGACCGTCGGGATCGTCGCCAACCCGCTGTTACACCGCAAGTACGGCTTCGGCCGCGGCTTCGAGCACTATGACGACTTCACCCTCACCATGGGTGTGGATACGCCCTCCGGCCCCGTGGCCCGGCCGGAAGACCGCTACGCTACCGCCAGCGGCCTGGCCGCCACCGTCACCCGCCAAGCCGCCGCCTGGCTGCAACGTCGCGACCCCGCGCGGCCGCTCTTCCTGTTCGTCTTCTACTTCGATCCGCATTACGACTACCGGCCACCACCGCCGTACGACCGCCTGTTCGTCACCGGCGACCGGCCCCAGCCGCGCCCCGTCTGGGTCCTGCGCGACCAGGCGGCCTCGCCGGCCGAACAGCTCACCTCCGTTGCGCTCTACGACGGCGAGATCCGCTATACGGACGAACAGATCGGCTGCCTGCTGGACGAGGTGGCGCGCACGCCGCGCGGGCCCCGGACGCTCATGGCCGTCACCGCCGACCACGGCGAGGAGTTCTGGGAGCATGGCGGGGTGGGCCATGGCGACACGCTCTATGACGAGGTGCTGCGCGTGCCGCTGATCTTCAGCGGCGCCGGCCTCGCCACCCCCGGCCGGGTAGTGCACGCGGACGTATCGCTGACGGACCTCATGCCGACCCTGTTGGCGTTTGCCGGTCTCAAGACTCCCCCCGCCTGTCAGGGACGTTCGCTCGAAGACCTGTTGCGCCTGTCGGGCAAGCCATCCCTGCCGGCGGACGCACCTATCTTCGCCGAGACCGCCGTGCGGCGTCCCCTGCTGGCGGTGCGAACGGCCGGCTGGAAGGCGATCTTCAGCCCGGCCGACCAAAAGGCCTCCGAACTCTACGACCTGTCCGCCGACCCCGGCGAGACACGCAACCTGGCCGCCACGACCGCGCCGCCCCCGGAACTGCTTGCCGCGCTGGCAGAGTTCCGCACCGCGCACCGCGCGCCCATCGCAGCGGCAGCCGCCGCCCCGAACGCAACCGACCTTCAACGCCTTCGCTCGCTTGGCTATGTTCGCTGAACCCACAGCACGACTCAGGCAGCACCCCCGCGGAAGCCGCGCCCACGCCGCTTCGGCGCGGAGCATTGCGTCCATTGCGGGGCTTCTACTGGCCACCGCCCTCCGTGTGGCAGCCGCCCCGGCCCTCGTCTGCGCCCAACCCGACCTTGACTTGGGGGCCGTCACCGGCACCGCCGCGCGCGCGCACTTCACTATCGCCAATGGCGGCGACGAACCCCTGGCCATCACCCGTGTGCGCGCCTGTTGCGGCGCGACCTGCAGCCTTGGCCCCACCAACCTGCCGCCCGGCGGAAGCGTCGATGCCCGCGTGGTGGTCGACATCAAGGGCCGCTCCGGCACGTGGCGCAAAACCTTCTACATCTTCTGTAACGACCCCGCTCAGCCCATCGTGGCCCTGCGCCTGGCCGGCAGCCAGGCCGGACCCGGCGCGACCGACGACTTCGACGCAACCGCTTGGGAACGTCAGCTCGGCCGTAACACGCGACAACGCCCTACGGCGCATGAAAGGGAGTGACTCATGAAGACCATGCCCCTCGGAAAACATGGACGGGTTGCCATTTGGCTGCTCTCACTGGGCGGCCTTGCGACTCTGACCCTGATGCTCATGCTTCCTCCTTCCCCCGCCCGCGCCCAGGGAGTGGACAGCGACGCCGACGGCATGCCCGACGTCTGGGAGATCCTATTTGACCTCGATCCCCAGGACCCGACTGATGCGGCCCTCGATCCGGACCAAGACGGGCTGACCAACCTGGAAGAGTACACCTACGGAACCGATCCCGGCATAGCCGACACCGATCGCGACCGTCTACTCGACGGATGGGAACTCGCCAACGGCTTGAACCCCCTCTCAGGGCTGCAGGCTAACCTCCTCGGCTGGTGGCGCTTTGACGAGGCTTCCGGTACCGTCATCGCCGACCACAGCGGCAAGGGCCACGACGCGGCCATCCTCGCACCCGAACACGTCACGCGCGTCTCCGGCGCGCCGATCGGTGGCGCCCTGCGCTACGACGGCCAATCCGACGACGACTACCTCGGCCTCGGCGGCTACGTCTGCGCCACGAGCCTGACCAACGCCACCCTCGCCGGTGCCCTTACGGCCGCCGCCTGGGTGCGGGCCGACTCCTATCCCAGCTATGCCACGATCCTGGCCAAGAACACGGACCACGACAACTGGACCGACGGCTTCGCCCTCTATTTCGAGGACAGCGCCTCCCTGAGTGGCTATGTCCGCCACTGGGGAGTTGCGAGCAACGTCGTCTCCGGCGGCGTGACCGCCACCGGCGTCTGGATCCACGTGAGCCTGGTCTACGATGGCCAGCACACCGCCTTCTACGCCAACGGCGAGCTGCGCGACGTCGTCACCAACGACACCGGCACGGTCGCCAACCTCGATCCCCTCTGGATCGGCTCGGTCTACGGCACCACCGGCGCTCGTCTCTGGCATGGCGATCTGGCCGACGCGCGCCTATATGCCGCCGCCCTCACACAAGAGGAGATCGTGGAACTGCTGGAGACTCACGCCGATCCGGACGAGGACGGGTTGTCCAACCTCGACGAGCAGTCTTTTGGCACCGACCCGCTTGACGCCGACACCGACGGCGACGGCATCCCCGACGGCTGGGAGGTCGCCAACGGTCTCGATCCGCTCGATCCGACCGATGCCGCGCTCGATCCCGATGGCGACGGACTGACCAACATCCAAGAGTATGCTGCCGGTTCAAATCCCTTCTCCGGCGACACCGACGGCGACGGGATGACCGATGTCTGGGAGGTCGCCTATGGCCTCAACCCGCTCGTCAACGATGCCGCCGCCGATCCCGACCGCGACGGCGTCTCCACCCTCGACGAGTACCGCCAAGGCCGCGATCCGCAAGCCCCCGCCACGACCGACAGCAGCGACCAGCTCAAACTGCGCATCCTCACCCCGCTCGAATAAAACCCCATGCAGCAAGACCGAGACAAGCTCTCCACTTGGTGCCCCGCCAGGCGCAGGGACGTTCGCCCTTCGCCAGCCGGCTGCGGCGCTGCAGCCCTGGAGCGCCGTCCTCCGTACGGTGCACTTGGTACGCTTGGGCCGTTGTCACCCCGTCCGCGCGTCTTGACCACGCTTGTGATGCTGGCGCTTCTCTGCGGCTGCGCCCACCTGTCGCTCTCGCCGCGGCCCGGCCCGGCCGCTGCCGGTTGGGTGCCTGTCCACGGCCAGTACGCGGGCAAGTCCGCTGACCCCTGCCCGGTGTACGAGGTCTACCTGACAAACACGGGCACGGTCGACCGAACGTTCACGCGAGCCGCACTCGACGGGCGGGAGCTCCCCCGGCCGGGTCCCACGCCCCTTGGACGCGCCTCGGTCGCTCTGGACGGACTTCAGCTCAAGCTCCCGCTAGTCCTCCCCGTCGATCCCGACGTCGTCTGGTGGCAGTTCTACCCCGGCGCCACGGCGGCCCCCGGACAGACCACGGTGCTCCAGCTTTGCTTCAGGGATGACGTGCGCACCCCCCGCACGCTACGGGCCATCGACGAGCAAGGCGTCGTTGTTGACCTGACGATCCCGCGACGCTCGACGATGCGTTCGCCCAGGATCTCCGCCGTGACCTATGAGAAAGACCTGCGCAAGGTCTACGTTCAATGCGACGCCCCCGGCACGCAGCCTGCAGCGCTCTGGCTCAACGGCTGGACCGTGCAACCCGCACGGCTCATGACCGCCTCGGACCCGCGCACCCCGACTCTCGTGGAACTTCACCCGCCCTTCGCCCTCGCTAATGGCATGCCTCTGGACATCCGTGTGCGCTTCGACGACGGCCGCGAGCGCCGCGCCCTGGTGCGCGTGCTGAAAGGCATCCTCCTCGACGCCCCCGGCAAGCTCGGTGGCCGCGGCAGCGAACTCTCCCTATCCCCAGACCCGGGCTGCTTGCTCATCCCCATCGACGGCGTCTGCTCAGACTTGGGCGCAGAACGGCCCGGCGCCTCGGCCTGGACCGTGTTGCATGAGCGCGAGCGCGCCTGGGTCCGTCGGCCGGACAAGCTGGCTGGCTTCGGCTTCTGCGCCGGACTGACCCCCACCACATCGAGCATCTACGGGCACATGACCGACGCCGTCTACGCCAAGCCGTACCGCCTGGGCTGGGGATCGAACCCCGCCCGCTTCCTGGACGAGGAGATCGATCTCCTCGCTGCCGAACGCGACGCGGCCATCCCCCGGCCGTTCCTGTACATCCCCGAGCGTTTCGCGCGCCATGGCCGGACCCTCTCACCGCCCGAGCTGGAATTCGTCCAGTGGATGGCCGTCGCTATGGGCGCCAAGGGCATCCGCTCACACTTCGGCATGAACGCCGGTGGGCTCGACGCCTCACCCGCTCTGGTGCCCGCGCTGGTTTCCGTCGGGAAAGACATCCGCCGCTTCGAGGAGCGCCTGGCGCCGCTGGTCGCCATAGGCAACGAGATCCAGGGCGACGAGAAGACCGGTTTCGTGCGCGTCCTCTCGGCCTGGGCCGGCTCCCGCGGCGCGCTCTACCTGGTGCGCGACCAGAACCTCGGAGTCATCCCCGCCGCCGTGCCGGTGCGCAACGACGTGCGCGTCGAGCTCGACGTTCCCGCCTGGTGCCAAGGGGGTCGGATCACCGACCTGCGAACCGGCGCCACGGTGGCACTCGCCGCCACGGGCCGCACCGCCCTGACGCTCTCCGAACTGCGAGGCTTCCGCTTGCTCTGGATCGAAGGAGTCTGACATGACACGATCGCACCCCCCGAAAGACGCCTCCCCGATGTCCGCCCGCCGCATCGTTCTGCGAGCCCTTCTGTGGCTCATTCCCCTGATCGTCGGTCGCGCCGTCGCCGACTCTCCCTGTTGCGAGTTCACGATCGTGCCGCCTCCCATACTGGACCAGACCAGCCTGAAGCAGTTCCGCGACTGCGGTGAGCCGCCCACAATCGCGCTGGTATCCCCGTGCTGCACGAACAACTGTGTAGTCATCACGAACGTTGTGTCCCGACTCGATAACGAATTTTCCGTTACCTACGCCTACGAGTGGCAAATCCAATGCAACGGCACCAACTGCCAGACCCTCAGCACCAACATCGTGGTGAACAAGAGCGCATGCCCGGATGGGTCCTGCGACCGGCCGATTCCGCTGCCGTCGCCCGGCAGTGGCCCCGGCGCGGCAAAGGGCGGGCTCGGCGGCGACGATCCGCTCAGCCCCCCGCCCGAGGGCGTGGACTGCGCCAGCGGCCTATGTGGTTCGCAGCAGGCCGGTGGCTTTTCGCCCCGTAACACGGGCGCGGACTACCGCATCAAGCTGGGTGCCATCGCGCTACGGGACGCGGGCTACCTGCAGTTCAAGCAGGATCGCCTCGACGCAGGCGCCTTCTCGCCAGGGTCGCTGGTGTACGTCGGAACCCCCAGCCGCAGGGTGTTTCAGCCAGCGTCCTCGTCCACGTTCGACTGGGGTGCGGGTGGCGGCACCTACGGGATCAACCCGAACTACCCCGAATTCGAAATCCCCGATGAACCCGACGTGGTCTACGTGGCGAACCCCATCGACGGGCCTTGCCTGAAGCAGATTCTCGCGGGCGAGTGCCTGGCAGACATCGTCCGCGAGACCACACGCCGCTTCGCCGTGAACCTGTATCGCATCGGCGACGTCTCGACCACCCCCGACGAGTTCGGCTGCTACCAGATCACGAACAACGCCCAGCCCTTCGTTCGCCACGTCTTCGAAAGCCCGTCCTCCGACACCAACGACCTTGGCACCCTGCGGATCACGGTCAGCCGCGGCGGCAGCACAGACACGAACCTCTATGCCTGGAGCTGCACGAACGGCACCAACACCTGGAGCCTCACCACCGGCGGCGGGCTACGCGTCGAGACGCTCGTGAGCTACACGAACGGCGTCTACCGCTACGCAACCCGCACGGTCGCCGATGGCGCCGGCCACCTCGCGTCGCGCACCCTCACCACCTATCAGACCTTTCCCTTCGGCGAACGCACGGTCCAGACCGTCGACGACCCCGGCGGCGCCGCCCCGCGCTCCGCGGCGTACGCGTGGTGGCAGGCCGGCGACGCCGGCTATGACGGTCCGCCCGGACTACTCAAACAGCGCTCCGACCCCGACGGCGGCTGGACGCGCTACTTCTATGACCGCTACGGTCGCTGCACCAACGAGTTCTCCCTGTGGCTCGATGACCGGTACTACGTACCAGAGGATCCTCCGCCGCTGGCGTCCATCAGCCGCTCGGTCGAGTACGGTTACGCCGCCGTGTCATCCGAAGACGACTCCGCCATCGAACCGCTGCGGCCGCGCACCGTCACCCAGCGCATCTGCGGCACGATCGTGTCGCGCGACTATTTCGTCGGCATTCGCAACTATGGCAACGAGCGCGTGGCGATCTCCGAGCGTGCGGCCGGCCCCACCGCGGCCTTCGACGACCCTTCCAACCAGCGGACAACCGAAGTCTACTACAGTCCATCGCTCTACTGTGCTTCTTCCGACCGCATCAAGACGCGCACCCTCCCCGACGGCACCCGCCTCGCTTTCGACTATATCTGGGGCAGTTACATCGACGACCCCGATCCCGCCCTCTGCGGCTTCACGACCAACGTGTTCGGCGGCCACCTGCTCGCCACCGCGGTCCACGGCACGACCAACGCGCCCGGCGGCGTGCCCGGCCGCACCTGGCGCTCGCGCGTGGTCTGCGACCAAGCCGGACGCGCGCTCCTTGCCGAGTACGACCTGCTGACCGCCTCCGGCTTCGAGCGCGCGGCCTGGACCGTCACCCGATACGATGCCGACGGGCGCGCCCTTGAGTTTCATGGATCCAACGGCCTGCTGGCCGAGCAGACCATGGGCTGCTGCCGACGCGAGTACGCCAAAAACGCCCACGGCACCGAGTTCTCGTTCGGGTACGACGCGCTCAAGCGCCTCGAACTCCAGGTCACCCAGGGCGCCGCCGCCTCCGGCGACGCCCCTGCCAGCTCCGATCTCTACGACGTCAACTCCTTCGATGCCGCCGGCCGCATCGTCTCCCACACCCGCCAGGCGGGCGGCCTCTCGCAGGTCACCACCAACGTCTATGACCTCGCCGGCCGCCTGGTCTGGTCGCGCGGCCCCGACGGCGTCGAGACGCTTCACCCGCCCATCGCGTACGGCTCGATGACCATCCGCGGAGGCGTCACCAACCTCTCCGTACGCCATACCGACGGTCGCCCCCACTACACCGAAGTCAACGGCGTCCGCCGCCAGACCTACCTCGACGGCGTCAACCCCGACGGCACCCAGTGGAGCGCCACCACCGCCGATCCCGCTGCCGACGCCTCGTCCTTCAGTCTTCAGTCGTCAAGTTACCCCTGGTCCAAGACCACCACCGACTTCCTTGGCCGCCCCCTTGCCGAAGAGCGCCCGGCCTTCGGCGGTGGATCCCTCGTCACCTCCAACTCCTACAACACCATCGGTCAGCTCATCGCAACCGCCCTGTACCACAATCCTGTCAATCCTGTTAATCCTGTCGAAAACCTCTCCCAAGCCCTCCACGTCTATGACGATCTGGGCGCTCTTGTGCAGACCGTCCAGGACCTCGACTTCGACGGCCAAGTCGATCTCGCCGGCCCTGACCGCATCAGCGAGTCACGCTCCGGCTACGCCTGGCGCGCCGCCGCCTCCTGGCCCGCCAGTCTCGATTTCGCCGACGGCTGGTGGACCTGGCAGGCGACCATCACATACCCTGACGGTACAGCGCCCTTCACGAACGCCGTTGCCTGGACGCGCCTCACCGGCCTCGGACAGACCTCCGCCCTCGGCCTTCTGTGCTCCGAATCCGTTAGTATCGACGTCCGCGGCAACCACGCCGTGAGCCGCCTGTACCGCGACCGCGACGGCCTCATGGAGACCCGCGTCGCGATCTCCCCCGACTCGACCGAACCCGCCGTCGCGCAGATCTACAACGGCTTGCCGTTCGCGTCGTCCGACACGCACGGCCATCGCACGCTCTCTGCCCACGACGCTCTGCGCCGACCCGTTGCCACCCAAGACGCCCGCGGCGCAGTCCGCTCCCGCGGCTATGACTCGCAGGGCCGCGTGGCCCGGGAATCCGATCCCGCCACCAACGGCACCTGGTACGCCTATGATAGCCTCGGCCGCCGGACCGCCGTCACGAACGCACTCGGCCAGGTCACCCATACCGCCTATGACAGCGAAGGCCGCGTCATCGCCACCTGGGGCGCCACTTACCCCGTGGCCTACGAGTACAGCCCGCAGGGCCGCATGGTCGCCATGGCCACCACCCGGGACAATGAAGTCGACTTCGCCGCCCTTGCCGCCGAACTCACAGCCGGCGAATCAATAACTTCCATAGGAGCAACATGGTCCCTCGACCTCACACGATGGCTGTACGACGGCCCCACCGGCCTGCTCACCAACAAGGTCTATGCTGATG
Source organism: uncultured Lentisphaerales bacterium (assembly GCA_964652365.1). Classification (GTDB taxonomy): domain Bacteria; phylum Verrucomicrobiota; class Kiritimatiellia; order RFP12; family CAZZCT01; genus CAZZCT01. The sequence continues at coordinate 18,342 of CAZZCT010000088.1, forward strand.
GAAAGGGAACCGCATACTCGTACACGCCGCACGGTCAACTCGCCACCCGCACCTGGGCCCGCGGCGTCGTGACCAGCTACGCCTACACGAACGGCTCGTCGCTGGCGGCAATTGACTACTCGGACGACACACCCCCGGTAATGTATACATACGACCGACTGGGGCGCATGACGAGCGCTTCCGACGGCCTCGCTACCCGCGTGTTTGAGTACAACGAACTCGACGGCGGCCTGGCGTCCGAAGCCGTGACCGGCCCCTACAGCCTCACGCTTACCCGCGCTACCGACGCCCTCGGCCGCCCCGCCGGCATCTCCCTGCCCGACTACGACATTGACTACGGCCATGACGCCTACGGCCGATTCTCATCCGTTACCTCCTCTGTGGCCTCGGCGTCCTCTGGGGTGCAGTATTCCTACCTCGCCAACTCCGACCTCCTCGAAACTACCGCGTTCTCCTCCGGCCTCACCGCCACCCGCACGTATAACCCCGTCATGCCCTACATCACGCGTGTGCACAACGGCTTCACCGGCGACCGGACCATCTCGCAGCACGATTACTCGTACGACCAACTGGGTCGCCGCACGGCCATCGCCAGTTCCGGCGAAGCATTCTCCTTCAGCAACGCCAACGATCTGGCGGCCTTCAACATCTACGGCTACAACGCACGCAGCGAGGTGACGGCAGCCACCCGCTACTGGGGCCAGAACACCGGCGACATCTCGGAACCGGTCGCCGGACAGGAATACGCCTACTCATTCGATCCGATCGGCAACCGCATCACCGCCGCCGAAGGTGATACCGAACGCAGCGCGACCTACACGGCGAATGCCCTCAACCAGTACAGCCAGCGTACCGTGCCCTACGTGAAGGAACTGGCCGGCACGGCCGCCACCAACGCCACGGTCACAGTCAACGCCCAGCCGACCGACCGACATGGCCCCTGGTGGCAGCACGCTTTTGAGGTAGACAACGCCATGTCCGCAGCGTACAGTCAAGCTGTGGTTCGCGCAGTGTACAACCCGCCCGGCACCAACAATCCCGATGTGGTCTCGTCGGCGACCGGACACGTTTTCGTTGCCGAAACTCCCGAAGGTTTCACGTACGACGATGACGGCAACCTGCTCACCGACGGACGGTTTACCTATGCTTGGGACGCCGAAAACCGACTGACACACGTCGAAACGCGCGACGACCTGCCGGCGACAGTGCCGCGCGTTCGCCTGACGTACTCCTACGACTACCAGTGGCGGCGGCTGGAGACCGTGCGTGAGCAATGGGACGGACAGGACTGGGAGCCGGTCTCGACCAACCGCTTTGTCTACGACGGCTGGAATCTGGTGGCCGAGATCAGAGATCGGAGGTCGGAGGTCAGCACCAACTACTACGCTTGGGGGCTGGACCTGAGCGGCACGCTTCAGGGTGCGGGTGGCATTGGCGGTCTGCTATCGGTCATGCGCGACCCGGCACTCGACACACGCGACTACACGTTTGATGCTAATGGCAATGTCAGCGAACTCGTGGATGCTAACGGTACACTCGCAGCTCACTACGAGTATTCGCCGTTCGGCGCCACCGTGGTGGCGATTGGAGATGACGCAGCCGTCAATCCCTTCCGGTTCAGCACCAAGTATTACGATACAGATGTTTCGCTGTATTACTACGGATACAGGCATAGCAGCCCCGCGATGGGGCGTTGGTTGAGCAGGGATCCGA
>CAZZCT010000089.1:0-19817 GCA_964652365.1 uncultured Lentisphaerales bacterium
GTGAACGCGTGTCCGTGTCAGCGTGGTATCCATGGTCAGACCTCCGTGGTGGCAGTGTGAACGATTTCGTAGTTCTGCAGGTTGCGGCTCTGCACGTGTCCCTCCACGGCAAGAAGCGGGTCTGGGTCTTGACCAGGCCGTCGATGAAGGTGGCCGCGGCCGGCCCCAATGCGCGCAGTTCGCGCAGCTTGCACTGCAGCGGCGTGATCGTGGCTTCGGGCGCAAGGCCTTCGAGGTGCTTCGGTTCGATGATGCGGTGATGCTTGCCATGACAGAGCCGATGGACGGCGATCTGTTCCGCGTTGTGAAAGATCATCAGTTCCGTGGGCGAGACTTCCACGCGCAGATGGCGGCGCGCCGCATGCCGCACGGGCACGCTATAGAAGTTGCCGCCGTACGAGATCACGCAGTCGCGCGTCGATGACCGGAAGGTCGTCTCCACGGTCCGGTAGCGCTGGGCCGGCAGCGCATGCAGGTGGCCGCGCTCCAGTTGAAATCGGTCCCGCGGGCGCTCGTGCGTGGTGCCGTGCAAGCGCACGTTGGCGGTCTGATCCAACCACTGGCGGCTCTGCACGTTCACATCGTCCAATCCCGCGAACGTCCGCCCCAGAAAGAAGTTGCTGCGGATATACGGGAAGGGACGTTCGACCTTGCCCTTGGTCTGCGGGCGGTAGGGCCGACAGGCGCGCGGCGTGAAGCCGTGGTAGGTGGCGAAATCGGTGAATGTGGACTGCCACTCCACCGTGCCATCCACGTGACTGAGCACTGCCGTCTTGAGGTTGTCGTAGAGCAGTTCCGCCGGCACGCCTCCAAAAAACTCGAAGGCATGCACATGGCAGGTCAGGAAGCTGGCGAGGTCGCGGCTGACGGCGAACTCGATGTACTGGTAGCGGCTGAACCCCAGGACCATCGAAAAGCACGACAGCATCTTACGTACGCCGTCGATGACCATCACACCAAAACTCGCCCAGTCCACCTGCGCCTGTTGTCCCGGCTGCGTTTCGAAGCGCATCACCGCCTGGCGATCGCGCTCTTCCCGCAGCGGTACCACAAACCGCTTCACGAGGTTGTAGCCGCCCTGGTAACCCTGCGCCTGAATGTCCTGATACAGGCGTTGGGCCGTAAAATCCGCAAGCGCCAACCGGCCTTGCAGAAACGCCTTGTACGGATCAAGCAGCGAAGGCGCCCGTGGCGACTCACTCGCCGGTGCCGGATCCTTCAACGCATGCCGCACGGTCTTACGGTCGATCCCCATCTGCCGGGCGATCGCCGAGATCGTGGCGCCCTTCTCAACCAACGTGCGAATCATCGTGACCTCCATCGAATCGAGCATGTCTGCGCCCTCCGGTTGAAGCACGATCACGCACGGCCACACGGCCGCCGCGTCGTGCTGATGGAGAGCTAACACCGTCCCATGACGGCTTGTCCAGATGCCCGGATGAAGGTGGGGAAATCCCAAGGCCACTACCTGGGGAGTTTTTCGGGGCCACAATCTGGGGAGTTTACAAAGGCCAGCGACACGTAGGCGGGGGTCAGGCCCATGACCCCCGCGCTGACACCAGTTCTATGTCCCCGGTGCTTCTTCCCCGCCCGCGGAGCAGGCTCCGCGGGGGAAAGCGCGGGCAGGCCCGCGCACTCGAAACCCTGTACATCAACGAGTTGGGACTCAAGTCAACCCTCGCGCCAACTTCAAGTTATGGACGAGATTGACCCCTACCGCAAAGGCCCCTCGTCGATCCAGGCCGGCACCGGCCGCTGGCGGTCCGCGGCGCTCAGATACCAGCCCCAGACGGCCAGCAGCAGGTACCAGACGCCAACCAGCCACAGGGGCGGCGCCGGAACGCGACAGATCATGCCCGGCAGCGCCACGGAGGCGCGCGCGGCGCCGGTCATGACCCAGGCAGAGGCCAGCAACACCTGGTTGACGGCACTGCTGAGCACGCCGGCGACGGAACCCGCCAGCAGGCTCAGACAACCACCCGCCACCATCACGAAGGAGAGCGGCACCACCACCAGATTGGCCAACAGCGCCGCCGGGGTCAGGCGGCCGAAATAGAGCGCCGTCAGGGGCGCGGATGCCAGCCAGGCCGCCACCGAGACCGCCAGTAGATCCACCAGGGCCCGCCAGAGCCAGCGCGCGGCCTGACGGATGACAGCCGTCCCGCTGGCGGCGATTTCGCCGCCGAGCTCGCGCGTCGCCCGCGCATCACCGGTCAGACGCACGGTCAACGGCAGGCGGTGCAGCCGCCGCGCAAACGCCGTAGTCAGCGTCAGCAACCCGGCCACCACCGTATACGACAGTACGAAACCGACATCGGCCAACTGGGTGGGATCCCACACCAGCAGGGCAATCGCCGATACGGCCAGGGTCGAAAAGCCATCTGGCCGGCGGCCCACCAGCGGCCCCGCCAGATACAGCGTGGACATCAAGCACGCCCGTAGCGCACTGGGCTGCGCGCCGGTCACGACCGTGTAGGCCAGCAACGCCGGGCCCAGCACCAGCACCCAGCGCGTCCGCGGCATCCCGAGTGGTCCGATCAGGGCGGTCATGAAGCCCGCAACGATCACCACATGCATGCCGGAAATCGCGAAGACGTGGATCGTGCCGGAGTTGCGGAAAATGCGGTTGAGCGCCGGCGGGATCTCATTCCTGTAACCGAGCAGCATGGCTTGCACCAGGGATTGCATCTCCGGACTGTGCGCCGAGCCCAGCGCCAATCGGCGGGCACACTCGCGCCGCAGGCCAGCCGCTAGCGCGCGCCAGTTGCCGTAACCGGCGTGGGCCAGACGCTGCGACTCGGCCAGGCGGGAGGTCAGTTCGACCCGCTGGCGGGCCGGCTGGCGACCCACCCGCGCGGCTTTGCCGCGGAATACCCAGCGCTCGCCGGCCGCAGGCACCGGCACCCCATCCACCGCATCCGGGGCCGGCCCATACCAGACCACCCGCACTGTCAGGTCACGCAGCCGCCGCGGATCGTCCGGCACGCCGGGCGCGACGGGAAGTTGGGTGAGGTTGCTCAGGCTGAAGCTGTAGCGGCCGCCGCCGCGGCTCAACTCGCGCACCTCCCAGTCGGCACCGACCGTGCCGGCCAATTCGAGTCGGGCTTTGCCGGACGGCCCCAGCAATGCCGTGAGCGCGTCGTGCCGTCGGCTCGCGACACCGGCCGCCAGCACCCAGGCCAGCATGACGGCACACCCCAGCCAGGTCAACTGCCGGATGCGACGCCGCCGGCCGCGCACCAGCCTTGCCAGCAGCAGGCCCGCGGTCAGCCCCACGGCCGGCTGCCACTGCAGATGCCAATGCAGCCCGATCATGGTGCCGGCCGCAAAGGCCAGCGCCGCGCCGACCGCCGGCCGGCGGACCATGGCTTCATCCAGGCGCATGCGGACGATCTCCCGTATTGGTGATCGAGGCGCTTGCAAAACCGCTGGTTTGTGCAAGCCGAGTGTTCAGGGTTCGGGGTTCCGTGTGAGATTCCCGCCTGAACCCTGACACCCTGAACCCTGCTGTTTCAATCAAGCTCACCTCTCTGGCCGTTCGGCATCGGCGCGGCGGATGCTCTCCTCGCCCAGCTTGCGACGGATGCCGTCGACCGCCCGACTCAGAGCCTCATGGCGGTCGCGCGCCGGCGCGGCATCATCAAAGAGCAGCAACTGCTCGCTCCGCTCGACCACCAGTCCAGCTACGCCGAAGCCCACCAGCCGCACCGGCTGCACCTGCGGCTCGGCATCGAAAAGCGCATGCGCTACCGTACGCAGGGAGTGGTCGTCGCAACAGGGCGGCACCAGCGGCCGCTGGCGCGTCAGGGTCCGAAAGTCGGCCCAGCGCAGTTTCAGGCGCCCGAGACCGGCGAACCGGCCGTCGGCGCGCAGCCGGCTGCCGACGTCCTCGACCAGGTCGGAGAGCACGCGGCGCACCTGGGCGGGATCGCGCACGTCGCGCGGAAACGTATGCTCGCGCGAAATGCTCTGCTCTTCGGTCGCGAGCGCCAGTTCGCGCGGATCCTCGCCAAAGGCCAACTTGAGCAGATGGTCCGCCGTGTGACCGCCAATCTGTGACGCCAGCGAGCGGCCGACCGCGCGCTGCAGGTCGCCGATGGTCTTGAAGCCCAGGCCTTCCAGCGTGCCCTGCAGCACGTGCCCGACACCCCACAAGCGGCCCACCGAAAGTGGGGCGAGCAGACTCGCGATGCCCTCACGGTCGCGCGGCACCACGGTCAGGCCGTCCGGCTTGCCGAGTTCACTGGCCAGCTTGGCCAGAAACTTGTTGGGCGCCACGCCGACCGAGGCGGTGAGCCCGGTCTCCGCGCGCACGGCGGCCCGGATCTGGCGGGCAATCGCCTCGCCGTCGCCGAACAGTCGGCGCGCGCCCGTCACGTCCAGGAAGGCCTCATCGATCGAGACCGGCTCGATCACCGGCGTGAAGCGCTCGAAGATCACCAGGACCTGCCGGGAGACCTCGGCGTAACGCGCCATGTTTGGCGCCAGGAAGACCCCCTGCGGGCAGCGCCGGTAGGCTTCGCGCGAGGGCATGGCCGAGCGGACGCCGAACACGCGGGCCTCGTAGGAGCAGGTCGAGACCACGCCACGCTGGTCGGGCGGTGCGCCGACGATGACCGGCCGGCCGCGCAACTCGGGGTGGTCGTGCTGTTCGACCGCCGCGAAGAACGCGTCCATGTCCACATGCAGGATGGTGCGCTCGGTGCTCATGTCATCAGGCCCAGGCGCAAAGTAGCGAATTGACGGGTTTCTGGCAACGCCGTCGCAAGCCGGCGAAGGTTTTGAGTGCGCGGGCCTGCCCGCGCTTTCACCCGCGGAAACTGCTCCGCGGGCGGGGACGGCCGGCTCGCACCCCGCCGCAGGCGGCGGAGCGAAAAGCGCGCAGCGCCGTGCGCACTCCACAGCTGCCGGCGCGGGCGGCTACTCTCCGATGATCACATTGCCGGCGCCCCACCCGCGCACGGTCATGGGCTTTACCAGGGTCATTGTCTCGCTGTACGTACCGGGCTTGATGTAGACATCTCCGCCGGGGTAGACGGCGCCCGCGCCCTCGAAGGCCGTATCCCAGGGCCAGAGCGTTCCGCCGTCCTGGTCGGTCCACCCCTGGTGCGCCCGGTCGACATACACGGTGCTGCGGCCGGCGTTGCTGAAGACAACAACCGAGGAGTTCGGCCCATCGGACTCGACGGTCACCACCACCTTGTCGGCGGGATCCGTGAAGGTCTCGCCTTTTGTCCACTGAGCCGACGCGTCGTTGCAGTCTCCGTTGCCGTCAGGGTCGACAACAAGGGCCTCGCTGCCCTCCCTTGCGTAGACGTCGTGGATCACGACTGCCTGCGCCGCCACATTCCGGTCGTAACCCACGAAGCGGCGCGCCTCGACCGTGTAGTAACTTGTGTACCACAAAACCTCCGAGTCGGTGACGAAGTGTGGGATTCGGATGAGCTGGCGTGTCCCCGCCGGGGCGCTGGCATTCACATGGTGCAGCGTCTCGCGCGCCACGAACGGCGTCTGGGTGGCGGTGTAGCGGCGGCTGGAAGGGATCCAACCCAGCATGTCCTTGTGATAGGCGATCGTGCTCTGCCCGACAGGGCCATAGGTCGGATCGGCGACCGCGCCCGTGCCGGCGGTATAGCTCATCACGTCCCACTTCGAGTCGTAGACCTGGCCGTAAGGTCCCGAACTGTGCGGCAGCCCGAAGGCGTGACCCATCTCATGCGCGAGCACGGACTGGTCCTGCCAACCCCAGGGCGGCATCCAGGTGACACCGAATCTCCTTACAACGCCGTCGATGCTGAGGACCTTCGAACCACCCCATGCCCACCCGACGCCGGCTCCGTCGTCATCGAGCCTGTCGTTGCAGATGAGGTTGATGCCTACATAGTCGGAGAAATCGACGGCGTCATCCGCCAGCGCAATGGCGTCATACAGCAGCTTGTCGTGCTCCAATTCGGTCCCGGGGTCCTCGGGGTCGATGTCGTGGACGTAGTAGGCTCGGTTGTGCGGCAGGTTGTACCACCCCACGTTGCCGCTGCCGACGAGGTTGATGTTGTTGAACGACACTTCCTTGAAGTAGTCGTCCAGGCTCGGCCACGGTCCCGTCGCCTGGGTTGTGAACCAAGCCGCCGCCGCCGGCGTGCTGGGGTTGTCCGCGAAGCGCAGCATGATCCAGATAAAGCGTTGCGAGCCGCTGACCAGCCGCCGCACCTCGTTGGTGGCGTCGACCGGGTCGGCCGTCCGCAGCGCGGCCACGGTCAGCGGCACGCCCAGAGGCACAGCCTGGGCGTAGTCGACGATCACCTGGCGGCCGTTCAGCCGCGTGGCCCCACCTGCCGCGCGGAGAACGTCGTCGGTCAACCGCAGGGGCTGGGAGACACCGTCGTGGTAGAGGCTGAACTGGCACCGGGAACCGCCACCGCTGCCGGGCGCAGGGTCGCCCCAGACAACCTGGAACGTGCCCTCGACGCGGCGCAGATCCGCGGCGAAGGAGGCTTGGACGGCGATCTGGCCGACAATCAGCGAAAGCAGGAGGATGAGTCGTTGTCTCACGTGCGCCTCAAGGTTGCTGGATCCTTACACGGTAAAGCTTGGAGGGATCGGCCGCACTCGTGTCCGTCATCGTGCGCTCTTCGCCCGTGTCGCGGATCGCGCAAGGCTGCATGGCCCAGTCGCCGGACAGCAGGCTCGTGCGCGACTCCAGCGTGTAGGTGCGGCCGGGACGCAGCGGCGAAAAGCACAAATCCCAGTACGTCGGGTGCCCGGCCACCCGCTCCATCCAGAAGCGGAAGCGCGAGTTGCCGTCGGTGGGGTCGGTACCGGTGGTGCGCTCGTAGCGGTTGTTCTGGTCGTCGCCGTCGCTGTCTGCAGTTGGCGCGGCGTCGGGGTTATCCAGACCGAACCAGACCGCCTGCCAGCCGTCGTCCAGGCCGTCGGCGGCATAGCTGCCGAAGTTGTCGTCCAGTTGGTTGAGCACGGTCAGGCGCAGGTTTCCGCCGGTGCCGGCGTAGAACGCGCGCACCACGCCGGAGGTCGGCGCAAAGACCGTCGCGGCCGTCACCAGGCCGTCGGCAGCGACGCCGGCCAACGGCCAGCCGTCGACCGACCAGTCGGCCTCGGCGCCGCGGAGCACCAGCACCGTGGCGTCGTCGAGCGTCGCCACGGCGGCCGCCTCGCGCGTCGCGCCTTCGTTCATGGACGCGGGTGCGGCGTGGACCCCGACCGCGACCACGTCGCCCTGCTGTCCGACGTAGCCGTGCCGGACCACCTCGGCCGTTGCGCCGTTCGTGCCGGCGCCCACGCAGGCGTCGGCCACGCCTTCGAGCGCGTAGCTGGCCGACGCGCTGGCTCCGCCCGTGCAACCGCTCGCCTCGGTCTCGATGCCGTAGTCGGCGCTCTCGCGGATGGCCCCGCGGGCGACGGCCGCGATGCAGCAGCCGACCCCAAGTGCCCAAGACAGCGCGACTTCGATGCGTCTCATGTCCGTGCCTCGTTTTCCCTAGTGCCCAATGGTCACCTTGCCGCCGGCCGCCTCAAGGTAGACGGCCTTCGTGATCGTGGGCGTCTCGGCCGACGTGCCGCCCTTGATGCAGATCGTGTTCCCCGCGGCGGCGGCCGTCACGGCCTCCGCCACGGTGCTGTACGGCGTCCAGTAGCCGCCGTTCTCATAGCCGGCGTACGAGAAATCCACCCAGAGCGTGTCGTTCGCGCGTTCGATGATCTCCTCGCAGAAGTCCCAGAGATCGACGTGATGACCGTCCCAGGGGGGATTGCCCGAGTGGATGTCGAACTCCTGCGTCTGGTCTCGGGCGGCAGCCACCCATGTGCCGCCCATGGTCGCGTGGAAGTCGACCAGAAACTCATCCCACTCGGTGTCGACCGTGAACTGGATCACGGAGTTGGTGTAGTCCGGGCTCATGTCACCCGCGGCTTCGGGGAAGTAGACGGCCAGGCCGTGGGTGCTCGTGTTGAGCGGATAGTCGTCGAGCACGGCGTCGCGCACGGTGACGAGCAGGTCCTGGGCAGCGGCCGCGCACGCCCCGCGGCGCACGTTCCAGTCGTGCCGGAGCGTTCGGGCAAAGTGGTTCACCTTGTCCTTGAACGCGCCCATCGCTGCGCTGTGCAGGGAGACCGAGGACATCACGTAGCTGCCATAATTCTCGCAGTACCGATCCACGATCACGCCGCCCAAGGTCGCGGCGCTCATGGTCGGCGTGGCGACCAGATCCTGCATGATCGTGGTGTAGGGCCAGCCTGAGTTGGGGACGAGCATCTCGGATCCGACCATGACACCCGCGTGCTCCCGGATTTCGTACGCAACCTCTACCATGCCCATGATGCAGGCGTCAAAACCCACGAGGTCGATCTCGCCATGGTCCGTCTCGATCGCGGCCAAGGCTTCGCGTACTTCAGACATGTCGAGGCGGTCGTCGTCGGTGTCGTCGGCGCAGACGGACTTCATCGGCAGGTCGGGCTCCTCGCCCCCCAGCGCCAGCGTGCGCCAGCCCGAACCGTGGTTCCAGAAGACGAACGCATAGCGCTCGGCCGGATACATCATCATGCTGAAGTCGACGAACTGCCTCACCGTGAGGGGGTTGCCCATGTTCAGTTCGCCCATGGAAGCGCCCCAGCTCGCGTTCGGCTCGTCAAACCGGTCCACGCGGCCCATGCGCGTATCCGTCCAGTTGCCGTAGCTGGAACTCTCGCCGGGGATGCGGTCGAAGAGCATGACCACGTTGACACTGGCGGAGGAGCCGACTGCGGCCAACTCCATGAAGTCGGAAATCGCCGCACTCTCGAGGTTGTTGTCGCCGTCCATGTAGACCATGAACGTCCATTCGTCCAGGGCGCGTGCCGGGTGTGCACAGAGCGCAGCAGACGCAAGCGCGAGTAGCGCGAGAAGCGTCTTGGCGGCATGCATGAGTCCGTCCCTCCGGTCTTCAGCGCGGCTGCACGAGCACCAGTACGAGTCCCTGGCCATCATCGAGGACGGACATGGCCTTGCCGATCACGGCACCGAAACAGCGCGCGGGGTCGGTGGCCTTCATGGCGTGTCCGGGTAGCGCCGAACTCGTCAGCAGGTCGCCGGGGCGGATGGCGCCGTTGGCGGCGGTGGCCTTGACGTAGACGCGGCCGGTGAGCGCGACGGCATGGACGCCGTCTGCGGCCGTGCCTTGCTGGCCCATCAGCATGCCCGGCTTGATGCCGTTGGCGCCGCTGACGACGCCCGCCACGGTGGCGGCATAGGGCTCGGAACTGACGCACAGTTCGCCCGGATGTTCCGGGTCGATGCAGACCAGTGCGCCGGGTTCGACGGCGCCCTGGATGTTGAACTGCTCGGAAAGGTCGCTGCCGCCGGTGATCTGCAACTCGTCGGTTACGACGCGTCCGTCGCCCGTGCCCTGATAGTCGCCGAAGAGTTCCACGGTCGTCTCGCCGTTGGAGCTCACCAGGCCGACGTAGCCGCCGTCGGAGGCGCTATCGTCGCCGTCCAGGTAGAGCTTGGTGACGGCGGCTTCGTTCCGCAGGCGGATGCGGGCGCCGCTGTCGGCATTCTGCGCAGCCTCGATAATCACGGTCTGCAGACCCGCCGCGTTGTAGAGGGTCGAGTATCCGCCGGTCTCGCCGCCCGTCAGCGACGCCCGCGCGCTCCCGTCGTTCGCTCGCAGCATGAGCTGGCTCGTTGAGGCAATGACCTCGACGCGTCGATCGCCCTGGCTGTCGTTCATCGCGATCATGCCGCCCCCCCCGTAGTCGCCGTACAGGACGAGCCTGTCGCCGCCGCCCGTGGCGTTGCGCAGGGTGACGCGCGCGCCCTCGGCGGCGCCCCCGGCGCCCTGCAGCATGAGGGTCGTGTCGCCAGTCGCGTCGGCGAGCGTGATCACGCCGCCGCCGGAGATGACGTCCTGGGCATCCAGCGCGATGCGGTTGATGTTGGCGCTGTTGTCCAAGGCGATCCGCGCGCCCTCGGCGGAGCTCTTGGCGCCCTGGATGGAGACCGTGACGTCACCGCTGGCATCGTTCAGGTAGACGATGCCGCCGCCGGAGGAGTCGTCCAGCCCGTACAACTGCACCTTGGCCGCGCCGTTGGTGCTGTCCAGCAGGATGCGTCCAGCATCGTTGGCTACGTCAGCCGTGACAACCTGCGTGCCGTTGTCGTTGCGAACAGCCATGCTGTTGCCCTGCCCGGAGAGGACGATGGCTGCCGTGGAGGACGCGTTCTCGCAACGGAAGAGGTTCAGCGTTCCGTAGGCCGCCGTGGAGCCTAAGTCGATGCTGTCGGCCAGATCCGCGCTCGCGACGGCGTTGTCCACCAGTTCGCTGGTTCCGACCGAACCCAGCGCCAGGTCGTTGGCCGTCAACGTATTGTCGTCCACCTCGCTGGTGCCGACGGCGCTGGCGGCGATCTCGGCGGCTTCCACCGAGTTGGCCGCCAGGTCGCTGGCCGTCAGCGTGTTGTCGGCCACCTCGCTGGTGCCGACGGCGTTGGCGGCGATCTCGTCGGCGGCCACGGAGTCGGTGCCCAGGTCGATCGCCGCCAGAGTGCCGTCGATAACCGCAGCGGAGTCGACAGCGTTGTCGGCCAGCTCGCTGGCCGCGACCGAGTTCGGGGCGAGGTCGTTCGTCGTGAGGGAGTCGTCGATGACCTCGTCGCTGCCGACGGACCCCGTTCCGAGGTCGTTCGCCGTGAGGGAGTTGTTCACGACCTCGTCGCTGCCGACGGACCCCGTGCCGAGGTCCGAAACGGTCAGGGAGTTGTCGACGACCTCGTCGCTCCCGACGGACCCCGTGCCAAGGTCCGAGACGGTCAGGGAGTTGTCGACCACCTCCACGCTGCCGACGGCGCCGACGGCGATCTCGTCGAGACCGACCGCGTCGGTCCCGAGGTCGGAGGCCGTGAGCGTGCCGTCCTTCACCTTCCCGGTGGTCACGCAGCCTTCCTCCAACTCGTCCACGCCCACGGAATACATGGCCAGGTCGTTCGTCGTGATGCTGCCGTCGAGGATCTTCTCGCCCGATACACAACCCGTCGCGAGATGCTGCGCCAGGATGTTGAGGGAGGCGATGTCGGCGCTGGCGACCGTTCCGTTCTGAATCTTGGCGCTGTTCACAGCGCTGTCCTTGATCTCCGCGTTCCCCACCGCACCGGTGGCCAGGTCGAACTCGGTGAGGGCATCGTCCTGTACGGCGGCCGAGTCGACGGCGTTGTCGCCCAGTTCGGATGCGCCGACCGAGTTGGGGGCCAGGTCACTGGCCGTGAGCGTATCGTTGTCCACCTCGCTCGTGCCCACGGCCCCGGCCTGGATCTCCAGCGCGGTCACCGAGTCGGTGGCTAGGTCGTTGGCCGTGAGGGTGTTGTCGGCCACCTCGTCGGTGCCGACGGCGCCCGCAGCGATCTCGAGGGCGGTCACCGAGTCGGTGGCCAGGTCGCTGGCCGTGAGGGTGTTGTCGGCCACCTCGCTGGTCCCCACGGCCCCGGCCTGGATCTCCAGCGCGGTCACCGAGTCGGTGGCCAGGTCGTTGGCGGTCAGGGCATCGAGTGCCACGTTCGCGCTGGTCACGGCGTCTGCGGCCAGTTCGCTGGAGCCCACGGCGCCTGCGGCGATCTCGTCGGCGTAGACCGCGTCGGTTGCGATCTCATCGAAACCGACCGAACCCGTTCCCAGGTCTGCGGCTGCCAGGCTGCCGTCCTGGATGTCGGCGCCGGTAAGCGATCCGTTCCAGACGTGCGAGCCGTCGACGGCATCGGCGGCGATGTCCATGTAGTTCACGGTGCCATTGGCAATGTCGCCCGACGTGACGGCGCCGTCCGCGATCTTGGCGCTCGTGACCGCGCCGTCCGCGATCTTCGCGCCGGTCACGGCGTTGTCCGAGACGGTGTCGGACGTGAAGGCATAGGCGGCTGCGGTCAATTGCTGGTCGGGCGTGAGCTGCTGGAAGCCGTGGATGCCGTCGTTGAACCAGATGCGCAGCATGAGCACGGCGTTCGTGCCGAAGAGAGTCCGGTCGATCGCCGTCATGTGCGACAGTGTCGTGTCGCCCAGCTTCACGCTGAAGCGGCCGTGTTCGACGGGCAGCGAAACGCCAGCCACCGGCGGCCGAACGCCGTCATTCCCCCACAGCGTCGCGCCACCAGACGCCAGCAGCGCGAACTTGAACGAACCCGTACCGTTGTAGTTCGTCCCGGCGACCGTGACCCGCCCCTGGTAAGCCAGCAGGGCTGGCACGTCACCCGAAGACCGCAGGGCGAAGCCTGCGAACAGGACCGCCCCTGCGATAGCCAAACGCACCGACCTTGAACAGACGCTCATATACACCCCCTCCATGTGGCCACCCGCTCGCGCAGTTGCTCCATGAAAAAAACTCGAGTCGCGTTTGTCTACGAGACCGGGGTCCATCCACGCTTAGTGTCTGATCATGCTGGAGAATCCCCTGCAACGTCAATGCGAATATCACTCGGCGTGCGTCTTTCGTCGATTGACAAACTGAACGCGCCCCCGGTGTAGCTGGCGGGGCGCGTTCAGTTTGTCAAGGGGGGGAGGCGCGGCAAGTGTGCCACGGCGGGCGCGCGAACTGGGGACAGAGAACGTGCGGCCGCACGAGCATGCGTACGCTCCAACCGGGCTGCATCCCGACGGGATGCCAGAACGTAGCCGGGGGTTGAGCGCAACGATACCCCCGGAAGCCGGCGCGTGCGGCCCGCACCCTCAAGGGGTGCCAGAACGCACGGATGATTGCACCACACGTTCCCTGTCCCCTGGCCTTCCCTCCGCCAAGCGCACCTTTCCGCCTGGGAGGCGTTTCACGGATTCCAGTCCGGCCAGCACCACCACCGCAGGGCGCCATCGGTAGAGAATCACCTTGTGCAGCGCATCCTCCTCCAGCAGCACCATGTACTCACCGTTCAGGCGCCGATAGGCGTGGATCGGGTTCGGGATGTCGAGCCATCCGTTCACCCCGCCGACCTCGGGCCCGGGTGTGAAGCGCTGCGCGAGCATACTGTCGGCAAGAGCGTAGGCGGCGCAGAAGCCGAGATTGCGCTTCCGGTCGGTAACGCCGACGAAGGCGTAGCTGCCGGCGACCGCAACTCCGCCGATGTAGTCAGCATCGAGGGCGCCGCCGTCGCTGACCGCCAGCGGGGTGGACCACGCCAACTTGCGCACTGGCTTGCTCCAGTCGGTGTAGCAAGCCAGTACACGGCCGACCGCGCGGTCGTCCCAATCAGTCCGCGGCACGGTGGCGGTCCAGCCCAGGGTCAGCATGGTGTCGCTCGCTGCCTGGTACGCGCAGCCGCTCATTGCGCTGAGTTCCGACGGGCGCTCATGCCACTTCCGCTTGGACCACGCGTACACAGGCGCCCCGGCCTTGTTCAGGCCGTCGCAGGGGAAATACATGATGCCGCTTCCAAACACATGCCAGACGCCGCCGCTCTCGTCGACGTGCCGCCCCCAACACCAAGTCGGCTCGGTCGCCTCGATCTCACCCGCTTGCACCAAACCGTCGGCGTCGGCATCGGTCCAGAACGAGCCGATCATCTTCCCCTTCAGTTCGGCGGGCACCTCTTCGCCGGGAAAAACCGCCCAAGGCTGCTTCGGCTCATGTTGCCCGATCCATCGGCCACAGGGGATGGCCTGTTCGCCCTCAAAACGGTAGATGCTCATATAGTGCGGCCACTGGGCGGTGGTGAACATGAACAACTTGCCTTGGATGCGGCGGACGCCAAGCACGTAGTGATGTTTGGTGCTGGCGCGGAAATCATTGGCCTGGGAGGCGTGAAAACGGTCGAAGGTCAAGCCCTGCCATGTCGAGTCCTTACCCGCCGGGGCGTCGGCATCGAGGCGGTAGTGATGGAAATCGCTGTATACGTCGGCGCCGTCCGAGGCCGGATCGATATCGGCGGTGTCGACGAACTCCAGCCCGAGCAACTCCCAGTTGAGTGTCTTCCCGTCGCCGGCGAAGGAGCGCAGCACCGTGCCGTTGCCGTCGGCGCCCGCACGTCCATCGCTGCAGACGTACAGGTTGCCGGCGGCATCGGTGCCCAGGCCGGTGATGCCGTCGAACTTATCAGGCGCAACCTGGCCTGGTTTGCCGGCCGCGTAGGGGCGGCCGAAACTGCCGACACGCTTCGGCTTGCCGGTCACGTCGTAGCTCAGCATGCAATTCGCCTTGCCGTTCTCGCCCAGCAGGAGGCAGTTGCGGCTCGCCGACCAGGCGATGGCGCGGATTTCTTCAATGTCGTCGATGGTCTCCGGCAGGCGGGTGCCATCGGCCTTGAAATGGCCGACGCTCGTGCCGCCCATGCCATTCCAGCCCTCGACGATCCACAACGTGCCGTCCGGCGCCGCCGCCAGCTTGGAGGGCCCCCGGGCTGGAAAGCTGCCGCGTTCGCTCAGATCGGCGATCTTGATTCGATAGACTTTGTTCTCCTCCGGCACGCTGGCGAAGACCTGGTCGCCGAGGCAGAGCAGGCCCCAAACCGGCTTGCGCGCCGATAATTTGGTCACTTCGGTCTGCGGGAAGGAGAGACGGCCAGCCGCGCCCGGCTTCCGCAACGCGCTGATGTCGAAGCGGCGTATCTGGACATGGTCGTCGATGCCGGAACAGCCGAAGAGCGCGTCGCCGGAGCCGGCGATGGCGACTGTCCAGCCGCCATCCCTGTGGCCGGGCTTGCCGATCACGCCAAGGAGTCTGCCGTCCTTGTAGGCGCACTGCTCATGCCCGCCCTCATCCCACCAGGTGGTGGCGAAAACCGCTCCCTCGGGCGAAACCCAGGCATCGTGGATGCGCCCCTGCACCCAGGTCTGATCGGCTCCGCCGAAACTGTTGCCGATCCAACAGGTGCGGTATGAAGCGGCATCGCCAACGGGAGCCAACGCCGGCGCCGGCCGGGCCACGGGCGGCTCTTGGCGATTCAGTTCGGGCCGGTGCGTCACCTCAATGTCGTCCAACGTCAGCGAAAACGCGCCATCCTGAAGTCCGAGACTCGTGCCGTCGCGGAACTGCACGTAGTTCAGGGCACCCGGCCGTTTGACGGGGATATCCCTGGCGCGGACGGCGCCGTCGATGCTAACCGTGCAGGTGTTGGCGTCGAGGTTCATCGCCACCGAGAACTCCAGTTCCTGGCCCGGCTTCCATCGGCCCAGTTCGCCGCTGGCACCCGTGGCGATGATCGGGCCACCCTCGCCCTGCTTCGCGCCGAGGAGCCCGACATGGAAGAAAAGCTGCCCGTTGCTGTTCAGAAACCGCACGGTGTAGAGCGTCTCCAGGTTCGGCTGGGTTGGTCCCTGCGCATAGCGTTCCATGGTCTGCCGCCAGGAGACCGTCACCATGCCGCGGTCCAGATGCCCGAGCGACTGCTGGGCATCCGCGGCGCCGCCGCCCGGCGGCGTCCGCACGACCCGCAACACGCCGCCCTGGGCGTCGTCGTAGGTCAGGTGCGCCAGACTCTTGACGGTTTGGGACAGACCGGCCGTGGCCAACAGGCACACCGCCAGGCAGGCGATAGCACGGGAAAGACGCTGTGTGTTTGCCATTGAAACTGCTCAGGGAGTTGTGACCGGAGGCAACGGAGGCAACACTTACGGACGCCAGCGGTACAGAATGCACTTGCCGCGAAAGTCCTCTTCCACAAGAATCAGGTACTCGCCGTCGGACCGCTTGAAGGCGCCGATGGCGTGGGTGATGTCGACCCAGCCGGAGTAGCCGCCGACTTCGCGGCCGGGCCAGATCCGTCCCGCCGATGTGCCGTCGGCAAGATTGTAGACGTAGATCATGCCGGTCTGGCCACCCACGGGCTTGACCGCCACGACGAAGGCATAGTCGCCGGCGATATCCATGGCTTTGGGATAGACCTTCTCGTCGTCCACCGGTAGGTCTGCCCGCCAGCGTTTCACGGGTTTGCCGGTCGTCCAGCCGTCATAGCGCTCCAACACCGCGCCGACTTCTCCCCACGCCGGGTCGGGTACGCCGTTCGGGAAGCCGGCGACATAGAGCGTGTCCGACAGCGTGTCGTAGTGGACGCGCTGGATCTTGTCGAAGCCCGTCGGCGCCGGCCAACTGTCGGGAGTCTTGGTCTCGAACTCAGGCCGATCGGCGTCCCACTTCAGGAAACGGTAGCGTTTGACCGTGCCGTCGCCGGGGTCGCCCAACCAAATGTCGCCTTTGGCATCCACGTTCCACGCCCAGGCCCCGCGCTGGCCCATGCCGTTGACCGCATGAGCAACATGTCCGGGACCGTCTTCGAACGCATAGATGCCAAATCCGCCCGACTGCATGCCGATCGTGTAGAGCAACCGTTTGCCGCCGACGGTGCGCAGCATCGCGCCGCAGTTCCCGTGGCCGTCGGCCGTGACCCGCGGATCGTCGGGATAGCGCAGCGGATCGAGTGTTATGGCCTTGAGCGACCACTCCTGTCCCGCGGCCTTCGTCAGATCGAGTGAGATCAGCTCGTCCACGCCGACGACCTCCGTGCCGTCGGAGGTTGGGTTGAAACTGTAGCCGTCGGTGAAGGCATGACACTGTAGATTCCAGCGCGGCACGCGGGCGGGATCGAAGGTCTTGATCGCCGTGCCGCGACTGGCCGGGTGCAGACAGCAACCGACGTACAGATTGCCTGCGGCGTCGATGCCGGCTCCCGCCAGTCCGTACAATTTGTGCGGACCGGGCGTACCCGGCACGCCGCTGCGCAACCCGCCCTCATCGCCGAACGCCTTACGAAACTTGGGCGTTGCGCCGGACACGTCATAGAACCGCACCTGCTGGCGCGAGCCGTTATCGCACACGATCAACGTGCCGTCAGGCGCCACGGAGACCGCGCTGGGCGCGCCCGCATCCGCGATCTCGACACCTGCCACGGGCTTGCCGTCGGCCGCGACCTTGAGCACCTTGCCAGCCGCCACGAACCAGAACGCACCGTCCGGCGCGTAGCTCATCGCGTGCGCGCCCTGCGGCGCGGCCCAGCGACTCACGGGCGTAAAGCCGTTGGTCGACACCTGCCACACGCGAACGTCTCCGGAATTGAACAGCGCCGCCACACGGCCGTTGCGCGCCGTCAGCGTGCGCGCCACCCAGTCGCCACCGAGTTCGAGTTGATCGACCCAGGCGTGCGAATCGAGGTCGCCCGGCGTCCAGCGAAAGCGCATCAGGTGCCCGTCGTGGTTGCCAGCGTAGATCCACTCACCATCCACGGCCACGGCGCTGTTGGCGCTGCCGAATCCCCAGGCCCGATGTCCGCCGCGCATGTCGTACTGCGCGACGAGGCGGGTGTTGACCTTCCCGTCCTTGTAGAGCCCGATGCAGCGCCCCGCTTCGTCCCAGCCCACGCCCGCGACCACGGTACCGTCCGGCGCCACGGCAAAGGCCCCGGGCGCGATGCCGTTCTGCACCCACTCGCCGAAGCCGTTCTGGTGTCCGTCCACGCCCGAGGCGCCGCCGAACGTGTTGCCGACCCACGAGGTCTTGACCTCGCCGGGCACCGTCCAACTCTTCGCATCGGACGGCCTCGGATTGAGCTTCGGCACGGGATTGTTGACGGGCGGCGCGTTACGATAGCGTTCGAGCAACTTCTCGGGCTCGGTCTGGCTGGTCATGTCGATATCGTCAAGTGTCACCGTGAACGCGCCATCCTGAAGCCCCAACCCCGTACCGTCGCGAAACTGCACGTAGTTCAAGGCACCCGACCGGTTGACGGGTATCTCCTTGGCGCGGACCTCACCGTCGATGCTGACGGTGCAGGTGTTGGCGTCGAGATTCATCGCGGCCACGAATTTCAGTTTCTGGCCCGGCTTCCATCGCCCCAGTTCGCCGTTGGCGCCCGTGGCGATGATCGGTCCACCCTCGCCTTGCTTCGCGCCAAGAATCCCGACATGAAAGAAGAGTTGCCCGTTGCTGTTCAGAAAGCGCACGGTGTAGAGCGTCTCCAGGCTCGGCTGGGTTGGTCCCTGCGCATAGCGTTCCATGGTCTGCCGCCAGGAGACCGTCACCGTGCCGCGGTCCAGATGCCCGAGCGACTGCTGAGCATCCGCGGCGCCGCCGCCCGGCGGCGTCCGCACGACCCGCAACACGCCACCCTGGGCCTCGTCGTAGGTCAGATGCGCGAGGCTTCGCGCGTCTTCAGCCCAGGTTGTGTGGGTTGCCAGAGCCGCGACCAAACAGGCGACCGCTGCGACGTTGAGTCTGTGTGTGTGTGTCATAGCTCACCGAATCATGACCGTCGTTCCACCCGGCTGCTTGACCAGCGCGATCTTGTTCGCGCCGCCGTAGGCGTAGTCGAGTTTGTAGTTCTCCGGCAGCACGGAGGTGCTCGTATTGAAGGTGCCGGTGAGGCTGCTGTACGTGGCGATCTCGTACACTTTGGCTTGCGTCGTGCCGGAGACCACGAGCCGGCTGTTGGCGCCCAACGTAAGCGCACCGGTTACGGCCACTTTGTCGCAACTGGAGGCTGTAACATCCGCAGCGTACGTGCCGTTGTTGATGTTGAGCGCACCGCTGAAGGTCAGCGTGCTGATGCCCGTGTTCGCGTTGCCGATGCTCGGACTGACGGTGCCGTTGACGGTGCTGGTCAAGACCTGGAAGTTCCCGCTGCCGCCGACCGTGCTGCCGGCATCCACCGTGATCGATCCGGTGTTGCCGTTGAGGGAGTTCACGTAGTACCCGTTTATCAGCGTGGTATTGCCCTGCACGTTGTACGTGATGGTCTTGTTGTCGTTGTCAAACCCGTTGTTGACCGCGACCGTGCCGCCGCCGCCGAAGTTCTCGGTGCGGTAGCCGTTGCCGCTGCTACCGACGGGCTTGAAGTAACAGTCGAGCACCAGCGTGTCGCCCGCTGCCGCGCTGAAGGTGATGCTGTTGGGGGACAGCAGTCGGCGTAAGCCGCTGCTGTAGATCCTCGCCGTGCCATTCGTGCCGGGGATGTCGACGTTCACACCATCAATCTGTAAGTAGCGATATGCCAGATCGAACTCCCACGCATCCTGGAACTTCAGACTGCTCACGCGATCATCAATATTCTGATTGCTGGTGGGATGGCTCGCGCCGCCATTCTTGGTCCCGAAGTAGACCACATCGCCGTTATTACCGTTGCCGGGATAGCGTGTGGGAATCGCATCGTTGTACAGCCAATTGTTGACGTTCACCCACGAGCCATCCGCAGCACCCGTCCAGGTGAAGCCGTCATTCTTGGTCGTCGCATTGGCGATGTTGCTGTAACCCGAGTCGCCGACGCCGTTGTATGCCGCCACCCGATAGTAGTACTTGGTCGCGCCAGATAGACCGGTGCTGTTGAAGTTCGTCGCATTCAAGCCTGCCGTACCCACCTGCACCCACGACCCAGGACTGCCTGCGACATCTGGCGCATGTTCGATCTTATAGCCATCCTCATCGGAGGCATTGTCCGTCCAGATCAGGTTGATCTGGCTCGCAGATGCCGTGGCAGCCGACAAACCCGACGGCGAGGCAGGCAGCGTTCCGTAACCCAACGACACGTTGTCCAACCAGTTTGCGTTGCCGCCGCCGTTGACGGAAGTGAACCGGACCGTAAGATTGCCGCTGCCGCTGGCACCCGCAACCCCGGTCAGTGTGAATTTCTGCCACGTAGGACTCGTTGTCGGTCCGTTTAGCGTCCCGCTGTCGATAATGCTCCCCGCGTCATCAAAAAGTTCGGCGCGAAAGGTCCCCTGCGACTGACCGTTGGGACGTCCGACATAGAAAGTGAGGCTATAGGTGGCGTTAGCGGCAGCCGGTACGCCGAGGTTTTGGGAGACCGTCTGGCCGCTCCAGTTGCACTTGCGCGATCCGGCCTGTGCCGACAATCCGTTCCAACT